>JBPCWO010000306.1:0-3464 GCA_051009475.1 Boseongicola sp.
AAGTGAGTTCAGACTTTCGGCTAGGTCTTCGTGTGATGCGAAGACAATCCCGGTCGAATTCTCTTTGACCACGATATCCCCGACCCGCAGCCCGTTATCCGCTAGACCGACCGATTTGACGCTCAACGTCCAGTTCGCATCGACCTTACGAGCTTCAATCAGGCTGCCATCGGCAAGCCCCAACTCGCGAACGACTGGCACCGCCAATAGTCCACGGTCGAGTACACCTGCGGCCGGGTTGCGATAGCGCACCGTCGCACGGGCATACCCATCAAGATCGATGTGAAGCGACTTGAGGACATGCACCGAAATCGGAGTGTCGTCAGCAAGCTTTTCGCCGTTGAAAGAGTAAATAATTACCCCCTCGGCTATCCAATCACCGGACACCAATAAATCCGCCTGTTCAGAGATCGATGCGATCCGCGCGGTGTTGGCATTGCGAACGCGCTCTAGATTAGCCTCGAATGGCATACGCACATCCCAATGCGAAAAAATGACCTGAGTTTGGGCCAATGTTTGTGTCGAAAAGAATTCCGGAGCCTGCTGCACTGCAGGCGCGACCATGCTTTCCGCCTTGACGTCAGGCAATTTCGCGCCGCCGTCGAACTTGGCGACCAGCGTGCCGGCAGCCGGTCCGTGTGTCTCAGCGTCGATTACCGGGCCATTACTCAAAACCTTCAGAGCAGTTGTCGGACTTGCTTTACTCGGCAAAGGCTCAATGGGCGGTGGTGCCGACCCGGGCTTGGTGGTCGCCGCGGATAAATGCTTCATAGCTGAAAGCCGCTCCGTGCCGGCGTCAACTGGCGGCAATTTCAGGTTTCCGATCTGGGGGACTTCGATGGATGCCAGTTTGATAGCCGGCTGCGGGACACTCGGCGCCTCGCCAAGCACAATGGCATGCGGAGGGAGTGGATCGATCCTGGCAATCCAGTTGACCGATGCTTCTTTCGAAAACCCGCCGGACTGCTCCGCAGCGGCCGGAGCTCTCAGACTTGGTGCGTCTTGGCCGATCAGTGGTGCAGCTTCGAACACCGCTGTGCCACTCGGAAGTAGGTCGGGCTGGCTCGCCTGGGGTGCGTCGGCAACGCTGATTTCCGGTGCCCCGACCGCAAGCGGCAGGCCAAACGCCAGTTCCACGCCAAGTGAGATGTCGGTTTGTGCCCTGCCCAGCATCTCCGCAGGCGGCTTTTCCAAAACAACAGCTACATCTTCATTCACATCAGCGGTAACGAGCCCAGCGTCTTCAGCGTTAGCTACTTGGGCTGATTCACCAGAGGCTGCCCATTGCAGCCCGAGAAACCCAATTCCCGACAGGATTGCGACGACCGCCGCACTTGCCGCTAAGACACGTCCCTGCCGCGGAGCCAACTTGGCGTAGTAGCTGCTTAACGCGAGTTCATCGAACGCCGGCAACGCGTTGATCATGCTCGAGACGCCAATAGGCTGGGTGAGCGACGTTGTTGTGCGTTTCGGCGATATGCACTCCAGCCACTGGTCGGCCGTTTGAATGCGCTGATCTGGTAATACCTCGAGCGATTTGTCTATCGCCCGCAAAAAGCGCATCGAATAACCGGTGACGCGGCCGGCAAGCGGTTCGTAAAGGTCCGGTTTCTTGGCTGCCAATTCAGCTAGCCGCCGCTGCCCATCGACCGGCAGCTCGCCGCTGATAACGTGATACATTGACGCGGCAAATGAATAGAGATCGCTCCAGGTCCCCTGCTCGCTACCAGAGATGTAAAATTCCTGCGGCGAATATCCGTCTTTGACAAACTTCAGTTTCGAGTAGTCTTGTTGGGCTTTCTTTTTCCCATGATCGCGGGCAGCACCGAAATCGATTAGGATCGGCTCACCATTCCCATCTATCAGGATGTTGTCCGGTGAGATGTCCCTGTGCAGCATGCCCCGGTCATGGACATATCTAATTGCGCCCAGCATCTTGAGAACCAGACTCTCAATTTCCTTTGCCGAGAAACGCCTTTTGCCCTCTTCGACGATCGCGAGAAGATCCTGCCCGTCGATGAAATCCATCGCCATATAGGCGGTGTCATTTTCCTCGAATATTTGATGGACGTGGACAATGTTTTCGTGTCGCACTGTGGAAAGACGATGCGCTTCCTTGACGAAATGCGTGACGATCGAGTCCAGCTCTTTTTTGAATTTCCGCGATCGGGCCACCATTCGGTTGCCAGAGCGGAAGCACAACTCGCTTGGGAAACATTCCTTTATTACTACGACGCGGCCAAGACTGTCGTTTGCGAAGTACGTGATTCCGAATCCACCGCAGTTCAAATACCCTGTGATAATGTACTGCCCCAAAAGCAGAGTGGTTCCTGCCGGAAGGTATTGCGGACCTGACTCGTCAGACAAAACATCATCAGCTTCGGAGCTGCGGTAGCTACGAAGATCGATAACTTCGTTCTTTTGAATCACGCCAGCCAATGGCTTCGGTCCGTTGCGTGTGAGCGAAATTGGTAGACTATCGATTTAAGACATTTTTGTGGTCAGAATTTGGCGAAGTTGGGGGCAAGTGAACGCAAACCCATGTTTTTCTTCGGCTTCGGCGGTTGTTTGCGCACGCCCGTCCGTTTTTCGTGAGCGCCAGTAAGGTCGGGATGTCTTAATTTTGGAAAGTGATGACCCAATGCTTCATTGTCTACCGAGTTGCAGGTTTCACTTAAGTTCTGATTTGCAGCAAATGCCCGAGATCCGCCAAGATCGAGGGAAACTGCTCCATCAGAAAACGCCCTTTATATGTGCAAAGCGGGAAATCGCAGAGTTCGCACCTATCGTGACATCCCGCTAAGACATTTCACGGTTCTGGCAGAACAAAATCGGGCACAATCCCTGACCGTTTTGCAGCGGTAGCGGCATCAAGTGCCGCGAGAGACCCAAAATTTGTGATCATAGCTGTTTTTAGTCCCGCGGCGCGACCACCGAGTATATCCGTTTGCAGGGTATCGCCCACCATTACAATGCGGCCTCTTTTGATCGGCCCCGGCAATCGCGTCAGGACATACTCAAAGATATTTGCAAATGGCTTGCCATAGAATTCGGGAGCGAGCCCGATTACGTCCGCAAGTCGATGGGCGTAATATCCAGGTTCTCGCGACAAGCCGGTTTCGCGTGGGGCGACGATGTCGGGATTACCAACCAAGACCGGGCGCGGTTTGCGGCGAAGCGATTCCTCCAGCATCGATTGGCGGCGCTCGGTCCATTCGCCGCTGCCAATCAAAAGGAATTCTTCGATATCATCATAGACAGCTGGATCGTCGGCTAGGAACACGGCATCGAGGTGCTCCATCTCCTCCGATCCGTATTTGTCCGGTAACATCAAGCCCAAGCGGCGCGGCGCGCGCGTCCGCATTGCCGTCAGCATAACCTCGCGGCTGGTAAAAACTTCCTCGGCGCTGAATGTGAACCCAAGTCGCCGGTATCTATCAAGTAAAATGCGCTTAGGGTAACTG
>JBPCWO010000307.1:0-6384 GCA_051009475.1 Boseongicola sp.
TCCTCAAGTGTCGGCGCGCCAACGTCCCGGTCGGACATGCCAGTGCCGCGCTTGTCGAACAGGATCACACGGCATTTTTCTGCCAGCCCTTCAAGGAAACGGCGATAGCCGGGATGCTCCCAGACCACTTCGATATTGTGCAGCCAGCCGGAAATGTAGATTAGGTCTACCGGCCCGTCGCCTACCACCTGATAGGCGATGGCGACATCACCGGCACGGGTAAACTGAGTTTTGGGTTTGGCGATAGCCATTCAATTGCCTAGTCTTTTTGAACTGCGTTGGCAAACCTGCGCCATTCCACAAATCGTCGTGTTCGTTTGTTCCACCTATTTCGACAATTGCCTCTTTGACGATCAATACTCCCCAGCATTAATCACCAGCTATCGCCGGCAAATTTGCGTGTTTTAACTTAATCTTCGGACTTTGATGTGAATTGTCCGCGCAAGCGAGCAGTAAGGGCGGAGACCTGTAAATGAGCATGTATCAACAAGTAGTCGAGACAGCGGCGCCGCCGATCTACAAAAAAGACTATTTAGAAAGTCTGGGCCTGGTCGAACGTTTGCACCGGCTTTTGCTGGACGTCATCAAAGACGAATTCGAACGCCTCGGTATTCTTGAGATAAATGCAGTTCAGGCCCTGCTCTTGTTCAATGTTGGCGATCACGAAGTGACGGCGGGCGAACTGAAATCGCGCGGCTACTACCAGGGATCAAATGTATCGTACAATCTGAAGAAACTGGTCGAAACGGGGTTCATGCACCATCAGCGGTGCGAAATCGATCGTCGTTCGGTTCGTGTTCGCCTGACCGAAAGGGGGCGCGAGGTTCGCAAGATCGTCGATGACCTTTTTACGCGCCATGCCGGTGGCCTTGAACAAGACACAACCGTTGGCACAACACACATCAACACGATCAACGATGCGCTTGGTCGCATCGAACGATATTGGACCGATCAGATCCGCTACATTTATTGACGCGGCGCTGGCGTGATTTTCGGCGCATAGGCGGATGCAGTTCGAGTCGGGATATCTCGTTTGATGGGCGCAATTGGCAATTGCCCTAAAGGCATTGTTGACAGCTCCCGAAGTAACTTCCGGCTCATTGCTGTCGCGTAATCTTCATAACCTTGTGCAACTTCGACAAACGCACCCGGCCCATAGATTATCCGGGCATTAAAATAGGCTGTTAACTCGGCAACGCCATCGGGCGTCATATCTATGGTGCTTTTGAAATCTTTTGCGACAACCAGCGCATTAACACTCATTGTGCCAAGCCGCCCTTCTTCGCGCAGCCGCGTTGGCACCGGCCAGTCGTTGTTTTTGCCGTCGGCCGAAACATCGAGCGTTTGATCCCAACACACCGGGGCCGTGCGAAATAATTTCGAGCCGAATTCCAATGCGGCGCCCAAACCGGTAGCTTCCGGTGCTGGCGCGCGCCTCCAAGAAAGCAAAATCGAACGAATCTCGTCGATATCAGTTGTGTCATTCAACGGCCGCCAGTTCACAATCATCCGCTGATATGACGACGACGACCATTCATATATCGCCAGCGTTACCGGCACATCAGGGATTGCAAAAAGGGCGGCCTGAACGTCGCCATCAGCCAACGCGGTCGCAATGCCGTTCATCTGCAAAACATATTCGTGTTCATCGACCGACCCGGATACGTCCAGCGCCAGAGCAAGCGCAAGCCGGCACGCCGCATCGGCGGGGGCAGTTGCCCAAATCAGCCAGACGGATGCAACGAACGCCTTCATTGCTCAGACTCCAAATGACTAACGACAAGCGATGTAACTTCGCGAACCAATTTGCGTCGCATCGCTTTTTCAAAATCTTCGTGGTTGCGCGCCACTTCCACAAAGGCACTCTGGCCGCGAATGACTGTTTCGGTAAAGTAGCGAACCAGCGAATCCAGAGGCTCGCCGCCACCAACGGCCAACGCGTTCACAGTAACACTGTCAAACAAGTCGTCCTGATAGGCAACTTCAGGCGTGTAGCTATCGTTGTTCCGACCGTCGCCGCTCAAATCCAGTGGTTGTCGCCCGCAAATCGGTGCCGCGGCCAGCATGTCTCCGCCAAAGCTTAGCGCCCGACCCAACGAAGTCGGATACCCGGTCTGGTACCGAACAAAAGTTTCGATTCGGTCTGCCGCAGCGCTCATGTCCTGCGAGCTCGTCATCAATGTCCAGTCGAGAATGATCCGCTGATTATCCCGTCCGCTCCATTCATAGGCAGAAAGCGCTACCGGAGATCCGGCCGAAAGAAATGCACTGATCACTTCCGGAGCGCGAAGGGCGGCCGCCAATCCATCGCGCTGAAGCGAGTAGTCGCGCTGATCAACAGAAGTCGAGACATCAATCGCCAGGACCAATGCCAGACGACAGCTGGCAGCAGGCATCGGTGCGGCTACGACTAGTAACGCAATAATTGCCAAACACCATCGGCGCATTACCAGTGTCCGGTGTTGTCCATGCTTGCCCAAGGCTCCTGCGGTGCAAGCGAGTCGCCGCGTTGCAATAGCTCGACCGAGATGTTGTCGGGCGACCGCACAAACGCCATGTGCCCGTCGCGTGGTGGGCGGTTGATCGTGACACCGTTGTCCATCAAATGCTGACACGTGGAATAAATGTCATCGACGCGATAGGCGAGATGGCCAAAGTGGCGGCTGTCGGACGGAAGACCATCGTCACCATCCCAATTGTAAGTCAGCTCGACATGCGCGTTTTCCTGCCCCGGCGGAGACATGAATACCAAAGTGAATCGGCCACCCTCATTGTCAAACCTGCGCGTTTCCTCAAGCCCCAATAGCCGAAAAAAGTCCATTGATTTCTCAAGGTCATCCACGCGGACCATCGTGTGCAGATATTCGATACCCATGTGCCGCTCCCGTCAGATCGTTGCCAAACCCATGTGACTGGGCATTTGCGAACGATAGGGGCATGCCATCGAATTGGCGAGTGTCTGCGGTAAGTCCGTGTGGGCGTTGCGATCAAAATCTCGAGACGGCGCTCAACCCGATTGAGTATTCTTTTCGATCGTAAATATCGACATTTGATTCCGTACGTCGCGCCAGTAGCGACAGCTGAGGCCGGAAGCCGTAATAGTTGATGTCCGGCCAGACAATTTCAACACCAAGGCTTAACGACAGATCGTCGCGTCCGTCAGGAGTGGTGGAAAATTTATGATAGATGCGCTGTTCGAACGATGCCCGAACAGATGGAACGATAGCTCCAATCCTGGCAAAATCGCGGCTCGCGAAAAGCTCTGTCGAGAAATGATCCACAGTCGCCGAATCCGACCAAACGTTCCTCAATGAAGCTCCGGCGGAATATAGTCCGCCGCTCCCGGTAAGTCGAAACAACTCGGCCGAAAGGGTCAGAGAATCGGCTGAATTGATACTATCGTCCAACACTTGGTCCGTCCGCAGAACGGTGCCAAAATTCAACCATCTGCCCTCGCCTTGCTCGACAGTTTGGTCCAATGCCAGTTCGCCAAATCGGTCCAACGGATCGCCGCCGTACCAGCTATGCCCGACCAGCCCCGTTACGCGGCTGGCGCCAATCTCTGGCCAAATCAAGCGGCTATGTCGGATGCCACCGATCACAACGCCATAGTTAAAATCTGAACCCTTGACGCCCGGCGCTTTTGCTTTCGCTGACGAGTTCAGCCAAATATTGCGATAATAAATTTCTCCCAGTGCCTCGGTCCGGTGCGTTTCGGACTCTGACAACCGATAGCTTATCGAGGCGCCCGCGGCGGCCTCAAATCCGCCCAGCTGCTGACCCGCAGGGCCGATCACAAACGGCAATCCGCCAATATCGATGACAATGTCTTCGGCGCCGTTGTTCACGTTGTTCGAAGGTCTGGCCGAAAACCGCAGCTGGATCTGCAGCGGATTTCTGCGCGTTACCTGCTGATATGCTTGCGCAACAAGGCGCTGGCGAGGCTCGTCAGGCGCAATCTGGTCTGCTCGGCGCAACCATATCTGTGCGCTTGTGAATTTTTCGCGTCTTGCCTGAATGTCGGCTGCCAACATTGCTGCATCGAATCGAAGCGCTGGGATGTCGCTGTTGTGATACGCACGGGTTGCGGCATCGTGCGCCTCGTCAAAACGCCCAACACCGCGGGCAACCACTGCGCGGACCAGCAGCGCCTGAGGGTCATCAGGATCTTGTTCCAGCAAAGCAGTCGACAAGATATCCGCCAGCTGCAGGTTGCCCTGAAGCGCGGCCTGTTGGGCAAGGGTCCGCGCTTGCTGCACGGATAATGCTCCATCAGGCGGTGCTGGTTCCTGGGCGGCCGCAAAGGAAGCCGCAAAAACGGTCAGAAACAAAAAAGAAGCCGCCTGCTTGAGGCGGCTTCCAATAATCGTAGCGATCTGCCCTGTTAGGGACATATTCCACCACACGATGTGGCGATGAAGACACCTGTGTCGCGTGACGTGATATCCGGCATCCAGTCCGGGTTGGTCGCTTCGTAGATGCCACCGATATAGTCGCCGCTACCGCCGGCAAAATAACCACCGTAGGTGCCGGATTCGGCAACGTCCGGTCCGTTGTAGCTGTTGACGGTTCCGGAAAACGCACCGCTGACAATCGTGGTGTCATTCAGAACCAGCGTGCCTGGGTTCGTTCCCGCACCGCCAGTGAAGGTTCGTCCGGTGACGAAGCCTTTGATCCGGTTATCGGTGAAATCAACCTGCATCAAAACCGTGCCTGCTGATTGGTCAAGGGCGCCCGATCCGTCATAGGCGACAAGCCCGGCAACGCCGCCGGTGAATTCAGCAAGTCCTGTCGACGGAACCGATGCCGCATCGCTCAGCAGAATAAACGTGCCGCCGTAACCAAAGTCCTGATAGCCGTCAATTCCCGTTGCCCCAACGGCGATTTCGCCACCGGCGCTTTCGACGTAATAGGCGGTGTAGGAGTTAAATGGGCTCTCGTCATTCGTGTATGTCGGAATACCATTGGTCAGTCCCGCCGATACGTACGTCGCCGCCAGCGGTGTTTCGTCGAACGGCGTGCCGGTGATGATCAGCGTGTCCGTGGCCGAGTCATAGCTCACCGCGACAACATCGCCGTCGCAGATGAAGACGCCGATACATGTGTCGCCGGGCACGCCGCCGCCGCCGCCACCGCCACCGCCGACACCACCACCGTCGCCTTCGTCGCCACCGCCGAGTCCCGCCGTGCTAGCGCTACAGGCTGCCAGCGCCAAATACGCGCCCGCCAGAAAAATATTCAGTTTCATGAGTAGACCGCCCCTCGCGTAAAATCTTGAAGGAAATCCTGCCAATCCCTGTGGATATGTCAATAATCGACGACGCGCGCGCCCGCCGGGCCGGTTCAGTGCGCCCCTTTCGCAACGCATTCCCTGATATAGTGGTTCACCCCGGCGTCACCCATAGATAAGGTGTCCAAGCGACTCGATACAATCTTCAGGGGATGACTATGCTGACTGCCGAGCAACAGGCCGAAATCGACGAACTTCGCGAGCACCCGCGGCCAACGCTTCGGGCGGTGTCAGACGGCATGGAACGCCACCTTTACACCGCCCATCCCGTGCTCGATCATGGCTTTGTCCGCGTCATCGACTATATGGGCGACGACGCCGCGATCACCCAGGCAGCAAGGGTCTCCTACGGCAAGGGCACCAAGGCGGTTTCCAACGACGAAGGCCTCATCCGCTACCTGATGCGCCACTGGCACTCGACCCCGTTCGAGATGTGCGAGGTCAAGTTCCACGTCAAACTCCCGGTCTTCGTCGCCCGCCAGTGGATCCGCCACCGCACCGCCAACGTGAACGAATACTCCGCCCGCTATTCAATCCTGGATCGAGAATTCTACATCCCCGCGCCTGATGCGCTGGCGTCGCAGTCAAAGATCAACAACCAGGGCCGGGGAGCTGTTCTGGAAGGGGCGGAGGCCGAACGCGTGCTGAATTACCTGATGAAGGATGCGATGCAATGCTACGACCACTACGAAGAAATGCTGAGTGACAAGGGGCAGGAGGGGCTCGCGCGAGAGCTTGCCCGGATGAACCTGCCCGCCAATGTCTATACCCAGTGGTATTGGAAGGTCGATCTGCACAACCTCTTCCATTTCCTGCGGCTCCGCGCCGACGCCCACGCGCAATATGAAATCCGGGTTTACGCCGAAGAGATGTGCAAGCTGGTCAAAGACTGGGTGCCCTTTGCCTATGGCGCGTTCGAGGATTATCGTCTGGGAGGCGCCAATTTGAGCGCCAAGGCCCTGGAGTGCGTGCGGCGGATGCTCGCCGGCGAGGAGGTCGCCCAGGAGACCTCCGGCATGTCGAAGGGGGAATGGCGGGAGTTTGAAGGGATTATTAAGTGATCTTTTGATCTTCCACTTCAACTTGTTCGGCCT
>JBPCWO010000308.1:0-8303 GCA_051009475.1 Boseongicola sp.
ACGACCAAAGACCGAACCAACTCTCGCCGTCGACCTCATCGTGCGCGCCGATTTCAACCAGACGGTAAAAGCTCTTTCGGTCGATCAGTGCCTCAAGTGCGGCGCGGACCAGGATATAGGGTGAAGGCTCGCCAGTCTCCGGGTCGCGCTCAACACGAATAGGGTGATCGGGACCTGCAACAGCCGTATCGCCAAGATTTGTCTCGAACGTAAGCAATTGTTCGTGACCTTGGCCGTCAATCTCGAAATCGACCGCTACGAACGGTGCGTCGTCCACCTGAATTCCGACTTTTTCCACCGGTGTTACAAGTACATAGCGGTCGCCGTCCTTGCGAAGTATAGTGGAAAATAGCCGGACCAGCTCGGGCCGGCCAATTGGCGTTCCAAGATAAAACCATGTACCGTCCCGGGCAATGCGCATATCCAAATCACCGCAGTCTGGCGGATTCCAAAGATGTACGGGCGGAATTCCACGCTTTGAGGCGGAACGCGCGCTAGCGGCGATGCCCTCGGCTGACGGTTTCACAATGTTTTGTGCCATTTCTGATTTTGTCATTTGTGCCCGGCAGGATAGTTCGGTCTACTGAAAGCATACGCCTTTTGGAGTTCATTGCCATGACGGAAACCCCGGACCTTGTGTCGGACATCGAAGCGCTGGGCGAAAAGCTTGGTGCAGCTAAGGCCAGCATCACCAAACGATTTATCGGCCAGGAACGGGTCGTCGATCTGGTTTTATCCGCGATTCTATGCGGCGGACACGGTCTTTTGGTCGGATTGCCGGGACTCGGCAAAACCCGCCTGGTCGACACTCTATCGACTGTGCTGGGTCTCGACGGCAAGCGAGTGCAGTTCACGCCCGACTTGATGCCTGCCGATATTCTCGGTTCAGAAGTGTTGGAAACCGGCGCCGATGGCAGCCGTGCGTTCAAGTTCATCGCGGGTCCGGTTTTCTGCCAGCTATTGATGGCGGACGAAATCAACCGGGCATCGCCCCGCACACAATCCGCCCTATTGCAGGCGATGCAGGAAAAATCGGTCACAGTCGCGGGTGAACCCCATGCATTGCCAAGCCCCTTTCATGTTCTTGCCACGCAAAACCCGATCGAACAGGAAGGTACGTATCCCTTACCCGAAGCGCAGCTGGACCGGTTCTTGGTGCAGATCGACGTGCCGCACCCGGACCGCGATACAGAGCGGGATATCTTGTTGGCCACAACGGGATTGACGGAAGAAGAATCTACTAAAGTGTTCACGCCGAAAGAGCTGATGTCTGCGCAAGCGCTGGTTCGTCAGATGCCAGTCGGCGAAGCGATCGTCGAAGCTATCCTCGACCTTGTTCGCGCCTGTCGGCCAGACGATCCAGCGGCAAGCGACATCGTGCGCGAAAACGTTGGCTGGGGACCAGGGCCAAGGGCCGCGCAGGCGTTGATGCTAACGGTTCGCGCTCGCGCACTCCTGGAAGGCAAGCTGGCGCCGTCTGTCGAAGATGTAGCTGCTCTTGCGATACCGGTGATGACCCATCGTATGGCGTTGACCTTTGCAGCTCGCGCCCGTGGTCTTGATGTGAACGACGTTATTGGCCAAGTGACCGAAGCAACAACACGCGCCGAGGTGGCTGCGTGAGAACAGCCGCCCGCCTCCGGGAAGACGCGGAAACGCTCGCAGGGCCGCTGCCGCCGTTACTGGCTGCAGCCGAACACCTTGCGGCAAGTGTGATGGCGGGCGAACATGGGCGGCGGCGGGTTGGCCAGGGGGATCAGTTCTGGCAGTACCGGCCCAGCCACGCAGGCGACGAGGCGCGCGCAATTGACTGGCGACGTTCTGCGCGCTCTGATGGCCTTTTTGTCCGCGAAAAGGAATGGCAGGCGGCACAGTCCGTCATGCTCTGGTTGGATACCGGCCAGTCAATGGAATTCAGCTCGGCCAAGAAGCTGCCGACCAAGGCCGACACCGCACGTCGTCTCGCGTTGGCATTGTCCATTCTGCTGATCCGCGGTGGCGAACGGGTTGGGTTTTCAAACATCGGTCTGCAACCTCGGTCAGGGCAGGTGCAACTCTTGCGGCTAACCGAAAGCCTGGCAGAGGCAGCAGAAGACCGGGAATACATTGCACCCGAACTGCGCGGTGTCCCTGCACGTTCGCGGGCAGTCTTCTTTTCGGATTTCCTTGGCGATCTTGCTCCGGTCGAAAAGTCGCTCACGCAGGCAGCAGACCGGGGTATCGACGGCGCACTTGTCCAGATTCTGGACCCTCAGGAAGAAGCGTTTCCCTTCAACGGGCGCACGATATTCGAAAGCGTCGGCGGATCGCTGGAACACGAAACGCTCAAGGCAAATGATCTTCGTGATCGCTATCTGGACCGGCTTTCAGAACGCAAGGCGGCGCTGAAATCGCTCACGCGGGCGACCGGTTGGCAGTATCAATGCCATCACACGGATCGGTCAGCCGCGTCAGCGTTGTTGTGGCTCTACGGTGCAATGGAGCGGGCGCACTGATGTGGAGCGTCGGCCCCATAGGATTTACAGCTCCTTGGCTTCTTCTAGGGCTCGTTTTATTGCCCTTTCTCTGGTTGCTACTACGCGCGGTTCCGCCAGCTCCGATACGGCGGCGATTTCCCGGCGTGGCCCTGCTTCTTGGTCTTAAGGATGACGAGAGCCAGACGGATCGCACACCATGGTGGCTTTTGCTTTTGCGGTTGCTGGCGATATCTGCGGCCATAATTGGATTCGCCGGTCCGGTCCTGAATCCCGAAGAGGATCAGACCGGCAGCGGTCGTCTCTTGATCCTTATCGACGGGACATGGGCCGATGCAGCCGACTGGTCACGACGAATGGAGCGGACCGAAGCGGCGCTAAACGACGCTGCCCGCGCTGGTCGGGAAGCGACAGTGGTAGTGACGACTGATTTACCCCCCGATCCGGAGCTTAATTTCCGAACTGGTGACAGTTGGGTATCAGAGCTTGCTGGTCTGGAACCACGCGCTTGGTCGCCTGGTGCAGATAACATCGCAAACTGGTCGGGCAATTTGGAAGGACGTTTTGATACATTCTGGTTGTCGGATGGTCTCGATTGGGACTGGCGGGCACCACTTCTTAACGACCTGGAAGCGCACGGATCGGTTTCGGTCTTTGAATCTCCGCGTGCGGTATTTGGATTGAAGCCAGCGCGGTTTCAGGACGGCGTCATCTCAATAGAAGGTCTGCGCAGTCGATCCGAAGGCGCGGTTGAATCAACAATCGTTGCGCATGGCCTGGATCCCAGCGGCACACCCCGCCAACTTGCCACTGCCGCGCTTGCATTTGGCAACGGCGAGCAAAGCTCGGTTGTGCAGCTGTCGTTGCCGCCAGAGCTTAGAAACAGGGTCACCAGATTTGAAGTCGCCGGCCAGCGTTCCGCCGGCGCCGTGGCACTGACCGATGACGCGCTTCGCCGCCGCGAAATCGCAATTGTCGCCGCCCGCGATGAACGCGAAGGGTTGCGGCTGCTTTCACCGACTCACTATCTTGAACAGGCGCTGCTTCCCAATGCTGAAATGATCAGCGGCGCGATTCCAGACCTCGTTTTGGCGAATCCCGATGTCGTTGTTCTGGCGGACATTGCGGCGCTGGCAGAAAATGAAACCGACGCGCTTGAATCCTGGGTGCGCGACGGAGGAATTCTTTTGCGGTTCGCAGGATCGCGACTGGCCGCATCTGATGTGGGTCGCGAAAAGGAAGACGTGCTGATGCCAGTGCGGCTGCGCGCCGGCGGGCGAAGTATTGGCGGCGCCATGAGCTGGGGAGAACCCAAGACTCTTCGTGCATTCTCGCCCGAAAGCCCGTTTTTTGGACTATCGGTTCCGGCTGATGTTACCGTGAATGCGCAGGTTATGGCGCAACCTGATCCGACTTTGGCCGAACGCACGATCGCGGCATTGGCCGATGGGACTCCCTTGGTGACCCGTAAACGTTTGGACGCTGGTCAAGTGGTGCTTTTCCACGTTACTGCAAATGCCGAATGGTCTTCTTTACCGCTTTCTGGCCTGTTTGTGCAAATGTTGGAACGCCTTTCCATCTCTTCCAGACCAGACCTCGCTACGGCCGAAGACCTGGAAGGAACAACCTGGATCCCGGATCAGATTCTGACAGCCACTGGACAAATCGAAGATGCAGGATCGCTTGCTGGCGTTCCGGGGGAACAACTGGCCGAAGCACCGCTCGGCCCGAATTTGCCGCCGGGTCTTTATTCAGGCGAAGACCGACGCATCGCCCGCAATGTGGTGACCGGCGACATGAAGCTTGTTGCGGCCTCCTGGCCCGCGAATATCCCGGTAGAAGGATTGGAAGTGATCCGCGAAACTCCCCTGAAAGGGCTCGTTTTGACGCTGGCTCTGATCCTTCTGATGGCCGACGTCATCGCCGCGCTTTGGCTTTCCGGTCGTTTGACTGGTGCGCGCGCGCAAACAGTCGCCACGATCCTGGCGGCGATGATTTTGGGAGTCCCGTCGGATTCGCTTGCTCAGTCGGACGAGAGTATCGAGCGTGCGCTTCGGTCGGCGTCCGAAGTGACGCTGGCTTATGTTGTCACTGGCAGTTCACGGATCGACCAGACATCCGAAGCAGGATTGCAGGGGTTGTCACAGATCCTTTTCCGGCGGACATCGATTGAACCGATAGAACCAACGGCTGTGAACCTCGAAGTCGACGAAATCTCGGTTTATCCCTTTCTTTATTGGGCGATCACGCCAGATCAGCCGCGCCCTTCGTCGGAAGCATACGAAAAACTGAATCGCTACTTACGAACCGGAGGACTCATTCTGTTCGACACGCGCGACGCGAATACATCTGCTTTTGGCGGCGGCAGCCCAAACGGACGAAAATTGCAGGAGCTGGCACGGCCATTGGATGTGCCTCCATTGGAACCGATCCCGCCTGATCATGTTCTGACGCGAACTTTTTACCTTCTGCAGGATTTCCCCGGTCGCCACGCGGGCCGCGATGTCTGGGTCGAAGCTGCGCCGCCTGATGCGGAACTGATCGAAGGAATGCCGTTCCGAAATCTGAACGACAATGTGACGCCGGTGATCATTGGCGGAAACGACTGGGCCGCTGCCTGGGCCATGGATCGCAATGGCGCGCCAATGTATCCTGTGGGGCGTGGATTTGCCGGCGAACGTCAGCGGGAGATTGCGTATCGGTTTGGCGTCAATCTGGTCATGCACGTGCTGACCGGAAACTACAAATCTGACCAGGTTCACGTGCCTGCATTGCTCGATCGTCTGGGACAGTAGATGGATACCGGCACCATCATCTTCGATCCGCTCCTGCCTTGGGGCTCTTTGTGGGCAGGCGTGTTGCTTGGTGTCGTATTTGTCGCAATTGCGATCTGGCGCGGTCTGGCTGGCTGGTGGCTTCGCGGGTTGGCGCTTGCAGTCCTTTTGCTGGCGATTGCCAATCCCTCGTTACAGATCGAAGATCGGGATCCTCTCACTGACATCGTCATCCTTTTGGTTGATGAAAGCGCAAGCCAGAATATCTCTGACCGCCCGGATCAAGTCGCGCAAGCGATCGACGAAATTGCGAGTGAAATCGAACGTCTGCCAAACACCGAACTTCGGATCGTGCGTCTAAGCGACAGCGAAGACAATCAGGGTACGCTTTTGATGGACGCTCTGTCCAAAGCGATTGCCGAAGAGCCGCGATCACGCCTGGCTGGCGCAATCCTGTTAACGGATGGCCAGATCCATGACGTTGATAATTCGCCCGAATTACCGGCGCCGCTCCATACTCTGCTGACGGGACGAGCAGACGACTGGGATCGGCGGCTTTTGGTCACCAATGCCCCCGCATTCGCAATACTGAACGAGCCGGTCACACTGACTTTGCGGATTGAGGACCAGGGCGAAGTACCTTCGGGTCTTGGCGAAAATGCCGAGATTGAAATCTCGGTCGATGGGCGCGAGCCGCAAAGCTTCGACGTACCAATTGGCGAAGACCTTGAACTGCCCGTGACGCTGCAACACGGCGGGATGAATGTCATTCAATTCACGCTTGCCGAACAAGCCGGTGAACTGACGACACGAAACAATGCGGCGGTCGTTCAGATCAATGGCGTTCGCGACCGGCTGCGCGTTTTGCTGGTCTCAGGCGAACCCCACGCGGGCGAAAGAACCTGGCGGAACCTGCTAAAGTCAGATGCCGCGGTTGATCTGGTCCATTTCACAATTCTGCGCCCGCCTGAAAAGCAAGACGGCGTGCCGGTTAACGAATTGAGTTTGATCGCATTTCCGACGCGAGAGCTTTTTCTGGACAAGGTGTCCGAATTCGACCTGATCATTTTTGATCGATACAAACGCCGCGGGATCTTGCCCTCGATCTATCTTGATAACGTTCGCCAGTATGTTGAAGGCGGCGGGGCCCTGCTGATCGCGGCGGGGCCGGATTTTGCGACTGCAGATTCGATTTTTCGGTCGCCACTGGCCGATATTCTTCCTGCCGCGCCATCAGGGCGGGTATTGGAAGAGCCATATTTGCCGACGATTACGGATATTGGTCAAAGGCATCCGGTGACCGAAGGCTTCATGCCCGCGCCGGATGAAAATGCGGCTCCATGGGGTCGCTGGTTGCGCCTGATCGACGTTTTCCCGGATCGCGGTACGACCGTCATGTCCGGGGTGGAAGAGCGCCCGCTTCTCGTGCTTGACCGTATCGAGCAGGGGCGCGTGGCGTTGCTCGCCTCAGATCACGCGTGGCTCTGGTCGCGCGGTTACGAAGGCGGCGGCCCGCAGTTGGAACTACTGCGGCGACTGGCGCATTGGATGATGAAGGAACCGGACCTAGAAGAAGAGGCACTTCTGGTTGCCGCTGAAGGTCAGACAATGACAATCACCCGTCGCACGCTGGGCGAGTCCATTGGTGACGTCGAAATCACCGGCCCGGATGGCGAAGTGGTAACACTGCCGCTGGATGAAGTTTCGCCGGGTCGTTTCAGTGCGGATTATGAAGGTCCCGAAATCGGATTGTACCGTCTCGCCGAAGGCGACGAAGAAGCAGTCATCGCACTTGGTCCCGCTGCGCCGCGCGAATTTGAAAACACGATCGCAGATGGCACCGTGCTCGAACCAGTCGTCGCTGAAACGCGCGGCGGTGTCAGGCGACTCGAAGACGGTGTTCCCGGCATTCGACAAGTCCGCGAGGGCCGCGTCGCAGCCGGACGTGGATGGATAGGAATAACGCCGCGTGGTGCTTATCTGACGGCCGATGTCAGAGTTTCGCCGTTATTGCCAGCCTGGGCACTGTTGTTGCTTGCTTCGCTTTTAGCAGTAGGTGCATGGCTTTATGAGGGCCGCCGCTAGGCGCCGATTGGAGGTCCCGGCCGGTTCATTCGCCGGGGCGCGCCAGACTGAATACCTCAGTGATCCGACTGTAGTCACGATATCCAAGCCGGGTTAAGGGCTGATACTTCAGCACGTCGAATATTCCATCAACGACGCAATTGTCACGAATATGCACACCGGTCACCTCGCCAAGGACCAGAAAATTTGCCGCGCCTTTCAATTGAACGATCTCGGTCAGCTTGCATTCAAGTGCTGCGGGCGCTCCTGCAACCCGGGAACAGGCGATACTCTGACATTCTTTTCGTTCAATTTCCGCAAATTCGAACTCATCGACACTTCGCTCCCAGGGTCCCGATGTGGCGTTCATCACTTCCTTCATTGCGTTTTCAACGATGTTGACGGCAAAAACGCCGGTTTCACGAATGTTGCTGACGCTATCCTTCGTTCCGTCACGGTCCGATTTGACGCCAGTTGAGGCAAACATCACCTGCGGCGGCACATAGGCCACGGCATTAAAGAAAGAATAGGGCGCGAGGTTTTCCGATCCATCTGCCCCGCGCGTCGATATCCATCCAATTGGTCGCGGCGTGACGATTGCGTTGAACGGATTGTGCCTTAACCCATGCCCGTCCTCGGGACGATAGAACATGCCGCCGGTCCCCCTCTAATTTGTGCCTGACCTAGAGCGAAGGCCGCATAGATTCCAACATCTTGTATCAGAAATTGCGTTCGAAATCAGCGATTTGCTGATTTCGAGGCAGCGATTTCTGATTCGGATTTTGTGGCCTTTGTTTTAGCGTCGTGCTAGGCGCGATTCCAGCCAAAAAGAGACAGGTATGTATCTGTTTAGCCGCGAAACCGAAGACGATTGGTGGGAAGTCGAAGCGCTTTTCGATCTGGCATTTGCGCCGGGACGTGAAGCGCTGTCATCTTACCGTCTTCGTGACGGAAGCTCGCCAGCAGTTGATCTGTGTCTGGTGGCAAGAGA
>JBPCWO010000309.1:0-7909 GCA_051009475.1 Boseongicola sp.
CGCCGAATCGGACGCACAAAATCTTCGCTAGAGCCGCTCTGCCTTGCCACGTCGGTCCCTTATCGGTCCGCCCCGGGCGAGACTACCACGTCTTGTGGATAAGTCGGAACCCCGGAGGGCATCAACTATCGTAATCAATCACATGCCGAAGCTGTTTTTCGTATTCGAGAGCCTTTCCGGTGCCCATAGCAACGCAACTCAACGATTCGTCAGCGACGCTGATCGCCAATCCGGTTTGTTCGCGCAGCGCCAAGTCCAGTTCGCCTAATAGCGCGCCTCCACCCGTCAGCATTACGCCACGGTCCACGATGTCGGCAGCCAGATCCGGCGGCGTTGCTTCCAGCGCTGTCATCACGGCTTCGCAAATCTGCTGAACTGGTTCCGATAGCGCCTCGGCCACTTGGGCTTGGTTGATTTCAGTCTCTTTCGGAACGCCATTTAGAAGGTCGCGTCCACGGATTTGCATGGATTGTCCGCGACCGTCATCGGGCATCCGCGCCGTCCCGATCGAGGTTTTAATCCGCTCGGCGGTTTGCTCGCCGATAAGCAGGTTATGCTGGCGCCTAAGATAGCTGATAATTGCTTCGTCCATGCGGTCGCCACCAACACGGACCGAGCGTGCATAAACGATGTCGCCAAGGCTCAGCACCGCAACTTCGGTTGTGCCGCCGCCGACATCCACAACCATATTGCCTGTGGGGTCGGTAATTGGCATCCCAGCGCCGATTGCCGCGGCAATCGGTTCGGCAATCAGCCCTGCCCGGCGCGCGCCAGCACTCATCACCGATTGGCGAATTGCGCGTTTTTCAACAGGCGTCGCACCATGGGGCACGCAGACGATTACTTTCGGTTTCGAAAAAGTTCCGCGCTTGTGAACTTTGCGGATAAACTCTTTGATCATGTGCTCGGCGACATCAAAGTCGGCGATCACGCCTTCGCGCATCGGACGAATCGCCTCGATGCTTCCGGGCGTGCGCCCCAGCATCAGCTTTGCGTCTTCGCCCACTGCCAGGACTTTCTTCTGCCCATCCTTGACGTGATAGGCCACCACGGAAGGCTCATTCAGAATGATCCCCTTGCCCTTTACATAGACAAGCGTGTTCGCCGTTCCGAGGTCGATCGCCATATCCGTGGAAAACAATCCGCCGAAGGCCATATTCGCTGCCCCAATCCATCCTTGGTGGGTCCGCATAGTGGTGCCTGTGCGCGGACCGTTGTCTTATATGCGCGGGTGGTTCCGTCCGAAAGAGATATCGGCCCTGAACCGGCGCAAAACTGCCGTCGTCACCCTACGGCATTAACTACGATTCTCTATCAAAACCTAAATACAGGCACCATTGTGACCGAATCGGGAACAATTCGCGACCTTGGGTTCAACGGCCTTAAAAAGAAACAAAGACCATCGATCAGCTCAAAGCTTGCAACTGCCAATCCCGCGCCACACCAGCACTTGAATCTGCATTCACGGCGAGAAACGCCATAGCACTGCCAACGTCCAAAAACACCAGTGACGGTGCAGCACCGCCACTACTTAGAACCAGCGCGACCGGACCATCTTCACCCTGAAACAATTGATCGCGCTTGGCGAAATAGCCATCAAGAAATACTGCGGCGTGTTCACCGATCTTGCCCAGCAATGCTGTTTCGCCTGCCTGATCCGCCACTTCCTCGCCGTCTATCCGAAGCCAGGCCAAAACGCGATCTCCCAACGCTTCAATGAAGTCCTTCAGCATCGTATCGTGCGTCGCCGCATCATCCGCGCTTTCCGGTATGTTCCATGCGCGCGCGACTTGTCCCACTGGAACCCCAACATCTGAAGGAAATCCACCGCCCGACTGGCGCCGGGTCGTAATCGTCAGTTCATCGCTTGAATTCAATGTTGCCAAAACCACTGTGTGCAATGCGGCAAGATTCGGATCTTCGGCGTCTCTGATTGCTTTGTCCGCAAGTTGCGCGGCTCCTTCGGTCGCGGGTGCCGGCGCAAGCAATGCCTGCAATCGCCGGTTCGCTACCGCGAAGTGAAGCTCTGCACCGTCAGCGCGGGCAAAACTCAAACGCCGCGGAAGGATCGTTTCGTCCACTTCCGCGATAATTGCGGCCAATAGCTTATCGGTAGTACCGCGAACGATGCGCTTTTCGCCCGATGCACGTTCGCGCTGTCGGAGCTTTGCCAGTTTCTGTTCAAGACGGGTGAAGTCGTCCAATCTGCTCTCCGATCCTCAACCCGTTGCAACAATCTGATCAAGCGCGGACCGCCCACGTTCCATGACCGCCGCAATGTCGGTTTGGGGTGAACAAACGCAAATCAACGCCTCGTTCACTGTGCTTGGTGACCGCAGAAATACCCGAAGATCAACCTTTGTTAAGGTCATTGCGGAATCCGGTTTTTCCTCATCAAGCAGATTCAGTGCGCCATCGGCGACTGCACCCTCCAGGACGGTCACGGCAATTTGCGAGAGTGCATCGAGTTCTTCTTGCGCTCGCCGACCGCCTGCACTCACGCACAGAACCATTTTCGAGGACAAGTCGGTAAATGCAGCCAGTTCGCATCCGGTGACTTCGGCGCGCAAATTGTCCAGCGCCTCTGAAACGTCCATTGAAACACCCTCGCAAACCCCGCTGAATCTATTCAGCTGGAAAACTACCTCTTATTGGGCGGCTAGACGCGCAGGTGCAAGCCCCGGCGAGCTTGTAATTTAAAGTGCGTTCGCGAAATAATTCGCCGATTACAGCGGCGGCAGCGGTTCTATGGGCCGTTCGCTGCGCGGGCGGCTCCGCAAAGATCGCGCTTTCAAGGGTCGTGGACGTACTCGGGCGGGCATCACAGTGCGCGCAGGCATCTCATCTTCTTCCTGCGCTGCTTCGGGTGCGTTTGCACCGTCTCCCGATGTCTCGCTCAGCAACTCAATCAAAGCGTCAGTAAAGGCTTCTGCGCCACTTGCTGTCCACTTCTCTCGGTCATTTCCGGCCGAAAGTGCCTGGGTCAAAGAAATCGGAAACAGTTCTTTGAAAAGACCGTCAGTCTCACGACCGACCCGCTTGACGACGCGCATTTGGTCGCGCTCCGACAGGATCTTATCCATCCGCGTCAGCAGCAAAAAGCTCTTCTCGTATAATTCTGGCGGCAGCATGGCCCAAACAGCCGCTTCGGATTGGCGCCAGGCTTGGGTTGCATGGGTGCACCAGATAACTGCATCTGCGCGATGAATAACCCGCTGCCATACATCGGCGTCCATGTTCGGATCCGAAATGCCGGGCATGTCGATCAAATCGCAAATGTCCAGCAGATCGGCGTCGTGGAAAATGCGGATATATTTCGTGTCCTCGACCGAGACGTCTTCAAGATTTTCCAAATCAATATCAAATTCTTGGCCGTCGAGCGCGACGCGGTACGGGTTATCGTCGCCTTTTGAAATCCAGACCGGCGGTAGCTGCGTCGCGGTCACATTTACCGGCAAGGCGCTGGTCTTGATCAGAAGATTGGAAAGTGTACTTTTGCCAGCACTGAATTCACCCATCAGACACAGGACTGGTTTTTTCTGTTCGACTTGATCCACAGATTCCATCGCTGCCGGTTCCTCAACCGACTCCTCTGTCGACGCTTCAATGACGTCGAACTCCGGCTCGCCTTCGGCGACCTGGACATTGCTCTTTTCCGGGGATTCATTCTCGGTCATCGGTAACCTTTCAGGCCGCAATCTTGGTCAGCGTTTCCATTGTCTGCTTCAGCTGCGCGCGTTTCTCTGCTGCTCCTCCGGCACCAAGTAGCGGTGAAGCGCCACCAGGCGCGGCGGCGGATTCGTCTGCCAGGCGATTCAGGATCGCCCGTTGCTCGTCCATAAACTCGCGCAGAACTTTCACCGATGCGTCACGAATAGAAGACGCGTGTGCGCCGCGCAGACCTTCCACGATTGGATTGGTCTCGGCCTTGATCATTTCGGCGAATTCGGTGGCGAATGAATTGAACCCACGTCGCTTGTGCCACCAGCGTGACCACCAAGTGCCCTTTAGATCCAGAGCGATTGTCTGTCCCAGCAGAACAGGCGACGGAACCCGGGGCGGCGTTGGCGCCTCGATCCCAAAGTCTTCTTCCGAAACCTCAAACAAGCGGTGATATAAACCGGCATAGGTTTCCGCCGTTTCGACCATAACCTTCTTCGTTGCTGATTGGGCTTTCCGACCAAACACCTGATACGCGGTTCGCATCAGGATACGAAGACCGCTTGGATCATATTGCCAAACTTCGCTTTCGCCATGGTCTTCGAGGTGTTGCAGAAGTGATCCTGTGGAACGCTCAAGAAAGCTGCGGTGCGATCGATCCAGCCGGCTGTGGAATTCGCCGATCACTGAATCAAATGTATCGTCGATTGCCGCCAATGCTTCGGTCTCGATCCGATGCAGTTCGCCTTCTAGATCGCTGCGCTCAAGGGGCGGTAGTCCGGCATCGGATTCGCGTCGCGACACAACCTGATGGGTGGCATTCAAGCCATTGGCTAGGTTCATCGCCGACCGCGCCACCTTGTCCAGCAGATCCTGACCGGTTCCTTCGGCAATCCGTTCGCTCAATGCAGAGTAAATCGCCGGCAAGCCCGACAGATCCCACAGCAACTCTTCTGGGGTCAGCTTGTCGGGGTCGCTGATGCGACCGTCACTTTTTGCCCATTTGGTCAATGCTTCCAAGGTCGGCTCGTCGACCGCGTCCAGGTTACCGGTCAATGCCGCTGTAGCGCAGAACGCCGATGAAAAAATTATCTGCGCCTCCTTTGGGCCATCGTGTTCTTCAAGCGTCTTAACGATGCTGTCCCGGATTTCCGGAATCTGGTTCACTGGATCGCTCAGTTCGTCACAGCGGTTAACCGCTATGATAACCTCACGCGATTTCACGTTCGCGATCAGGCGAATTAGCGCCATGTCGACAGAACTCAGGGCCTGGTGCGCAGCCAGCACAACTACGCAAATCCGGCTTTCGCGGATTGCGCGGATCGTGATCTGCTCGCGGATCATGAATGTGTCGTTCACGCCCGGTGTATCACGGATACACAGCGGCATCGGCAATTCCGGGCGATGCATGAACAACTCGGCCGACTTCGTTATATCCGCAAATCTGCCCTGTGCTTGACTGGTTTCGAAATCGTCCTCGAAATCGTCGCCAAGACAAACATAGCGCTCAATCAGTTCATCATTAAAATATCCGTAGTCATGTTGCTGACCAAGCAGAAGCTCAAACTTGTCACCAAGACGTTGCCGCGACTTTTCGCGCATTTCGATGACCTGCTCGCGGACTTTTTGGAGTTCGTCTTCGGCGCCGGCGCGACTGGCCAGCTCGCCGATCCTGCCACCGCGGTCTAATAGGCGTCCCCATTCTTCCAGGTCAAAGAACCTGAAGCTGGCTCGGTTGTCTTCCGGCGCAACATGCGGGTTTAGGTGCAATGATGTGACCACGCTGGTCCATGGGTTCACGTCCGCAGGCAGCAAATCCGGAGAGCCGACCATTGCATTAACAAGCGACGTCTTGCCCGCCTTGACCTGCCCAATCATCGTGATCGACGGTTCAGCGTGTTTAAGTTGGTGATGCATACGGCGCGCAGCGCGATTTGTCGGCTTGTCGCCGATTTTTCCCAGCCGCACGAGAGCTTGGCGCAAATCGCGCGATTTTTGCAGGAACGGATCAAGCCCCTCGAAACCGCGTCCGAGGAGGTGCGCATTGCCAGCAGCGGAGACGGCGCCTTGTTCCATAATCTTGGTATCAACCTTCATAGTATTCACTCAACATATGCACTTTTGACCCAGCGGGGTTACATTCCGGTTACACGTCGCTCCAGCGGCATCGTTTCCGATATGTGCTAGAATTCAGCTCAAAATGGCCTTTTTGTGACGTATTTTCGGTTAATCAAGTGCGTTAACTCCCCCTAGGCTGCCAGTCTAGTTTCGATGTCGCGTCGCAGTTGCAAAAGCAGCGTAACCGCATCGGCCGCTGGCGCGTCGCCAGATTCGACCTGCATCAATACGATCATGTCCGACGCCTCCATAAGATCGTCGATAAACGCATCGGCCGCGGGGCATCCACTATCGTCCTGACTGAATAGATCGACGAGGTGTTCAACAGCATCAACACACTGGTTGACCAGTGCGCCGCTCTTGCCCGGCTCCAAGGTTGAAACCGAGTCCGCCAATCCATCTCCACGACGGCGCAAAAGGCGCACCGCATCTTGGAAAAGCACCACGTTTTCAACTGGATCCAAGCTATCCAACGGCGCAACAGCGGCTGCTGGCTCAGGCGATTGCGGTGCTGTGACCGGCGTCGCCGCTTCTTTCTTCTCAGCAATCGGAGCAGGCTTTTCCGAACCTTCAATACCGCTGATTTGATATCGGGCAAGGAACAAATGTGCGCTATCAAAATCGGCGCGCCGTCCGCGTTCGGCATGGCGCAATATTTCGGCGCTCAGCGCCGCGCCGCACGAAGCATGATAGACGCTTTCGTCAACGGACCCATCTTCGTGGTGCGCTTTGATCGCTTGCAGTGTCGCAACGGCAAAAAGAGAGTGAAACTCTTCGGACACAATGGTTTCCAGATCGGATATTCTGCCAGACAAGGCGTTGTCATTTGACAACAGATCCGCCTTGGCCAACACGAGAAACGCGTGGTCTTTCAAACTGTCGGGCACACGCGCCCAAAGCCTTTGCTCTTCTTCGCTAAAATATTGCGTGCACCACAGCGCGATGTCCGTGCGTCGTACAGCCCAATCAACTGCGGACTTTAGTTCGTCGACCGTTCCGTCAGTAACAACTTCAAGAAGGCTGATGCGTTCGAAAATCGGCAACGGCATTTCTGCCCGAATAAATGCAGGACTTCCTTTGGCCGCGGCTTCGAAATCAAGACTATCGAAAGCAGTGTTCCGCCCTTTTGCGCCCGTAACGATGATCTTCTCCGTCGGGCCGTGGGTGATTTCGATTGTTGGAAGATCGGCGTCCTTCGGCAAAAGTCGCCGACCAACAAACATATTGACCAACTCGGATTTTCCGCAGCCGGGACGTCCCAGAAGCGATACCCGAACGGGCGAAGACAGCCGTTTCAAAAGATGCGCTGCATGGTCCCTTGCTGCCTTAGGGAGAGCTTCCGTTTCCAGCGCAATTCTCAGCCGGTCTATGACGGTTTCATCGGGTGCGTTGTCTTTCATGCACCACCGTCCGTTGCCAGCCAACGCCTGCGTAGAAATATCGGCGCGCCTTCACTTGCAGTTGGTGTGTGTGACGACGCCGGTGTCGGCGAAGCGGTTGGCGGCGGCGGCGGTTCGTCTGAAGGCGCCGCAACAGGTGGAATCTCGTCCGCTTCTGGTGCGCGGTGCGGCTTGATTGGCCGTGTCCGGACCTGGCGAGGTTTCGCAGCACGGTTTTCGAACTCAGGCGTGAATATATTGGCGTTTTCATCGTGTTGGCCGTGGAAATCCACCTTGATAACCGAAAAGCAAATGTTGTCTTGCTCCGGGTCGTCAAGCGCCCCGAGCTCTTCCAAAAGAGTTTCTGAAATCTTCGTCGCCGTTGCTTTGTTGTTGTCCCGCAGGACTTTCCTGATCCGCCGGTTCGACAGAAACTGCAACCCGTCACTTGCGACAACCAGTATATCGCCGTGGTTCATTTGGAATGGCACCGACGGGCAATCGATCCGTTCGATCGTTTCACCGATCAAAACAGAAGTTAGTGCATTTCTGTCCGGGTGATTACGGCCGACGTCCTCAGACATCATGCCGGAACGGACCATATAGTCGATGTGCGGCCCCAATGAATGATCTTCATTCAACTGCCGCAGCTCACCGCCACGATATAAATAAAGAGGGCTGTCGCCGATCGAAATCCAGAACAACCGATCTCGAATAAAGACCGGAGCGACCAGGGTCGCACCCATTCCAGC
>JBPCWO010000310.1:0-4329 GCA_051009475.1 Boseongicola sp.
AATTCAGATGGCAGACAAGGCGATTGCACTTATCACCGGCGCGGCTCAGGGAATTGGCTACGCTTGTGCCGAAGCGTTGGCCGAAGATGGTTTCCAGGCCATTCTTGTCGATATAAAAAAAGACGAAGTCACCGCAGCGGCAGCCCGGATTGGGGATGACGCCATAGCGCTAGTTTGCGACATGAGCGATCCGGCCGCAATTGAAGCGCTGTTTGACACCGTGGAAGCGGATTATGGTCCAGTATCGGCCTTAGTAAACAACGCGGGCGTTGCCTTGCCGGGCGACTTTCTGAGTTATGATATTGCTACGTTTCAAAAGGTGATTTCGCTGAATTTGACTGGTGTTTTTGTGGCACTTCAGCGCGCTGCCAAAACGATGGTTGAAAAGGGAATTCAAGGCGCGATCGTGAATATGTCTTCGATCAATGCGCAAGTTAGTATTCCCTCAATTCCAGCCTATTGCGCGTCCAAGGGTGGAGTCATGCAGCTGACCAAGGCATCGGCGCTTGCCCTGGCGCCGCACAACATTCGCGTCAACGCAGTTGGTCCGGGATCCATTGATACCGAAATGATGGCAGGCGTGAACGCCGATCCAACCGCCATGGCTCGAGTAATGTCCCGTACGCCGTTACAACGGGTAGGTCGCCCAAGTGAAATTGCCGAGGTCGTTGCGTTTCTTGTTAGCCCAAAGGCAAGTTATATAACCGGCGAAACCATTTATGTGGACGGCGGTCGTCTGGGGATGAACTACACCTGCTAGAAAGTGCGCCGCTTCGGATCGAAGATGCAGAAACATCAGCCATATAGACTATCCGTCGCCCCGATGATGGATTGGACGGACCGGCACTGCCGGTATTTTCACCGCCTGATTACGCGCCAAACATTGCTGTACACCGAAATGATAACTGCGCCGGCGCTTGTCAGGGGCAACGCGAGGCACTTGTTGCGTTTTGACCCGCTGGAGCATCCCGTCGCACTGCAACTGGGCGGTTCTGATCCGGCTGAGCTTGCACAGGCGGCGCGAATGGGGGCGGATGAAGGATATGACGAGATCAATTTGAATGTTGGGTGCCCGTCGGACCGGGTTCAGTCCGGAGTATTTGGTGCCGTATTGATGAAATCGCCTGACGTGGTCGCCCGCTGCGCAGAGGCAATGATCGATGCCGTTGATGTTCCGGTCACGGTTAAATGCCGGATCGGCGTTGACGAACAAGTTCCCGAAGTCATTGTTCCCGAATTTCTGCGGCATCTAACTTCAGCCGGGGTAACCCGGGTTGCCATTCACGCCCGCATGGCGTGGCTGGATGGATTAAGTCCCAAAGAGAACCGCGATATTCCCCCGCTAAACTACGATCTTGTTCACGCGATGAAAGCTGAGTTCCCTGAAATTACTATCTCGGTCAACGGCGGGATCACGGAACTTGCAGACGCAAGCAGGTTCCTGACAAAAGGGCTTGACGGTGTGATGATCGGGCGAGCGGCCTATAGCGCGCCGTGGGATGTACTCGCGGCCGCGGATCCTGAGATTTTTGGCGAACCGGCGCCATTCGAAACGCCCATCGATGTAGTGGACGCCATGCGTCCGTATATTGAAAAGCATCTGTCCGAAGGGGGCCGGCTGCATTCGATTACACGGCACATGCTTGGTTTGTTCACCGGTCGACCTGGTGCGCGCGTCTGGCGGCGAACACTATCTGAAAGTGTACATCGAGAAGACGCAGGTTTGGGTCTAATCGACGACGCGTTGTCGGCAGTTTCCAGGCAGGAAGCGGCCTAGGTGGGACAGCGACAACGAAGCGGCAAATAGAAAGAGGGCGCCCAACCAGAGCGCCCTCAAAATACTGCCTCATTAGATGTCAGCAGCTGTAGTACATCTTGAACTCAACTGGATGCGGCGTGTGTTCGAAGGCAAAGATTTCTTCCCATTTGAGGTCCATGTAACCTTCGATCTGGTGGCGGGTGAACACATCGCCTTGAAGCAGGAAGTCCATGTCGGCTTCCAGCGCTTCCATCGCCTCACGCAAGGACGCGCAGACTGTCGGGATGCCTTCAAGCTCTTCTGGCGGCAGATCGTATAGATCTTTGTCCATAGCCTCGCCCGGATCGATCTTGTTCTTGATCCCGTCCAGTCCGGCCATCAGAAGCGCTGAGAAGCAAAGATACGGGTTCGCGGCTGGATCGGGGAAGCGCGCCTCGACACGCTTGGCTTTAGGGCTTTCAGCCCATGGAATCCGCACGCAGCCAGATCGATTTCGCGCGGAATATGCCCGCAGGACCGGGGCTTCAAAACCAGGGATCAAGCGCTTGTAGGAGTTCGTTGCAGGGTTGGTGAATGCATTGAGCGCCTTAGCGTGTTTTAGAATACCGCCAATATAATACAGCGCTTCCTGGCTCAGGTCGGCATACTTGTCGCCCGCAAAAGTCGGTTTGCCGTCTTTCCAGATCGACATATTGACGTGCATGCCCGTGCCGTTGTCACCCGCAACTGGTTTTGGCATGAATGTCGCCGACTTGCCGTAGGCATGTGCGACTTGGTGGATTACATATTTGTATTTCTGCAGATGGTCGCCCTGCGTTGTCAGGCTGTCGAAAATCAGGCCCAGTTCGTGCTGACAACTCGCAACTTCGTGGTGATGTTTGTCGACCTTCATTCCCATGCGCTTCATCGTCGAAAGCATTTCGGAACGAATGTCCTGACCGTCGTCAATTGGTGGGACAGGGAAATAGCCGCCTTTGATGCCCGGGCGGTGGCCCATATTGCCCATCTCGTAGTCGGTGTCGGTATTCCAGGACGCGTCGATTGCATCGATTTCGTAGGAGACTTTGTTCATCTCGACTGAATACTTCACATCGTCGAACAAGAAGAACTCGGCCTCCGGACCAAAGTAGGCGATGTCGCCGATGCCCGTTGACTTCAGGTATGCTTCGGCTTTTTCGGCCGTTCCACGTGGGTCGCGCTCATAGTGTTCACCGGTGTCAGGTTCGACAACAGAACAATGAACCGCCAAAGTCGTTTCGGCAAAAAAAGGATCCATATAGGCGGAGCTCGTGTCCGGCATTAGCTTCATGTCGGATTGGTCAATTGATTTCCATCCGGCAATCGACGAGCCATCGAACATAAAGCCTTCATCGAGGAAATCTTCGTCAACCTGATCGCTTAATACGGTTACGTGCTGCAGCTTTCCGCGCGGATCGGTAAAGCGAATATCGACGTATTCGACGTCCTCATCTTCGATCGTCTTCAAGACGTCTTTCTTACTCATGGGGTGACCCTCTTCAATTTCGAACTTGTGTATCAGTTTAACTTAGAGCGCGTCTTCGCCGGACTCTCCTGTGCGGATGCGAATGGCTTGGCTGACATCTGAAACGAAAACTTTGCCGTCGCCGATCTTGTCGGTTTTGGCCGCACCGACGATGGCTTCGATTGCCGCATCGACTTGATCATCACCCAGGACAACCTCGATTTTTACTTTCGGAAGGAAGTCCACGACGTATTCAGCGCCGCGATAAAGTTCGGTGTGGCCTTTCTGGCGACCGAAGCCCTTGACCTCGAGAACGGAAAGTCCCTGAACACCAATTTCCTGCAGTGCTTCTTTCACTTCATCCAACTTGAACGGTTTGATAATGGCCTCGACTTTTTTCACGGCTTTGACTCCTATTCGGGCGCGATTGGACGCGTGAGACCACGCGCGCGCGAGGGCGACAATCCAATGGCAGTCTGAGGATAGCTAAGATTGAGACAAACGTGCCTATTTGCCTAATTTTTGTGCAACTCGCTTTTCCTGCGTGCAGTTTGTGAATTTATGATACGGCTCTGGCCGTTTGTCCGTCTTCTTGGCAGAAATGTTTTTGCCAGTGACTTATTTCCGGAGGTCCCGTGACCGAGCTTCTTACTGCTGCGCAAATGCGCGCCATCGAACAGGCCGCTATCGATAGTGGCGAAGTGACGGGTCTGGAATTGATGGAGCGCGCAGGGCGGGGTGTCGTTGAGGCAATTTTTGAGGAATGGCCTAAGTTGGCATTGGAGTCGCATAAGGCAATTGTGCTGTGCGGCCCGGGAAATAATGGCGGAGACGGATTTGTAGTCGCGCGGCTTTTGAAAGAGCAGGCGCGGGAGGTTGAGGTGTTTTTCTATGGCGACCCGGAAAAACTGCCGCCGGATGCAAAGGCGAATTATGAGCGGTGGCGGTGTCTGGGAGAGGCACAACAGTGGAACGACGGAGCGATTGAGGACCGTCTGAACGAGACAGGACACGATCTTGTGGTTGATGCGCTTTTCGGAACTGGGCTGACACGTGGAATGCCCGAAGATACTGCACGCATTTGGCA
>JBPCWO010000311.1:0-8599 GCA_051009475.1 Boseongicola sp.
AAAGAGCGGGTCGAAGACGTGATGGAGATGGTAAAAATCGGCGGCGGGCTTAGCGAAGAAGAATTTCAGGCGACGCCGCGGATGTATACGAACATCAATTCGACATCGCCTCTGAAGCACGATCAGCCGATGATCGATGGATGTTTGCGTCTGGTGCGGCGTGGTCAGGCCGTTTTTATCACACCTTTCACTTTGGCGGGTGCAATGGCGCCAGTCACGATGTCGGGTGCAGTTGCGCAATCGATTGTCGAGGCGCTTGCTGCAATCGCCTTGTTCCAGTGGGTTGCGCCCGGATGCGCCTGCGTTTTGGGGACCTTTACGTCAAACGTAGATATGAAGTCCGGGGCACCCGCATTTGGGACGCCGGAATACATCCGGGCAACGCAAATGACCGGGCAAATGGCACGGTTTTATGGGTTGCCGCTCAGATCGTCGGGGTCCTGTGCTGCGAATGTGCCCGATGGTCAGGCGATGTGGGAAACCACAGCTTCGCTTTGGGCGGCGGTTCAGTCGCAGACAAACACCGTCTATCACGCTGCCGGCTGGCTTGAAGGCGGGCTGATTGCCAGCCCGGAAAAGTTTGTGATGGATTGCGAAGTTTTGAATCAATTCATCCGCTATTTCGATCCCGCGATCACGGCGACAACGCCCGATGACATCGCTGTCGATGCAATTGGGGAAGTTGGCGGTGAGGGGCATTTCTTTGGCATTCAGCACACGCAAGATCGCTATGAAACCGCGTTTTATCAACCGTTTCTGAGCGATTGGACCAATTACGAAGGCTGGGAAATCGCCGGAGGCGTTTGGACGGCTGAAAGGGCGCATCATCTCTGGAAAGAGATTTTGGCGAGTTTCGAGCCGCCGCCTTTGGACGAAGGCATTCGCGAGGAACTGGCCGAATTCGTTGAGCGCCGAAAAGCCGAGGGTGGCGCGCCGACGGACTTCTGACTGCCTATAGATTCGCTGCTATTTGGGAAATCTTAAGCGAGACCACTTATTCCGATTTCGATCTGAACTGGAGTAGGAATGCACGGACTGGTCAACAGGGCGTTGCAGCGTTTCGTTTGCGATACATACAGCGCGGATGTCTGGGCTGTCGTGGTCGAAGAGGCAGCTGTCGGTATCGACACGTTTGAGTCGATGCTGCGCTATGACGATTCCGTATCCGAAGCGATGCTTGCGGCAAGTGTTCTTGTTCTGGACAAGCCACGAGATGCGCTGCTTGAAGACCTTGGCAACTACCTTGTGGCACACCCGAACTGCGAGGTTTTGCGGCGTTTACTACGATTTGGCGGTGAAACATTCACGGAATTTCTCGGCTCGCTGGACGATCTTCCGGAAAGGGCGCGGCTCGCGGTGCCGGATCTGGAATTACCAGTCATTGCAGTGCTTGAGCAGGAGCCAAACAACCACGAAATCCTAATCTGGGCACAATACCATGGTATCTGCCATGTCCTGGCGGGCGTGTTGCGCGGAATGGCGGATGATTATGGCGCCCTTGCGAGGATTGAGCATCGGGGCGTTTTTCCAGGCGGGCAAAGGCTTTCGGTTCGAATCCACGATGTTGCCTTTGCAAAAGGCCGCCAGTTCAATCTTGCGCCGACGGGAGTTGTAGAACCGTCGAGAAAGTCTTGGCAGAGGGCATGATCGAGCTGAACAGCGCGACGCTGGCGGCGCTCATGCCAATGTATTTGATCCTCGACGATGCTGGTGTGATTTCGGACGCTGGCCCAACGCTCGAGCGGGTCAGTGGTTGCGAATTGTCGGGCCGACGCTTTTTTGACGTCTTTGACATACGCCGACCCCGGGAAATTTCGTCTGTGCCAGGTCTGAAGAAAGCGGTCGCTGGAACGCTGCACATCCGGATAACTAACCCAAAACAAACATTATTTCGTGCCGTAGGCGTCGATCTGGCCGATGGCGTCGGTGGCATCCTGCTAAACCTTTCTTTCGGAATTCACGTCTGCGAGGCTGTTGCACAGCACAACCTGACGATTAGTGATTTTGCCGCAACCGACTTGGCGGTCGAAATGCTGTATCTGCTTGAGGCGAAATCTGCCGCGATGGAAGAGTCGCGAAACCTCAACAAGCGACTGGAATCTGCTCGCATTGCGGCCGAGGAAAGCTCGCTAACGGATGTGTTGACTGGATTGCCGAACCGACGAGGTTTCGAAGTGTGCCTTGCGCAGCTTGTCGAGCGAAATGTCCCGATTGCATTGATCGCCATCGACCTGGATTATTTTAAGCAAGTCAATGACACCTATGGTCATGCCGCCGGGGATGCGGTGCTTGTAGAATCTGCCGGCCGGTTCAAAAAGTTATTGCGCAAAAACGACGTTATCGCCCGTATGGGCGGGGACGAATTTCTTGCGATCGTCGATGACACTGGAAGAACAACTGATCTCGTTGCTTTGGGGCAGCGAATGATTGATGCCCTCGAAACGCCATTGGAGTTCGAAGGCCATGTCTGCAAGATATCGGCCAGCATCGGAATCGCGCATCAATTTGATAAAGGAATGTGTGACACTGACGCTTTGCTTCGGTGCGCCGACGAGGCTTTATACTCTTCCAAACGCGACGGTCGAAGTCGCGTAAAGTTGTCGGCTGGCATGGGGAACGAACCAAACGCGCTAGCACGGCAGGATTGACTATGTCGTGGTCGCGCAAGAAGCGCGTGAACTGAGGAGTCGACCAGTCACAAATTGAAATGGTATCCTGGCGCAGCGACTTTAGGGGCCCAGCATGACCGAAACCACACCAGCCGTCGATCTAAGCTCAGCGCAAGAAGAAGTTGAGCTTCCTGAAATTGGCAGTACCGCACAATACGAGGCGTTGATGAAAACGGTGCGAAATCGGGTGACGGTTCGGAAGTTCGATGCGAATTATGCAGTCCCCGACGCCCACTACGATCTTATTATCGAGGCCGCGCGACACGCGCCGTCAGGTGCAAACGCCCAGCCATGGCAATTCATCGTCGTTCGAAATCAGGACATCAAAGACCAAATCACCGACTATTTTGTCGCCGAACAACGCTTTCGTGCCAAGGCGAAAATGAAGTTCCCGACACCCGACTATCGCGGGCTTGCGACCGCTCCGGGGTTTGTCGTTGTTTGTTCGGACATGCGCTGGGTGAACGCGTTTCCGGTATTCAACGACGGATCCGAAGCCGACAAAATGTATCGCGAGAACGCCGAACGGATATTGCTTCAGTCGGTGGCGGCGGCGACCATGTCCGCGCATCTTGCTGCCGCCGCGCTGGGCTACAACGTCTGGTGGGTTACCGCGATTGGGCAGGAGGACGCTCAACAGGCGATGCGTCCGCTTTTGGGTATTCCCGATGAGATTTCGGTGCTGGATATCCTGCTATTCGGCCCGCCGGCGGCGAAACCCTATAAACGATATCGTAAGCCCCTGGATGAAATTTTACATATGGATCAGTATGATAGCGACCACTTTCTGACTGATGATGAAATCGCTGATTGGATTAAAAAGCGACGGCATCGCGTCATGTACAAGGATGCAAGCCGGATCGACTAGTATCCGGCAGCCTTGTCGATTACGGCGCCCGCATCTTCGAGATCGCTTCCAACCCAAGCAACATATCCGTCAGGTCGGACCAGAACAGCCTTGTGGCCATGTGCATCGGCCACTTCCTTTGGTACTTCGATTATGTCCAAGGGGATGCCACGCGCATCTGCAGCTTCGCGCAATTCTGCAGCGACAAAATCGGATAAAAAAGCGGTGAATCCCCGTCCGAGACAATCCAACGTTGTTCCGTCCCCAAGTGGTTGAGGCGAAAGATGATGGCCGGCGATAGCGACAAATTCGTGCCTGCCAACCGCCGATGGCGCGTCTTCGGCGGCCCCTATGACAATAGGCGAGCCGCCGTAATGCGGTGCAAACGTGGCAATGCCCTGCACTTCAGAAGACTGCGCACGCGCGGCCCAGGCCGCTTCAAATTCCAATTTGCCGTTTTTCGGATCATTTGCCCGCAGAAACGCACGATCATCTGCGATAAATTTCTCGATGAAATCTTTTGCGGTCGATGCGAATACCGGGTGCCGCTCGGCTGAATAGCTATCGAGCAACCCCGGTCCACCCCAACCCTGGAGCGTAGCGGCAATTTTCCAACCCAGATTTCGCGCATCTTCAAATCCGGTGTTAACGCCGTAGCCACCGTAAGGTGGATGACTATGCGCGGCATCGCCTGCAATGAACACCGATCCGCTTTGATAGGAATCCGCTTGTGAAATCCGAAGATCCCAGAACCCGACGTAGTCAAGATTCAACGGAAAATCAGCACCAACGGCACTATGGATCAAAGACTTGAAATCAAAACTGTCGCGGTTGGTATCCGGTGGGACCGGTGCATGGAAGAAGAAGGACTTGCCCCAGTCCACCATGCCGAAGAACTTCCAATAACCATCCAGCTCCGGATCAAGGACGTTATAAAACTGCTTGTCGGGAAAGCGGGCGAGCAATTCGAAAAGCTCTGGTGACTCGAATACGACAAGTACCATTGTCCGGTCATGGTCGTGCTGGGTTTCGGTAATGCCGGCTGCGTTTCGAACCAGTGACCGACTGCCGTCGCATCCAACCAGAATACGACCCTCAAGCAAACGAGACTGACCGTCGCGGGAAATCCGCACGGCGCATCCATCTGAATCGATGTCGGTGGACTTCCAACTGTAGATTGGTTCGATTGCGTCGATCGCACTGGCACGTTTGCGCAGTACCGCCTCGGTTGCGTATTGAGGAAGCCTTTCGTTCTCGGCGCTGTAGTACTGGCCAACGGCTGCGCGTTTGAACCAGTCGTAATGATAGCCGCCTAGAAGTGTTCCATACGCAGTTACACCGCCGAGCCCCACGCCGCGCGGAATAGTTTTGGCTGCGCGAATGTCATCCTCGACGCCCCAGGCGCGCATGTGCTCCATCGTTCGTTGGGTTAGGTTCTGACCCTTTGGAATTCGGGGCGGTGTTTCGTTTCGGTCGACAATTGCGGTGTGAATACCACGTTGCCCCAATTCGATCGCCAGACCAATTCCAACGGGTCCTCCGCCACTGATCACTACGTCATACATAAATTTTCCAACGGCTTGACACGAGTCGGGCCATGGCGGCTACGATCAAGCATATGCCAGAAATTGATTTTTTATCGGCTACTGTTATCGTTTTCGCGCTCGCGCTGGGCGGAACTATCAAAGGCGCAACAGGCGCGGGCGCACCCGTGGTGGCTGTTCCGGTCATCGCTGCCTTTTTTGATGTGCGAATTGCCGTGATCATCATGGCCACCCCGAACTTTCTTACAAATATTCGGCAGCTCTGGAAATACTGGCCGCATCGGCTGCACAACGGTTTTGACGTGCGATTTGCCGTCAGCGGTGCCGCCGGCGCAATTCTCGGCACATTATTTCTGGCGAATTTCCCGATCAGCATTCTAACACTTGGTGTGGCGATTACAGTGACCGCATACGTTTTGTTGCGCGTCTTGCACTCTGAATTCCGTATATCACAGTCGCGGGCGTGGCGATTGGCGTTCCCGGCGGGATTAACCGCTGGCATTTTACAGGGTGCCGCCGGAATATCCGCGCCGGTCTCGGTCAGTTTTCTAAATGCAATTCGATTAGAGCGGCCGACATTCATTGCGACGATTTCAGCGTTTTTTATCGCGATGTCGCTGGTCCAACTGCCAACGCTTGCGCTGACCGGACTTATGACGGCGGAACTATTCGCGCTAAGTCTTTTGGCGGTTCTGCCGATCCTGGCATTCATGCCGTTTGGCGCGTGGCTCGCCAACAAGCTATCAGCTGAAGGCTTTGATCGGCTTGTGTTGGTCATGCTTTCAATCCTCGCCATCCGCTTGCTTTATGTCGCCCTGTTTTAAACCCGTGTGACCTTCAGTCGGGTCTTCAAGTCGGTTCGGCAAAATGCGTGAAGGAAACAGGTTTGTTCTGAAACATCAAGCATGTCACGTGCAACTTCGTCGGTTTCGTTCGTTACAAGGTGCACGTGGGTTTCCACGGGATCAGCCTCGCCTGCTTTGCCAGTTCCGCCCGAGGCACCGCCAAGAGAGAAATGCGTGTCCTGAACGATTGAATAATGTGGCAAATCAAGTGCTTCCATCGACGCCATTCTTCCAAACTGGGTCATAAAACAGAATCCAATTCCCGCCGAGATAAAGCTAACCGCATCTGGCGCGCGTCCCAGACCGCCCGCCGCCGGAGCTTCTTCACTGAGAAATCGAAAAATCGAACCATGGGGGCTGTAAAGATGCTGTTCGATTTCCTTGATGCCATCCTCGCGCAACGTGCAGATTGCCGCCGGGTTCAGTGTTCTGTCCTGTTCGTCGGTCAGACTAGAGGCGGCGGCATTTGTTCCCTTTGCAACTGCCTTTTCCGGTGAAGGCCCCAGTCGTTCGATCAATGTCAAATCGGTTGGCGTTGGTTCTGGCGTGTCGCCGGTATGATCCGCGACGACCGCGGCATCAAGCGCGCTGGCATTTGCGGGTCTCAGCGGTTGTCCGTTCTTTGTCAGTGTGAACAGGCTGGCGAGGTGGCCGCGCATTAGTCCGTTCAAGGGGGATGCGTGCACCGCGTTCATCAGCAATTCGTTCAGCGCGGCCTCGTCGAGATCGGAATCGACCTGAACCTCCAGTTCGACCGGCAAAGCTCCACCGGTCATCGTGCGTTTCCGCATGGAACCTTTCATGGTGTAGTAATTGTTCTGGATCAGGCGAAGCTTGTTCAACGTGACGCCGTTCTGCTGCGCAAGCGCGGTGATTTCATTCATATAACTCGCGATCATTCCTGTTGTCAGAAAGGCGAGCGGGCACGGGGCCGCGTCGTGGCCAGATAGGTATTTGCCTTCGTCAGAAACCAGTCGCCACATCAGGCCCGATCGGGCGGAAACTACCAATGCCTCTTTTTGAAATCCAGAAAGTGAGCGAACCCAGGTTCGAACTGCCTCGCCGCGTCGGTTTTGTGGCAGTTCAAGGCCCGTATCAGATGGGTTGGAGACCAGAAAAAACGGCGCTGTGCCTGAACCAGCGATAATGTTTTCTCCGAGTTTCATGGCTTCACTCCGAATATTGGCACGTCAGCCAAACATCGTGTTTGGCAGCAACAGCGCGATGGACGGAAAAATCAGCACTAGGATCATGGCGGCAAGCATCGCAAACCAAAACGGCCAAATGCCGCGAAAGATTGTATTGAGCGGGACACCATGAGCAATACCTTTCACCACGAAGACATTGACGCCAACGGGTGGTGAGATCAGACCCATTTCAAGAGCGATCACCATTAATACGCCAAACCAAACCATATTGATTCCAAGAGGTTCAATGATTGGCTGGACCAGCGGGACTGTCAAAACAAGAATGGCGAATCCATCCATGAACATGCCTAGAATTATGAATAAAATAAGAAAAGCGACTACGACTTGAGTGCCCGTTAATCCAAGGCTTTCGACCCAGAGCGACAGCGCATAAGTAATGCCGGTGAAGCCTATGAACGTTTTGAAAACGAAGGCACCGAACAGGATCATGAATACTGTGCCGGATGACGAGAGCGTGCTTGCCGTCGCCTCGACTACATTGGGCATCGTCAACTTGCCGCGGATCGCAGTGACGATCAGCGCGAGAAATGCACCTATTCCTGCAGCTTCGACGGCGGAAAAGACACCCGAATATATCCCGCCGATTGTCACCACGATTATGCCGGTAATCCAGCTTGCGCGGCCCATCGCCGCCCACCGTTCGGACATCGGATACCGCGACGCGTCGCTTGGCGCTTTGCTTGGGTCCCGCTTGACCACGATCCAGATCGCAAGGATGAATAGCGCCGTCAGCAGCAGCCCCGGAATGACTCCGGCCATGAATAGGCGGCCAATGCTTTCTTCAGTCAAAATGGCATAAATTACGAACCCGGCCGACGGAGGGATCAGGATGCCGAGCGTGCCGCCTGCAGCGATGGCGCCGGTGGCGAGGCCATTGTCATAGTTGTATCGTTGCATTTCAGGCAACGAAACGCGGCCCATTGTAAGAGCAGCCGCAAGTGATGAGCCCGACAGCGCTGAAAACCCGGCGCATCCAACAATTGTTGCCGACGCAAGGCCACCCTTCAAATGCCCGAGCCAAGCGTGCGCCGCATCATAAAGATCCCGGCTCATTCCACTTACGCCGGCGAGGTTTCCCATCAACACAAAGAGCGGAATAATCGTCAAAGGATAGTTAGAAGCTTCGTTGAAGATTTCGCCGGCCAGTTTCGGGATCGCTGCTTGCGGGCGGATTATCCAAATCCCAACAGTTCCAACCAACATCATCGACAGTCCAACGGGCATGCGGATGAAGAGCAAGACAAACAATGCGCCGAAGCCGAGAATGGCAACCGTGGCACCGTCCATCAGTCACGGGCCTCGTTCGGATCATCGTTGCGCCAATTTGCTAGTCCGATCAGCAATTGCACGGTGATTTGTAGTCCGACCAGCGCCATTCCGAACGCCAGCACATAGTAGAAAGGTCGATGTTCGATACTGAGGTTTGATGTGATGCAGGCTTTCGTCATACCGCACGCCTTTACCACCAGTGCGTAGGTGGCGAGAA
>JBPCWO010000312.1:0-8346 GCA_051009475.1 Boseongicola sp.
TCAAAGTCCGCGTGCGCTGCGGCAAAGCTGACTGATTGACGTTCATACTGCAGCGTCATCCACAATCCGCAGCAGCGAAACCCCAATTCGGTTTCCGGCTTCGACTGCTTTATGGGATTCGACAACATCACCTAGCGGCATTTCTCCGGCGATCGGCAGTGCCAGAGAACCATCCACTAGCCACTTGTGAATATCGGCTTCGGCTTGCCGCCTTGCGGCCTCAGGGATCGTATAGACCAATACCCCCTGCAGCGTTTGATTGGCGAACATCATTGAATAAAACGGCAGAACCGGCTCAGGCACCGCCATCGAGCCGTAAGCGGCAATCGTGCCGCCCTCGGCCAACACCGCCTGCGCAATCGCAAGATTGCCGCCGAATTCGATTTCGATAATTCGGTCGACGCCACGACCGCCGTTGGCCGCCAAAATGCTCGCTGCGGCGTCGGGGTTGCGGTAATTGACCGTTGCATCGGCACCTAAACGGCTGGCGTATTCGGCCTTTTGATCGCCGCTTACAGTTGCGATGACACGTGCGCCACTAAGCTTCGCCATTTGGATGGCAGCGCTTGCAACCGTTCCCGCACCGCCCGTCACCAATACTGTCATGCCATCAATCGGCCCATCAGCGAACAGGCACCGATGCGCCGTCACGGCGGGTATGCCCAATGTTGCTCCCAGCGAATAAGAGGCATTCTCCGGCAGCTTCACCGCCTGATCAGACGGCAGCGCCACCAATTCCGCGGCCGTTCCAAACGCGCGTTTCCACCCGGCGTTCCAAAGCCAAACACGTTCACCTACTCGACCAGCGTCCACGCCGTCGCCAACTGCGGCTATCCTGCCCGCACCGTCGCTGTGGGGAATGACTTTGGGATACGCCAAAGGTCCCCGCGCGCCTCCGCGCGTTTTGACATCAGACGGATGTACCGCCGAAACGGCGATTTTGACCAGCACCTCGCCGGGACCAGGCTGCGGATTCGCCAGATCTCCAACTTGCAAGACCTCGCCTGCCGCTCCTGTCGCCTCGTAATACGCCGCTTTCATCATACCCCCCTATGCAACCGCGCCGGTGCGCCTACGCTTCAGTCACTGATGGCGAATACGATCGTCACGTCACTGCGAATATCGATCTCGCCGCCTGCAATCGGCACCGAACTGTTTTCCATCGCCATACTACGCATCACTGGTCCAGGCGTTGGCACTGCACTACCCTCGTGGATGGATACAACCGGCCCCATCTTAACACCTGCAGCTTCGGCAAGTACCTCTGCCTTTGCTCGTGCATCCGCCACGGCGGCGCGGCGGGCCTCGGTTTCAAGTGGTGCCGGTTCAGCAACTGCGAAGAATATGCCGTTCATTGCATTTGCACCCTCGGAAACCACCGCATCCAGAACGCCGCCTAGCGCGTCCAGATTGCGAACACGGATCATCAGGCTGTTCGAGGCGACATAACCAGTTACCTGCGGCGGCCGGCCATCGTTAGTGCGTTGATATCGCGGGTTAAGACTGACGTTGGTCGTTTGGACATCCCGAGCCGCGATCCCTTCTTTCTCCAAAAGCGCCAATACTATGGTCATCGCTTCCGACGCCATCCGCAAGGCATCACCGGCCAGCCTGGCTTCTCGGTCGACACCGATACGAATAGTCGCCATATCAGGCGCCGCACTCGCGGTTCCCTGGCCCGATACGACAATCTCGCGAGCGCGTTCCTCGGCGAAACTCGCGCCTACGGATAGCGTTAGAACAAAAGCAAGAATTGGGAAAAGACGCATAATCTACCTCACATGTTTGGGCGGAGCTTCGGCGGTCTGCGTCGGTCTCGCAACCCCTTTCGCCAAAGGTTATCGGCGACCCGCCGCATAGATCAAATTTCATGCTCGCTTTGCGTGACGCGCGCCGCGCTGCGTGATATTGCTCGCCCATGTCAGAGCGTTGGGGTTTTGATTTATCCATGGAGGCGGTACGGCTGATGCGCCGTGACGCTGGTCATTGGCTGGAAATTGCCAGCGAAAAGCTTGAAGGCGCCGACATTGAGCATAGACTTCAATGCCTTTTTGATCGCGTCGAACCTTCCAACCCCGTTTTTATCTTCCTGCCGCGAGACCAAATTCTATATACCAACGTCAAGGTAAATTCCGACTCCGACGCCGCGTCCGATATTGACAGGGCACTAAGCGGGCAAACCCCTTACGAAATTGAAGAACTTGAAATCGATTGGGAACAGCGTGACCCGGGCGAAGCGCGTGTGGCGGCAATCGCCCGAGAAACCCTTGACGAAGCTGAAGTCTTTGCAAATGCACGTGGACTGGTCGTGGCGGGATTTTCAGCGTTGGCTGATCCGTCCGATTTTCCAAGGCTTCCCGACTTTGGCGGCGCTGCAATCGATCTGTTGTCGGACGATGAAGAGGTCTTACCCGAACCCACCCCGACCTTCACGTCGAGGCGAACGTCCCAGCCGCCACCATCAACCGATGGACGAAACCCAAAGAGTGTAACAAGCGATGATCTAACGCCGGTCGTAAGAGTTGATGATCCTACGCCGGTCATGCAATTGCCCGAAAGCGATCTTCCGCCGCTTGATCCCGGCGAACCGCTTCCTCGGGTAAGGTCGGAACCGCGCGTCGTTACTGATGTTGGGGCAATCTCTGCCAGTGCACCCGCGGCAAGTCTGACTGCGGAACCACCGGTCTATTTGCGTCGGCGCGACCGGGCGGTTCCAACGCCAGCACTTGCGACAATCGCCGCGCTTCTTTCGGTCGGCATTGCAATTGTCATTTGGGCGATTCTGCCAACCACACCAGACACACCCGATCTCGCTGCGCCCGCGCCCAAAGTCGTCCAATCCAAAGAGCCAGAAGATTCCGCGGCTGCACCTATTCCCGAACCGACAGCCCCTGCGATATCGGAAATTGCTCCGACCGTCGTCATCTTAGATATCGCACCGCCCAGGGAACTGAAGTCTTCGCCAGCACCAGAGGTCCCGTTCGTAGTTGCGAAACAGCCTGTCCGGATCGCGTTGTCCCGTCTTCCGGACGACACATTTTCTTCTGGCATAGCTCCAACGCATGCAGATGAACTCGAAAAGCGTCCGCAAAGCCTTGCTGGCGTGGAAAACGCGGGGCCGGCCTCACTGTCGTCGAACAGTGCCCCGCTCACCGAAACGTCGCGCGGCATAACCATCGCCGCACTTGATGGTATCGTTCCAAAGACGGATGCCGTCGCTTTGCCGGTGCCGCGGATCGATCTCGAGGCGACGATAGATACCGATCCTCCGGTTCGACGACCAGACCCAGAGGATATCGCGGCTTTGCCGGATACCGAAAACGCCCCAATTGTCGAAGAATCAGATGTCGAAAGCCGGCCGAACGCGACGGAGGCACTGCCTGACACCGAACTATATCCGGATCCGCCTACAGTCGAAAACACCGTCGTCGAACCAACCGAACAGGTCCCCGATCCGGGCGAACTGGAGTTGATACCAACCGAACTTGCCCGGGCGCTCCCGGATCGTGCGCCGCTTGCGCGGCCACAGGATTTCACAACGCGGATCGAACGCCAGAATTATGGTGGCCGAACGCTGACTGAACTGCAAAAGATTCGACCCGGCCCACGCCCAGCTTCGGCCCAGATCGAAGCACTCGTTGCCCTTGCATCGCGCGAGCCAAGTGAACTTGCGGTTGTGACATCACTTCCCCCACGCAATAAGCCGGTTGATTTTGACGCAATTGTCGCAGCGACACAGGTTCAACGCGAAGCAGAGCGCCAGGCCGCAGTTTTGGCGGCGAGAGTTCCCGACACAAACGCAGCGATCGAAGCGGCACTGGCAGAAGACACCGCAGCCGAAGAAGGGACGCGACCGCAGGATACGCCACGTCTTGCCATACCTTCGTCGGCGTCGGTGGCACGTCAGGCAACACTGGAAAACGCAATTCGACTCAACAGGATCAACTTGGTTGGTGTCTATGGGCTTTCTTCAGATCGCCGGGCGCTGGTTCGCCTACCATCGGGCCGCTACGTCAAAGTCAAAGTCGGCGACCGTGTGGATGGCGGCACAGTTGCCTCAATCTCAGAGAGCGAACTTCGTTATACAAAACGCGGCAAGACGATCGCGTTGAAAATGCCGAAAGGCTAATTGCGACAAGCCATGGCGTCGGCAAAACTCGACCGCCCATCGTGCACCCCAAGTATTCGCTGCCCGAAGCTGGTGCCATCAAACCGCACAGCCAGGACGTTTTGCCACGCGGCGTCCGCCACGATCATCTCGGGCCCATCACCGCAATCGCGAATACCACCAGCGATGTCACGCTCACCGATCCGGTGATTTGTGACATCCTCGTGTTGGGCGACAAAGCGCAATGTGCCGCGATCATACCGCCAAATCAGCAACCACTTTGCCAAATGAGGCCGGTCAATATACGCGATCTCGAAACGCCCGTCGCCATCAAGATCGGCTGCACCGACCGGCGCCAACCATCTATTTTGGCGGCCAATGTACGGCGTCGCGGCCAATCGCCCGGTTTCAAGGTTTAAAACAGTGAGACGCGCTCCAAGGTCAAATGCTGTATCGACGGAAATGACTTCAGGCGGACCCGAACCGTCGAGTTGCACAATCCGAGGAGCGACGTCTTCGAAAATATGATCGTCGGGTTGCCGCACCGCCAATACCCGTTTTTCACCAGACCACTCCGCCGCGCGCCCTTTCGGTCCAAGACTTATCTCAAGTCGGGTCCACTCCGCAGTGCCGCCAAGGATGTCGTGCCCGTAAAACCCTTGCTTGCGTGGTTCATCGTAGCACGCGCGCATGACCCATTCGCCGTCGCCCTTGGCGCAGGACTGCTGCGCGGTTGATGCGCCTGCGCAAAACAGCGCCGTCAAAACCGCCGCTGCGCGCCAAATCATCAGATTTGCTTTTCCGGCATTTGAACTACGAGTCCATCCAGATCATCAGTCACTTTTAGCTGACATGTTAGGCGCGACCGTTCGGAGTCAGGCTCGTAGGCAAAATCGAGCATATCTTCTTCCATCGCGTCTCTTTCGGGCAGTTTACCGACCCAATCGGGATGCACATAAACATGACACGTCGAGCAAGCGCAGGCGCCGCCGCAATCGGCCTCGATGCCTGGAATGCCGTTGTCGCGCGCGCCTTCCATTACAGTCAGCCCGTTCGGCACATCAACAACGTGCTCGGTGCCTCCATGCTCGATATAGGTGATCTTCGCCATCGCCGTCCTCGTGGTTTTCCGACGCCTTACCTAACGCTGTGTTAGGAAACCTTCCAGCCCTTTGACGCTAAGTTCACTGACTTGTATTTTATTCGAAATGTTCTATTTTTGTTCTCATGAACATGCCTGCCCCTCCCATTTGGCAGCGACCACCGGCCTGCCTGCCGCATGATCAGCTGGACATACCCCCAAACGGCGCGCGCATTGCGGTCGCTGGATTGGTACTGGTCCGCCAGCGCCCCGGCACAGCAAAGGGCGTCATCTTTATTACACTGGAAGACGAAACCGGCATCTCGAACATCATCGTCTGGCGTAAGATGTATGAACGTTTCCGCCGTGCGGTGATCGCCGGACGCGCGCTTAAGGTCACAGGCCGGGTGCAGCGCGAAGGCGGCGTCACCCATATCATCGCCGAAGAGATCGAAGATATTTCGTTCATGCTGGATGATCTGGTCCGACAAAGAGCTTAGTACACGTCTTCTCCGACCAAGCTTCGACAACTCTGCGCACGGCAAATATTACTAATGCCTTCGATGAAGCAATTGCTTGAGACAGCCCGAGGCTGATCAGTTTCAAAATCAATATTTGCACAATAGATTTAGCCTGCGCCTTTGGTCTCAATTCCCAGTCATATCCACTCGGAAATCAGAAGGGCGTGCAATCTTTAGCGTCAAGTTCAAGAACAGGGTCTTCTGGACTGCAATCTTTTCCCGAAATTGGATACTTACCCTCGGTGCAGGCGACAAGAATTGCCGCCAAACAGAGAAACGCAGCCAGAGACTTTGCGGTTCTTTCTGTGTCATACATTCCCATGCGAAAACCTCCCGAGTCCCACATCTAAAGAATTATGACACTTTCCCGAACCTAACGCCTTGACCGAAATCAACGGTTTCATAGAATCTTCAATGACCAATTTGTCCGCAAAACTGACACAGGATAACTTCACGTCCTCGACCAACAGCAACCGCTGATTCATCTGTCGGAATAGTCGCGCGCATCTTCGATCACAACGCCGTCGCGTGGCAAGCCACCGGGCGCCACAATCTCTACTTCTGCGCCAAGTTTCAAAATCTCGCGCGCACCGGCGGCAACTGCCACTGCATCAACGCCCTCACCCTCGACGCGCAACTGCATCTCATCCATGTCGCCCTTGCGGATTACAACAACCCGCGCGCGGCTCACATTATCAAAACGAGCCACCAAATTCGCAACCTGCTCCGGGCGGACAAACATGCCCTTCACCTTCGTTGTTTGGTCGGCGCGACCCATCCACCCTTTGATCCGCATGTTTGTGCGACCGCACGGACTTTGACCTGGCGACACCGCCGACAAATCGCCGGTCGCAAACCGGATCAATGGATAGTCCGGGTTCAGTGATGTCACCACGACCTCGCCGACCTCGCCTTCTGGCACGGGGTTACCAGTGCCGGGGGTCACGATTTCGACAATGACCCCTTCATCTACGATCATCCCTTCCATCTCTGAGCTCTCATACGCAATTAGACCAAGATCTGCGGTGGCATAGCATTGAAGGCACGAAATTCCTCGCGCCGCATATGCATCTCTTAACGCGGGGAATAACGCCCCGCCCGAAACGACCGCTTTCGTGAAGTCCAGCTTGACGTCAAATTCGTCAGCTTTCTCAAGCAGTACCTTTAGGTAATCCGGAGTTCCCGCATAAGCCGTCGCGCCCAGCGCCGCGGCCGCTTGAATTTGGATTTCGGTCTGTCCAGTGCCCGCTGGGAATACTGTCGCTCCGACAGCCTCAGCACCACTTTCAAACATCATTCCAGCGGGCGTTAGATGATACCCGAAACAGTTCTGAACGACGTCCCCTCGCTTAATTCCAGCGGCACACAGGAACCGCCCAAATCGCCACCAATCGCCACCGCGCATCCCTGGTTCATATATTGGACCGGGCGACTGATGGACGTGATCAAAATCCGCTGGTTTACGAACCGTCAAACCGCCAAAAGGCGGGTCCGCGCGCTGCAATTCGATGAGTTCAGATTTACGCAATACCGGCATTGTCGCGAGCGCAACAATCGTGGTGATAGTCGACGCATCTACTCCTTCCAGACGGCCGACGTTGCCTGCGAGCAATTGCGCGCGCGCAACCTGGTTTGGAAGTGCAATCGCCAGATCTTTCGCTCGCAAACTTTCGCCGCGAGTTTCCAACTCATCATAGTACCCGCTCATTGCCCCTCGTCTGCATCCTCGCGATCATAGAGATAAAGTGTCACCGGGCCGCCCGCCTGCTCGGCCCAAAGTACAGCTTCGCGGACCGAAATCTCTGGCCTTTCTGCATAATCGACTTGCACGCCAATATCCGCCTCCACTTGATCGGCATCCTCTGCTTCATTGTCCTTAATGGCGCTTTCCAGAACCGCCATTACCTTGCTCCAGCGATAAGTTCGCTCACGCAGGTCGAGAATGTTGATCAGCATTGCTCTGCCTCCTCTGGAACTTGAGCGGCCTGGGCGATCAAGTTCGTCTCTCCCGTCCGCGTATTGGATGGGCAAATTCTAACCAAAACAAGCGTTTTCTTACAGAATTCAGCGAATTAGCTAAGCGCGGCATTTCGACCCATTGATAAATGCTGCGCTGCAGCGTAAGTGATTCCGCAATTGATAATTGGAGCAATTTATTTGTCGGTTACCCTTTCTCCCAACGCGAAATCGACGCTAACAGACGAGGATCTCGATCCAAGGATCGAATTCCACGATCAGGAGGCTATCCTCGAAATTGATCTGCGGCACCTCACGCTCGAAAATTCCGCTGACGCCAATGCGCTTTATGACCGGCTGGAGCAGCGAATATCTGAAACCGGTGAAGACCTTTGGTTCTTCCTCATTGACTACGGCGACACAAAAATCGATCCGGCAGCCTGGTTTGCATTCTCCAGGCGCGGCAAGGATCTGAATCTTGCGCATTCCATGGGGTCTGTTCGCTTCGACACATCACCGGAAACGCGCGCGCAGATCGAGCGTGACGCGGGAACGGAAAAATTTGATCCAAACCTGTTTGCCAACCGAGACGATGCGCTTGCCAAACTCCACGAATTGCCGTCCAAACGCATCACAAAGATCAATCATAAACCAAACTACACCCGCGAAGACTTCCTGAA
>JBPCWO010000313.1:0-5128 GCA_051009475.1 Boseongicola sp.
CCGCGCGATTTGCAGGCCTTGAAGCTGATGCATCGCGCGGCGAAACTGTCTTTTGGGCCGGTGGCTGCGCGTCCTGCCATAAGGCGGAAGGTTCTGATGATGCCTTGGCGTTGCCAGGTGGTCGGCGATTCAAGACCGAATTCGGAACCTTCATCGCCCCGAACATATCCCCGGATGTAAGTCATGGGTTGGGTGCATGGAGCCTCGAGGATTTTGCAAGCGCGATGCTGAGAGGAACGTCGCCAGACGGCACGCACTACTATCCGGCGTTTCCTTATTCGACTTACACACGCGCGAGCGAGCAGGACATGACGGATCTTTGGGCGTTTTTTCAGACATTGCCGCCGCAAGATCGCGCAGACGAACCGCATGAGCTTGGATTTCCATTTTCAATCCGCGCGTCTGTTGGCGCGTGGAAGCTGTTGTTTTTTGACGATGATTTTGTGCAAGCCGAAGGCGGCAATGTCAGGGGACAATATCTGGTCGAAGCGCTTGGCCACTGCGCTGAGTGCCACACGCCGCGCAATCTGCTCGGGGCACTGGATACGTCGCGTTGGATGGCTGGCGCGCCAAACCCGTCGGGAAAGGGAAGAATTCCCGGGCTGACGCCCGCGCAGCTTGATTGGAGCGTCGACGATATCGCGTTTTACCTTGAGACTGGCTTCACGCCGGATTTCGACAGCGCCGGCGGTGAAATGGTCGACGTTATTGAGAATATGGGGAAGCTTACCCCCGAAGACCGGGCAGCGATTGCAACCTATATTAAAGCATTGCCACCTGCGAACTGAAGAACTTACGCACGACCGAGCTTATCAAGACGTGCTGCTCTCAACCGAGCAAAGTCGTCTCCTGCATGATAAGATGATCTGGTCAAAGGTGTTGCCGAAACCATCAGGAAACCTTTGCCATACGCCGCTTTCTCGTAGGCTACGAATTCGTCCGGCGTCACAAAACGATCGAGGCGATGGTGCTTTGGTGTCGGTTGCAGATACTGGCCGATGGTCAGAAAATCGATGTCGGCGGCACGCATATCGTCCATTACTGCATGAATAGCCTGACGATCTTCGCCGAGACCAACCATCAGACCGGATTTGGTGAACATCGTCGGGTCAAGTTCTTTCACGCGCTGCAACAATCGAAGCGAATGAAAATACCGCGCGCCGGGCCTGACTTCGGGATAAAGACCGGGGACAGTTTCAAGATTGTGGTTGAACACATCCGGCTTAGCTTCAACTACAATATCAAGAACTTCCGGCGCACACTTGATAAAATCTGGCGTTAAAATCTCGATCGTTGTTCCGGGCGCCTGCCGACGGATCGCTCGTATCGTTTGGGCAAAGTGCTCAGCACCGCCATCCTCAATGTCGTCTCGATCGACGCTTGTTACGACAACATGATTCAGCTCGAGTTTTTTAACCGCATCTGCGACACGACCGGGTTCGAATACATCGAGCCCTTCGGGCGGTTTGCCGGTTGCGATATTGCAGAACGTGCAGGCGCGGGTGCAAACCTCGCCCATGATCATCATGGTCGCGTGGCCTTGGGACCAGCATTCACCAACGTTCGGACAGCCTGCTTCTTCGCAAACTGTCGTCAGCTTATGTTCGCGCATGATATTGCGCGTTTGTTTGTAGCCTTCGGACACAGGCGCCTTGACCCGAATCCATGCGGGTTTTTTGGGCTGATCATTGTCCGGACGATGCGCCTTTTCGGGGTGACGCTGATCCGGAATTTTGAGGTCGCGCATGGAAATTTCCCGTTGTTGCGGCGGAAAATACTCTAATCCGGCGAAAGCGCCAGAGGCAGATGCCTTCGCGCATAACGGCTTTGCAATTTCCGTGCCGTTTCGCCAATATATGGTAGGAAGATTTAAAAAACACACAAAGGATGGGACAATCATGAAAAAATATGTAGCGGAGGTGATTGGTACGTTCACCCTGGTTTTCTTCGGGTGTGCAACAATACTGTTCATGAGCACGGCAGGATCGCTTGACCAGGTTGGTCCTGATCCCGTTGGTTTTCTTGGTATCAGCCTGGCATTTGGCCTTGCTGTCGTTGCTATGGCCTATGGCATTGGCCCGATATCCGGGGCGCATTTGAACCCCGCAGTGAGTTTGGGCGTTCACATGGCCGGCAAAATGAGCATGAACGACATGCTGGGGTATTGGGTGGCGCAGGTCGCGGGCGGTTTGATCGCAACGATCCTGTTGCTGATAATAGGCGGTGCGCCAGGTGATGCATCGACGATGATCGGGTCCAACGGCATGTTGGCTGCACTGATATTTGAGCTGGTTGCGACATTTATTTTCGTGACCATGATCCTCGGTGCGACTCAAGATGGCCACGCAACGCCAGTCGCGGGGCTGGCGATCGGGCTTACGCTGGTTTTGATACACTTGGCTGGCATTACAACGTCGGGGGCTTCGGTTAATCCGGCGCGATCGCTGGCAACCAATGTGTTCAACGCGGAGGCCCTAGGGCAGATTTGGCTTTATATCGTTGCGCCGCTTGCCGGTGGTGCCCTAGCGGGCATTTTGCACAAGTCCGGACTTACGGCTGCAGACTGATTAGGGAAATGCCGGGCATGGGCACGTGCCCGGCACATCTGTTTGAAGCTAACCGATCAGCGGCGACCAATTGCCCTGCGCCTCATCGTAGTGGCGTTTGAGCCGAAACAACGCGATGCGGAGCACGATTTTTCCCGACCTTGCTGACCAACCCATACGGCGTTCTGCCGCCTCCATCCCTTCCAGGAAACAACAGCACCGCAGTACAACGTCGCCCAGTCCGGGCCCCAAATCCGAAAGCGCACCGGTCACGCGATGGCGTGCCGCCGCCGAGCCACTGGCCTCGCCGGAAGAGGCAAACTCGCCGCGGACACCGCCATTTAGAAACCTTTCCCAGTTTTGGGTAATCCGTGGCCCCATTTGCGCGAGTTCAAAATCCTCTCGCAATCGTTCGCCCGCTGCGACTAAGTCCGGGCTGAGAAACGGTTGGCCCGATTTGTCGCGTCGGCGCGCAAGCGACTGCAAAGGGCTTTCTGCGGCGTTGTATCTGACCCGGCGCCTCTTTCCATCACCGTCTGGGATCGCCTTGGTTTCATGACTGCCGTGCTGAGCGATGAAAGGGCGCGCGTCCTCTGCCAACCCGGCGCGCTGCGCCTCGTCCTCAGCCAAAAACCGCTTTAGCGCTTGTCTTCCGGCGGTGGTGATCCGATAGCGCGAAATGCGGCCCTCTGAGGATGCCGCAACCCAGTCTTTGAGAGCCATCGCTTCGGCCAGCGGCCGGTCGACGACGGCCGTCCGCAGCGTCTGGCCGCCCTCAGTTTCGCGCGCAATCACCGCTTTCTCCATATCCTGAGCAATGGCCAGGCACGCGCCCGGCTCATTAAGGCGGCGAAGGATTCTCGGAGCTTCCCGACGCAGCAGCGCTTCGTCAGGAAGGAACATTTCGGCGGAAGTTGAGGCAATCGTCGTCGTTTTTCCATCTTCAATTATCGAACAGTTATTCGCTGATCGCGCTGCACGACCGAGGCGGCACAAAGCGAATTCGACAAGGGGTCATCACGCCGGGACTCGTAGCGCCTAATCTGACGCAAAATCGTCGAGGCGTGACATCCTGCTTCGCGGGCAAGTGAGCGCATTGAGCGCCCGTTTTCGGTGTGAGCCAGATATCGCTTGGCTTCGTCGGGTAACCATTCTGGAACGAGGTTTGCGCGGATTCTGTTTGCGCCGAATGCATGGGTTTCCTCCGTTAGGCCGAAATCAATTAGACAATGATACAACCTTGAGTTGCGTTCGTTACCAGTCTCTTAACAATCGCGGTCGGAGCAATGAATAATCTTCATTGCGTAAACAAACAGAGTGAACTGCGTTCGGTTCGAAATCGCGAAACGCAACACACGTTCAGGTTGAGTAGGTTGGTGATGTAATCAAATAAATGGAGCCCGCCATATGTCGGAGATCATGTCCGCTTTGAAATCACTAAATCGCCCGAGACTGTTAATTCGCGCCGCAAGACATGGATTGATCGATTACAGTCGCGAGCGCTTGCTGACGCGCTTAATCAGGAGCGAGCACACTTTGGCACCTGAAGCGGCGGTCGAGAAATTAATGCAGGCCGAGGCGTTGCTGGAATCAGATCGACAAAGCGGCGAAAGTTCTTATTCCATTGCCCGTCATATCGAATTGCTGAGTGCCCTAATGGCAGAGGCGCGCCTGGTGGTCCGACGCGTCAACGAAGCCGACCCGGCTTAGGCAAATGCGTCGGGAGCCGCGGCTTTTTTTCGGGCAACATATTCATTTAGCTCGTCGAGTTTCGCGGAATCTATGTCCGGCCGCTGATAGTCTGACAGCAACTTTTTGACGCGATTTGCGGCGAGTTGGACGGTGTCCTTTTCACCTTCTTCAGCCCAGGTTTCGTACGGCTTGTAGTCAAGAACTTCCGTGCGCCAGAATGCTTCTTTGAAGTTTGATTGCGTGTGTGCGCAACCAAGATAGTGCCCGCCTGGACCAACTTCGCGGATTGCATCCATCGCCTGCCCATTTTCGGAAACATCAACGCCGTCGGCCAGGCGATGCAGCACACCTAATTGATCGACATCCATCACGAACTTTTCGAAACTTGAGACAAGTCCACCTTCCAACCATCCGGCGGCGTGCAACATGAAATTGACTCCTGCGAGCAACCCGGTGTTCAGGCTGTTTGCCGTTTCGTATGCAGCTTGGGCATCGGGAAGCTTGGAGCCGCAGAATGATCCCGCGGAACGATATGGCAGCCCCAGTCGGCGCGCGATCTGACCCATACCGAGCGTGATTTTCGCGGCTTCAGGTGTTCCGAACGTCGGCGCACCGGAATTCATGTCAATTGACGTGACAAATGCCCCCGCAATGACCGGAGCACCGGGCCGGATCAGTTGGCTATAGGCAATGCCAGCCAAAACTTCGGCAAGCACTTGGGTCAACGTCCCGGCAACCGACACCGGCGCCATCGCACCACCCACAATAAATGGAGAGATGATCGCTGCCTGATTGGAAGCCGCGTAGATTTCAAGCGCACCCATCATGGTTGAATCGAACGTGAGTGGCGAATTGATATTGATGAGCGACGTCATCACCGTGTTTTCGGC
>JBPCWO010000314.1:0-6411 GCA_051009475.1 Boseongicola sp.
CGTCACGTTGATGATCTTCCCAATGTGGCAACCAGGTGAAGAGGTGCAGTTTTTCACCAGGCCCTGGGTTTGGCCGATGTGGGATGCGCTGCCGTTGATCCTACTGCAGGCCATTGGATCGGTTTGCGGGGTGTTCATGATCATCAAGGCTTACCAGTTAGGTGAGCCGTCCTATGTCTCGGTTTTCGAGTATTCGGTGATGATCTTTGGCCCACTCTTTGCATGGCTCGCCTTCGGTCAGCCAGTCGGTGGCTGGCAGGTGCTAGGCATCGTTTTTATTGCTTCGGCAGGCATCATCATCGCTCTTCGGTCGCGTTAATCTCCGGCGTCATTGCAGCGAGCCTGAGTAACGACACTCCTTCTCATGGCGGTTAACCCACTGACTGTCTTGGGAACCGTTGATGGGGTGGCGTGTTAGTAGGCTGAAGCGCCCAATCAATACCTTCGCACCGGTCGGTTGTCCGCAGTTTCTGCCTGACGGGCTCTTTCGCGAAGAAACACAAATAGGCCGGAACCCACGATCAGTGCGATGCCAAATCCGGTGGTGACGCCGGGCAAGGTGCCGAATATCAGATAGCCCCACATAACCGCCAAGGGCATCGCCACGTATTCGTAAGGCGCGATGGTGGCCGCGTCGCCGAGCCGATAGGCCTGACTAAGCGCATACCCGATGATCGCGGACATCGCCCCAAGTGCTGCAAAAAGCCAAACGTCATCGGGTGCGGGCCAAACCCAGGCGCGCAGCAGAAAGATCAGGCTTTCATTGCTCTGCCCCGCGGCAAAACGCCCATCGCCGGCCACCAGGTAAAAGGCAGCGCCAACCAACAGGAACATCCCCTGAATATATACCGCCATGGCTGAGGCTTTGCTCGTCACTCCCAATTTGCGCGTAAGGATTTGCATGCACGCGTAGCCAAATGCGGCGATCACCGGCAACAACAGTACCCAGCGCGATGGCAGCCCCCGGCCCATCTCGGCTCCTGGACCCAGCATTACCAGCACCCCCAAGAACCCGACCAGCACCGCACCAATGCGGCGCAGACCGACTGTTTCGCCCAGAAACGGCACCGACAAGAGCGTAATGAACAGTGGCGCGACAAAGAAAAGCGCCGTCGCGTCGGCCAGCGGCATCACCGCCAGCGCAGTAAAAAAAGCCATGTTGGAAAAAACGATCATCACGCCGCGCAACACGTGCAGCCATGGGCGTCGCGGACGAAGAATGGCCCAACCGCCCTCGAGCCGCACAAGCAGCAGTGAGATGGTGATCCCGATTGCGGACCGCACGAAAACCATCTCATGCAATGGATAGTCACCCGACAGCTGTTTGATCAGCATATCGTTGATTGAAATGCAGAGCATCCCCAAGAGGATGAACACAATCCCACCCGACGGGCCGACGAACAGGCTGCGATACGTTGTCACAAATTCGGACTTTCCTCATGGAGGCGCTGGTCTAAATGGCAGCACGGTTCCGCCATAGACCGGAACCGGAATTAAGTTAAGCTCTTTGGCGATTAGCAGCATTGTGGAGCCGCCAATGGCCAGCCGGCCGCTCTTAAAATCAACACCCATCACCCAAATGTCTTTATCCCCTGTCGAAGTCGATGACGAAATCGAGAAGTAGCATTGAATTGAAGGTCCGTTTGAATGAAGGCGTTGTCTGATGATGGCGATGGCCAACTAGGGATCGGTTTGCGGCGAAAGCAGCCGATCACCGATGGATGGCGAATGGCCGGATAGTCCCGCAGAGCAGACGTTCATCCGGTCTTTTGGTGCCGCCCTGCAGCGAACGGCAGCTTCGTCCGCAGAGCAGACATTCGCAATAATCCGCCGCATGTCTGCTCTTGGCAGAAGCGGCAGTTGCCTTCATTAGCCGTTATGGGACCAAACCCTAACTTTTTTGCAATCGTGGCATCACAGCATTCCGACTAAGTCCACCAGATGATGGGGGAATTTTTGGGGGAAATGGCTGAAAGATGATATCTTTTTCCATTTATTATCAATGGGTTTAGCGGAATTAGTGGCGCACCCGACAGGATTCGAACCTGTGGCCTCTGCCTTCGGAGGGCAGCGCTCTATCCAGCTGAGCTACGGGTGCCTGCTGCGCCGTATATATGCGCTTGAATTGGCAAGCAATCGAGATTGTACCAGCATGTTGCGTCGATAACTGGTTCGAGCTGGGTCAGTGCCCATTCAACCAAACATCTCGTGGCACAGCTCCAGCGCTTCGACAAGCGTATCCACCTCGGCCGTCGTATTATACAGTCCAAAGCTCGCGCGGCAGGTCGCCGTCAGACCAAGATGATCCATCAACGGACCCGCGCAATGGTGTCCTGCCCGCACAGCCACGCCCTTTTTGTCAAGGATTGTGGAGACGTCATGCGGATGAGCCGCGCCTTCCAAAGTGAAAGAGAAAATCGCCGCCTTGTTCGCTGTCGTGCCTTGAACCTGAAGCCAGTTTTGTCCATGGAACTTTGACCGCGCGTAGTCACGTATCCGGTCCTCGTGCTGCGATACATTCTCCATGCCCAAAGCCATTAGGTAATCAAGCGCCGCGCCAAGCCCAATTTGTTGAACGATACCGGGAGTTCCGGCTTCAAATTTCATCGGCGGGTCCGCATAGGTAATTGAACCTTTTGACACTTCGCGGATCATATCCCCGCCACCCATAAAGGGGCGCATTTCCTCCAGGCGTTCGCGACGGACGAAAATGGCTCCTGATCCTGACGGGCCGTAAAGTTTGTGCCCGGTTATTGCATAGAAATCGCAACCAATATCCCGAACATCGACAGGCATATGCACCGCGCCCTGGCTGCCGTCGACCAACACCGGAACACCCATTTCGTGTGCACCGTTTGTAATAGCCTTGACGTCAACACGCGTCCCTAAAACGTTCGACAGATGCGTCACCGCAATGAGTTTAGTCTTGGGACCGATCGCATCGAGAACCCTTTGCGGATCCAGCGCTCCGGTCTCGTCCACATCAACCCATTTCAGAACAACTCCCTGGCGTTCGCGCAGAAAATGCCACGGAACAATATTGGCGTGGTGTTCCATGACTGACAGGATAATCTCGTCACCCGAGTTTAACCTTGGCATCGCCCAGCCATAGGCCACCATATTGATGCCCTCAGTTGTGCCGGTGTTCATTACAATCTCGTTTTCCGTGCCGGCATTAAGAAACTTTGCGATCGTCCCGCGGACACCCTCGTATTTCTCAGTCGCCAGGTTAGATAGGTAATGCAAACCTCTGTGAACGTTGGAATACTCGTGAGAATAGGCCGTGGAAATGGCGTCGATTACGACCTGCGGCTTTTGCGCCGACGCGCCGTTGTCGAGATAAACCAGCGGTTGGCTATTCACCTCGCGTGATAGTATTGGAAAGTCGCGGCGGATCGCCTCCACATCGTACATCAAGCAGCTCCGGCAATGCGCACTCCGGCAAGTGACATTGCAAAAACCAAGACAAATGCAACTCCAATTGACGCAAGCACCAGAACGCCAAAAGCCCGCCAAAGCGATCCAAATCCATGCAAAACTGCAATGAAGTTCAAATTCAGCCAGAACATGAAAACTATCAACGCAATATAGTAAATGTCGGCAAGCGGTGGGATCACAAAAAATACGGCCAATTCAACAAGTTGCCCGACAAATATCATTCCTTGAAGGAAGACGGTGAGCAATAGAGTTTCGTCGAACCCACCTTTGCCGCCCAAGAGCCCGCCAATTTTCCAAACGAGAAACACCGACGCAGCACCGGCAAGAGCGGACGAGATTGTGAGGCCAAATGGCGATACAATGACTTCGCCACTTGGGCCTGTCGGCGGCCCACTAGCGAATATCAGGATCACTGAAAGGACGACCAGAAGGGCAAATCCTGGCCACAAAACAGGCTTAGGCACGCCCATAGACAAAAGCGTTGCAGCAGCTTCGCGCGGTTCGCGAAGTGATTGTTTTGCGACGGGAACAAACAAGCCAAGCATCGCTAGCCGACTCCCGATTTGGTAAAGCGCACTATTTCGGCAAGTGTACCAGCCCAAATAACAAGAAAGACAACAAGCGCGATCGCACTAGCAACTGTGCTAACGGCTGAATGACCCACAAACCCGTACACTAGACCCGAAAGCAACCAAATGGGTGCGGCTGCAAGTAATGCCCAGAACAATGCCATGCGGGCGTCATAGCCGCTGGCCTTTCCCCCGAGCAGCCTTAGAAACGTTTGACTAATAGAAGCCAGAATGTACATCGCAAGCGGGGCCAAAAGCATCCAGCCAAATAGCGCACCCGCCAAACGCGCCTCAATTGAAATATTGGGATCAACCACCGCCTCGTTCGACAAACGCGGCCACTGCGCAACAAACATTAGGATGCACGCCGCCATTAATGTCGCGAGCGCCCGATCTTCACGTTTCGCAATGCCAATGCGTTGGCGCAAAACCCAACCAGGCGCAATGTATTTTCGCAAGATATCGGGAACCCAGCTCAATTGTGCCACCTAGCCCTGACGTCTACGGCTGAGCCAACCGTCAAGGCGGCTATGAATATCTTGCGCAATTGCGTCGTTCTCAATTTCTTCGATAGCATCTGCCAGAAATGCCAAAGTCAAAAGATCTTGTGCATCCGCACGTGAAACGCCTCGAGCACGCAGATAAAACAATGCATCCTCGTCGATTGCGCCACTTGTTGAACCGTGCGAACAGGCAACATCGTCGGCATATATCTCCAGTTCGGGTTTTGCTAAAAACTGCGCATCGTCATCAAGCAAAAGGGCTTGGCTGATCTGATAGCCGTCAGTTTTCTGTGCACCATCTTTAACGAGTATCTTACCCTGAAAGGCACCAACCGCACCGTTTCTAAGAACTTTCTTGAATACTTGTCGGCTTTCACCATTTACGGCATCGTGTGTAACAAAGACTGTATCGTCATGATGAAAGTCGCCATCGCCCAGCGCAGCCCCCGCGATATGAGCGACGCTTGAATCGCCGATCATCTCGATAAAAGCTTCATTTCTGGTTATGCGGCCATTGGCAGTTAGAGTAAAAGATTTGAACAAACTTTCGCTGCCCAGGCGCGCAAATATGTGCGTCACGGCTTGTCGTTCATGATCTCTTCCCTGCGTGCGAACATGATGAAATTCTGCATTGTCTGCAATTTCAACTTCCATGCATTTGTTGAAGCGCGCCGCTGCGGGGCCATTTTCGAGAATTGTAAGATCGGCACCATCCTCGATCTTAATGACAAAATGCAGGATCGCGTCGCTGGTGGTGTTTTCGTGCAAGTAAATCAACGAAACCGGTCGGGATACCTGCCCGGTTGCACGAATAACAACTCCATCGGTGGCAAAAGCGGTATTCAAAGCGGCAAATGGGCGAGCAACAGGCGTCTGTCCACGAACTTCAAGAACACCATACAGATCTTTGGCCCAATGGATATCAGTCGACATCGCATCGGTTAATCTTTCGATTTCGAGCGCTTCTTCCTGAAAATCGTCGGACGCCTCGGGATCAAAAACACCGTCGCGAAAGACGATTTTTAACCGATCAATTCCATCAAAAACAGGCACTTCGCGTGCATCGAAAAGCTCTGCCTTTGCGGCGGTTTGAGCATTTAATGCATCTGGCCGGGTAAACCGCCAATACTCGTCACGAGGCCCTGGAAGCCCTAACTGCCTAAACCGCGCAAGCGCATCTCGTCGCGCGGAAGTTGCCCATCCCGCACCGTACGGCATTTCCAGCACAGCCAGCCGAGATTCAGTAGCATCTATTATCGATTGAGACTGCGCCATCATACTACTTCAGCCAATAGATCTGCGTATCCGTTGTGTTCGACCTCAATAGCCAATTCCGGGCCGCCGGATTTTACAATCCTCCCGTCGGCCATAATGTGAACGAAGTCAGGTTTGATATGATCGAGAAGCCGTTGATAGTGTGTGATGACCAGAAAAGCGCGGCCTTTGCCACGCAACGCATTAACCCCTTCGGCCACTAGTTTCATTGCGTCTACGTCAAGACCAGAGTCTGTTTCATCCAAAATGCACATACGCGGCTCAAGAACTGCCATTTGGAGGATTTCATTCCGTTTTTTTTCGCCGCCAGAGAACCCGACATTCACTGACCGTTTCAGCATATCCGCATCAATTTTCAAAGATTTTGCCTTTTCACGGATGAGTTTCAGGAACTCGGCAGCACTCATTTCTTCTTCACCGCGGGCTTTGCGTTGGGAATTGAGCGCCGTGCGAAGAAATGTCATATTGCCGACCCCCGGAATTTCCACCGGGTACTGGAACGCCAGAAAAAGACCCGAGGCGGCACGTTCCTCTGGCTCTAATTCAAGGATATCCCTGTCTTCCAGCGTCGCCGCACCTTCGGTAACTTCATAGCCATCCCGACCTGACAGTACATAGCTAAGGGT
>JBPCWO010000315.1:0-5475 GCA_051009475.1 Boseongicola sp.
CTGGTACGCAAAACCGGACGCAGGAGGTTGGGTCGTTTCCCCAGCGGAAGAACACCCGGTCGAGCCTATGGATGCATGGGCCGACGATTTGGTTCTTGCCGAAGGGATTGCACGGTATGAAGCGCACGTGAGCGAACCAGTGACACGGGTCGAGACGTCGTGGGCCGGTCTGCGTACTTTTGCACCGGACAGAACGCCCGTGATAGGTGAAGATCCTTCACATGGGGAGTTCTTCTGGCTCGCCGGGCAAGGTGGCTACGGATTTCAGACGGCGCCCGCTGCTGCAAAACTCATTGCCGATCTTGTGCTCAATCGTAAACCCCAGATTGGCAATGCAATCGTCAGCGCGCTGTCACCGGCGCGATTGCTTGAATGAAAACTATCGAAGGTCCGGTTTTCGTTTAGGCGAAATCCGGATTGTAGGACACCCGCTCACGCAATTTGTACCTGGGTGCCGGATAATCGACAAACTTCGGTGCAAAATCGGGGAATGCCTTGGTTAGGTCGTCTTTCACTGATTTCGGCGTCTGTTTCAGTGAATCTTTGTTTGGCAAGAAACTTTCAACCGGCAAACCGTTCGCGGAAAATACCTGGTGTTCGTCGAAAACGACATTGTAATAGACGACTTCCTCGGGCGAGCGATCAATGAAAGCGCTGTCATTTAGTCCGGCTATGTCGCGCGCGGGGACAAGGCAGCTTTCAGTGTCTTCCTCGTCCAACAGGCGCCATCCAGGGATAAGCAGGCGATGTGCCGCACCGACTGACAAAGTTTTCTGGGGCATCATCGGACCGATTGCGCGCGGGCGAACAACGATAGGTGCAAGTGATGGATCGGCGGCGATCTCGGACTCTGTCACCTTACGCTCCCAGATCATGCGAACTGGCTGAAGGCCGTTGTCACGTGTAACGACCAGATCGCCGGGACGCACATACTCGATGCGACGCTCCCCGCATGGCGTGCGCACATTTGCGCCCGCACAAAGGCCACAGGCGCCAGGCTTGCTGACAGTCTTGGCCTTCGAAATTTTCGCCGCCATGGTCACTTGCGCATCCCTTCCGATTGGCAAATTCCACTCGGTCCCAGCCTAAATTTAAATGTGACGGAATTAGGGACAGGTCGTGGTGAATCCGCGGTCTGTACACCTGCTTACGGTATTTCTGTTTCCAGACCGTGAACAATTAACCCTTCGGACGCCGATCAGCGTCGCAATTTTACCTGCCATAAGTTGCGGAAACGGGCGCTTTGTCAGATAGCGCGATTTGGAAGAAGTGCCTGAGGCGCCTGCATTTCTCTAATGATTTCAAGGGCAACTGCTCTTGGATCGTCCGCCCGGTGGACTGGCCGACCGACAACAACATGGTCGGCACCCTCTGCAATGGCTTCGGCAGGCGTCATGACGCGCTTTTGGTCGCCCAGCGCCGCGCCGGCGGGTCTGACGCCGGGTGTTACAATCAGCCGGCCACTCGCTGATTCCAGCGCACGGATGCGCCGTGCTTCTTGCGGTGACGCAATTACGCCGTCGGCGCCGGCTTCAAATGCGCGATCCGCCCGTTCCTCTACCAAATCTGGAATGGAACCATCCTTGATCTGTGCCGCGTCAAGATCCTCGCGTTCCAAAGATGTCAGCACTGTCACCGCAAGGATCTTCATTCGCGAATCTCCTGCGCCCTCTTTCGCGGCAGTCACAACATGCGGATCGCCATGAACAGTCAGAAAATCCAGGTCAAACTGGGCCAGTCCTCGCACGGCTGTCTCAACGGTTGCGCCGATGTCGAATAGTTTCAGGTCCATGAATATGCGCTTGCCGTGTTCGGCCTTCAGTTCGTTTGCCAACGCCAGGCCGCCGCCGGTCAGCATGCCAAGGCCAATTTTGTAAAAAGAGACTGCATCGCCCAACCGCGCCACAAGCGCGTGCCCATCCAATGCGTTCGGAACATCCAGAGCAACGATTAGCCTGTCATCCGATGTGCTCATAATAACCCCTGTCGTTTGAAAAACTCCCTGAGCAATCTTGTAGGCGTCGTCAAGTCGTCTGGCCCTTGCACCAGCTCCAATCAGCCCCCAAATAATAACCGAGGCCCAATAAAGTGCATGCCGCCACGCGGGTGCCATACCAAGGGCGCTTAAAGAAGGAGAAGACCGATGGACTTGGAAAAGTTCACTGAGCGGTCGCGCGGTTTTTTGCAGGCCGCCCAGACAATCGCAATGCGGGAAAGTCACCAAAGGCTGGCACCCGAACATTTACTTAAGGCATTGATGGACGATGATCAGGGGCTATCTGCCAACCTGATCAAAAGTGCTGGCGGCGCGCCAGATCGCGTGCGCGAAGCAGTAGATTCGGCGGTTTCTAAAACACCGAAGGTCAGCGGCGACGCGGGCCAGACCTATATGGATCAGCAAACTGTCAAGGTTTTGGACGAAGCGACAAAGATCGCCAAAAAAGCCGGCGACAGTTTTGTTCCGGTCGAGCGGATTCTGACTGCTTTGGCGGTTGTAAAATCCAAGGCAAAGGACGCCCTTGAAGCGGGGGCAGTCACAGCCCAATCCCTAAACACCGCGATCAATGACGTTCGCAAAGGTCGGACCGCTGACACGGCGTCCGCCGAAGAAGGCTATGACGCGTTAAAGAAATACGCGCGCGATCTGACCGAGGCAGCCCGTGACGGCAAGGTCGATCCGATTATCGGACGTGACGAGGAAATTCGCCGGGCAATGCAGGTTCTTTCCAGACGAACCAAAAACAATCCGGTCCTGATCGGCGAACCCGGCGTCGGAAAAACGGCCATTGCCGAAGGTCTCGCGATGCGGATCGTCGACGGTGATGTTCCGGAAAGTCTTCGCAACAAGCAGCTTATGGCTCTTGATATGGGCGCATTGATTGCGGGCGCAAAGTATCGCGGTGAGTTCGAGGAACGCCTGAAAGCTGTGCTGTCCGAAGTGACCGCGGCCGCCGGAGAGATTATTCTTTTCATTGACGAAATGCACACGCTTGTCGGTGCCGGAAAATCCGAAGGCGCGATGGACGCCTCGAACCTGCTAAAGCCAGCGCTGGCGCGAGGTGAGTTACACTGTGTTGGTGCGACGACGCTTGATGAATATCGCAAGCACGTCGAAAAAGACGCCGCACTGGCTCGTCGGTTTCAGCCCCTCTTGGTAGAGGAACCGACGGAGGAAGACACGGTGTCGATCCTGCGCGGCATCAAAGAAAAATACGAACTCCACCACGGTGTTCGGATCAGTGACGCCGCACTGGTGTCGGCTGCAACTCTCAGTCACCGCTATATCACCGACCGGTTTTTGCCCGACAAGGCCATCGACCTGATGGACGAGGCCGCGTCACGGTTACGGATGGAGGTTGATTCCAAACCGGAGGAACTCGACGCGCTCGATAGGCAGATTCTGCAAATGCAGATCGAAGCCGAGGCGCTGAAAAAGGAAGAAGACAAAGCGTCAAAAAACCGGCTGGTAAAACTCGAAAAAGAACTCGCTGATCTGCAACAACAGTCGGCTGAGATGACAGCCAAATGGCAATCCGAGCGCGACAAACTGGAGTCTGCCCGCGATTTGAAAGAACAGCTCGATCGCGCTCGCGCCGAGCTGGATCAGGCCAAACGTGAAGGCAATCTTCAGCGCGCCGGCGAACTTAGCTATGGCGTCATCCCAGAAATTGAAAAACAGCTCGAGAACGCCGAAGAGCAGGAAACCGACGTGATGGTCGAGGAAGCCGTCGGTCCTGAACAGATTGCCGAAGTCGTTGAGCGATGGACTGGCATCCCAACGTCGAGAATGCTCGAAGGTGAGCGCGAAAAGCTGCTGCGAATGGAAGAAGAACTTGGCCGTCGTGTGATTGGCCAGGCCGATTCCGTTCGTGCCGTGTCAAACGCCGTTCGTCGCGCACGGGCAGGTCTAAACGACGAGAACCGACCGCTTGGTTCGTTCCTTTTCCTTGGACCGACCGGCGTCGGAAAAACCGAACTCACCAAGGCCGTCGCGGAATTCCTGTTCGATGACGAACACGCCATGGTTCGGGTCGACATGTCCGAATTCATGGAAAAACACGCCGTCGCTCGGCTTATCGGCGCACCCCCTGGCTATGTCGGCTATGACGAGGGTGGTGTGCTAACCGAGGCAGTTCGGCGTCGGCCCTATCAGGTTGTCCTGTTTGATGAAGTCGAAAAAGCGCACCCTGATGTGTTCAACGTACTGTTGCAGGTGTTGGACGACGGCGTTCTGACGGATGGCCAGGGGCGCACGGTTGATTTCAAGCAAACGCTTATCGTGTTGACATCGAACCTTGGCAGCCAGGCACTGAGCCAGCTGCCGGAAGGGTCTGATGCAAGTCAGGCGCGTCGCGACGTTATGGACGCGGTTCGCGCCCACTTCCGGCCCGAGTTCCTGAACCGTCTTGACGAGACTATCATCTTTGATCGGCTCACGCGGGGCGATATGGATGGCATTGTCGAGATACAACTGGGTCTACTTCGCAAGCGTCTTGCCAAACAGAATATCACGCTGGAACTCGACGACGCCTCGCTGAAGTGGCTCGCCGACGAAGGCTACGACCCAGTCTTCGGCGCTCGACCCCTGAAGCGCGTTATTCAACGTGCGCTGCAGGATCAACTGGCCGAGATGCTTCTTGCTGGCGATGTAAGCGACGGCGGCAACGTGCAGGTCTCGGCAGGTGCCGACGGCTTGATAGTGGGCGACAGGGTATCATCGTCAAACCGCCAGCCACCTCAGGATGCGGTTGTGCACTGATCGAACAATTGGCCCCGCTTCGTCGGGGCCATTTGATTTTCTGGGGCTTGGCGTGGTTCGACTATCTGCCGTAATGTCGATCAATGACGGACATTCTCTTGTACGATCATCGAAGTTCCATCTGTTCACAGATGGCCAGGCTCGCGCTGGTCGAGAAGGGAGTGAGATTCCAGCGACGGCAAATTGATATCATGGACACGAACGAACAGTTCGAACCATGGTATGTTGCACTCAACCCAAAGGCCGTCGTCCCGACGCTTCAAATCGGTGATGAGGTGGTTACCGACACAATCAAAATTGTGAATCAGGTGCAGGCGCTTGAAGGGCCGGACCTGTCAGGTGATGCGACGACGCAAACTTGGCTGAAAGACATCATGTCGCTGCACTATGGAGTCCTGATGTATCGCAAGCGGCTAGGGCCAGACGGGACTGTTCCACAGATTGTTGCCCGTGAGTTGCTTCTTAAGGAGTTGTCGGCGACCAGACCAGATCTCGCGCAGACAACCAAAACAAGGTTGGAAGGAAACGAAAAGTTTCAAAATCTATTACAGGATCCTGTCGCGATTGAAGTCCATGTCGTAGCGACCAAATCATTGGTGGATCGAATGAACACTGCGCTTCGTGATCAATCGCATATTGCGGGAAACAACTACTCTTTGGCCGATTGCTTTGCCACGGCGGCGCTTGCACGGTTCAAAATCCACGGTCTCGATCAT
>JBPCWO010000316.1:0-4279 GCA_051009475.1 Boseongicola sp.
GAAACTCGTAAAGCGCGCCCTGCATTTCGACGGTCCAAAGGTTGTGATGGCCCCTGTCGGCAACTTCCAGAAATTGCTTGTCCGTCGATCCGGCAGCCCTGAAAACCTCGCGTCCCTGCTCGATCGGGACGATTTTGTCATGGCGTCCGTGGACGATCAGCAACGGTTGTTTCAGACGAGAAATCCGGTCCGAGCTTTTCCAGTGCTGGGTCAGAAGGTGTTCCAGATCATCGCGCGGATACTGCACCGCGACCAGATCGGCAATCGATGTAAATGGCGCCTCAAGAACGACCGCATCTCCGATGCCCTCGCTTGCCAATTTGATTGCAACCGCCGTTCCCAGGCTTTCGCCATAAAGCACCAGCGGCTTCGTTTGCATTGCCCGCGCAACCGCGCGCGCATCGCTGGTCAGTTCGGCTTCTCCTGGCGCACCGCTCGACCCGCTGGAACCGCGATAGGCGAGTGCGACGACGCCATAACCTCGATCAATCAACGCCGAAAACCTGTCAGCGCGGTCTTTCAGCCCTCCGGCGTTGCCGGGAAAATAGAGCAGTGTCGGTTGTGTCGCTGCAGCCACGGATTGCCAGAGAATCAGCTCTTCTCCGTCCGCTGTTGCGAAACGGGCTTCGTTCAACCGCGCCTCGCCAGCTTCGTTCGGCGTGGCATAGGTTTTATCAAATGGATAAACCATCGATAGTTCAAATCGCTCAAGATACCAGGCGAAATAGCTCGTCGCGGCAACCAGAACAGCGGCTTTCAACATCAATCTGCAACCTCATACGGAAGCGTCTGACGTCGATGGTGGTCTATTGTCAGCGACCGCTCAAGCGGGGGCACGGATCTTTGATGACATTTTTTTCGTTCGCAGATGCGGCATGAAATCCCGATTGGCTCGAACGCGGCGTCGTCCGATACATCCAGTCCCTCGGCGTAAACCATGTTTGCGACGTGGCTGATCTCGCACCCAAGTCCAATCGCATACCGGCGAACTGGCGCGCGCCATGCGCCGCCGCCGTGGCTTACTTCTCGGGCAAGACAAAGATAGCGAACGCCGTCCGGTGTCTCGGCAAGCTGGCGTATGAATTGTCCTGGAGTCTCGAACGCACTGTGAACATTCCAAAGCGGGCAAGCGCCGCCGTAACGCGCGAATTGCAATCTCGTGGCCGAATGCCGCTTGGTAATCGTTCCCGCTTGATCGACCCGAACAAAGAAAAACGGAACACCTTTGGCACCTGGCCGCTGCAAAGTTGATAGCCGATGCGCTACTTGCTCTAGCGAGGCGCCAAAGCGTCTTGCCAATTGCTCGAGGTCATGGCGGGTTTCACGGGCCGCATCCAGAAACGCGCCATAGGGCATTTGGGCGGCACCAGCGAAATAATTCGCCAAACCGATCTTTGCGATCGCCCGCGCATCCGAACTTTGGAACCTGGCGAAGTCTAACGTCGCTTCGATAAGGTCTTCGTATTCAAGCAAGGCAATCTGGTGCAAAGCCTGAAACCGTCGCGTCGACCTGGGTGCTGCGGCTGCCAGATAAAGCGACTTCGAATTTTGGTCATATCGTCTTATCGCTGCACCTTCGGCGGACTCACGAACCGACACACCGAGCCGATCAAATGCGTCGGATACTGCGGCGTCGGCATTTTTATCTTCAGTGAACCGTTCGGCTGCGCGATCCATGGCGTCAATGTAATTGTCGCAATAGTGAAAAAAGTCCCGCACTTCCTCCCAAGGGCTTGCACCCGGGCGGGCATCGCCCTGTCCCAGCGCCTCGTCCAGCGACGCAAGACGCTCGTTTGATTGGCGGTATGCCTGATGCAGGGCCAAAAAGGCGCGTGCCAAGGCTGGAGCATTGGATGTCACAAGGCGCAGATCAACCAACGCTGGCGAGGTCTCGGAAAATACCGGGTCCGCCAGTGCCTCACGCATGTCGCTGACCATCCGCTCGCTATCCCCGACCGCTAACTCATTGACGTCAAACCCGAATTCTTGAACCAGCGCCAGTATCACTGCCGAACTCACCGGGCGGTGATTATTCTCCATTTGGTTTAGATAAGGCAGCGAAACGCCAAGCTGTTGGGCAAAAGCCTTTTGTGTCAGGCCAAGACGAGTCCGTGTTTCCCGAAGTTTGGCACCGGCATATAGTTTCTGTGTGCTCATCGATACTCCGGGCGACTTTGCAAATTTGCAATCATCGTGCCGAAGATAAGCAAACCTGGCAAGCGGTCAACCAACGGCCAGATGCTTTTCACGATATATGACATACTGGATCGAGATCAGCGCCAAGGTCCCCGATGCCACCATTATTGCCAAAAGCGGCAGGCTTCCCCCGCCCCAGCTAAGCGCAATGCCCGCGAAAACCGATAGCCCAGCGCCACCGCCGACCATGATAGCCCCACCCAGTCCGGACGCGGTCCCCGCCAGATGCGGCCTGACCGAAAGCATCCCCGCGCTGGCATTGGGTATCACCATCCCGTTGCCCAGACCGATAAACGTGCAGAACGAAAAAAAGGTGATCGCGGAACCCATGCCCATCGCAGTTATGACGAAAGCTAAACTAAGACCGCCCACGACGGCCAAAGCCCCAGCATAGATCATTCTGTTGATGCCAAAACGGATTGAAAATCGCCCGGATATTCCGTTTCCGATCGCATAACCGATTGCGGGCGCGCCAAATCCGACACCGGACCAAAATGTGGACAGGCCATAGACTTCTGAAGCGACGAAGGGTGCGCCGCCAAGGAATGCGAAAAACGCTCCGCTGGCAAATGCGGCGCAAAAGACATAGCCCCAGAATCTGCGCGAAGCGAATAGCTCGGGGTAATCTCGCACCTGGGCGGCAAAACTTTTGCCTTCGCCCGATGCGGTTTCGCCCAAATCCATCGCGCATATGATCAGCACCATAGTTCCCGCCGCCGCTAGAAACCAAAATGTCGCCTGCCAGCCAAAGGCCTGGTCCAGCACACCGCCGATAGCAGGAGCGATCATCGGAACCAGCGCCATTCCCATCGTGACATAGCCGATCATCGAGGCTGCTTCGTCCTGAGGGACCATGTCGCGCACGATGGCACGCGAGACAACGAATCCAACCACAACCGCACCCTGAAACATGCGAAATGCCAGAAACACCTCGATTGTGGGCGCAAAGATGCAGCCAATCGTCGCGAAGATGAAAATCGTAATGCCTGCCAATACTATTGGCCGTCGCCCGAACCGATCACTGATCGTGCCAATGATCAGTTGCAGAGCCGCGGTGACAGCAAGATACAGGGACACCGAAAGCTGCATGACCTCGTAATCGGTCGAAAAATAGTCCGTCATGTTAGGTAGCGATGGCAAAAACGCACTCATATTCATTGCGCCTAGGCCAGCGATCAAGACAAGTGTCAGTATATGTGGTGGCGTGGTCCGGTCGAAAAATCGGGCCGAATAATCAGATGGCATCCGCGAGGAGTAGTCGCCGATTGCGGACAAGTCCACCGCAAGGCCAATATGGATTCGAGGTGTGTTTGCATTTTTGCAATTTTCATAGTTTGCATTACGCAAAATATGCAAATTCGCCAAATTTTGCTTCCGCTTTCACTGCATAAACGATAGCTGCGAACAAAAGCGGAGGGACGTGGAATGTCGGACATACTCGCCGAGCTGGAGTCCAGGCGCAATGCGGCGCGTGCTGGCGGTGGCCAGAAACGCATCGAAACCCAGCACGCAAAAGGCAAACTAACAGCGCGTGAACGTGTTGATCTTCTGCTCGACGAAGGCTCGTTCGAAGAATTCGATATGTTCGTTACACACCGAACGACAGAATTCGGCATGGCTGATAACAAGCCTGCTGGTGATGGCGTCGTAACTGGCTGGGGCACGGTGAATGGCCGAATGGTCTATGTATTCAGCCAGGATTTCACGGTGTTTGGAGGGTCTTTATCCGAAACGCACGCGCAGAAGATTTGCAAGATCATGGATATGGCAGTGCAAAACGGCGCGCCCGTCATCGGGATGAACGATTCAGGTGGCGCCAGAATTCAGGAAGGCGTCGCGTCTCTGGCCGGGTATGCCGAAGTTTTTCAGCGTAACATTATGGCTTCGGGAGTTGTCCCGCAAATTAGCGTGATTATGGGGCCTTGCGCGGGTGGTGCTGTCTACTCGCCTGCAATGACCGACTTCATTTTCATGGTTCGCGACAGTTCGTATATGTTCGTCACTGGTCCCGACGTCGTGAAAACTGTCACCAACGAAGTGGTCACGGCCGAAGAACTCGGTGGCGCATCAACTCACACCAAGA
>JBPCWO010000317.1:0-6419 GCA_051009475.1 Boseongicola sp.
GGGCCACCCAATGCACAAACTGATTCTAACGCAGCACTGTTCGATGAATCTCTGAACAAGGATGCGCCGAGTTGCGGACACGCCGGCGCCGCCGCTGTGACCTCATATCGATCCGTTTAAGCGATAAGCGCCCTTAGATGTGCCGGCCAATCTCTGGCCGATACATATGCTTCTCGAACGAGCCCGTCGAATTGTTCGGTCAAAGTCTTTACCCTCTCGCGATCTCGGAACGCCAGATAATGCTGCCCAAGGTAAAGAACACCTACAAGTGGTCCAAACACCGTCAGAGCCGCCGACCATAACCGACGGGCATCGAACAGGAAAACTCTTAGCGACGGATATAGTTGATCGTGAAGCTCCAAAAGATGGGCAATCTGCTCGTCGCGAACTTCCTTGGGCAAGCCGTTGTAGTACCCCGTCGAGGTTACGAACGCCTGGACCTCATAAAGCGGCATAGCGATTTCATAGTCCGAGAGCGTCTCTCGCATCCAGTTAAGTCGGTCCTGACTTGTCGCAATAACCTGGTTGGCCGTTCGCCCAAGGTGCGGTGTATATTCCCAACGCAGCATTGCGTGGGTTTTAAGCATGTCTGGTAGCGCTGCGGGAACATGGCGGATTTTGTATCCCGCTGCCTCGGTATGCCACGAAAATATCTGTTCATCTACCAATGCGCGCTGTGCCCCAGAGACCTGCGATGACGCGGCCAGGAGATCTGCCAGTCGCTCCGGCATATCTGAGAGCCCCAGCAACCAATCGCCGGAAACGCCCAGTGCATGAGCACACTCCGCCACGACTTGCGCATTTGGCAGCCTTGCCGTGTCGCGGGTAAGAAGTTGCGAAATCGTTGATCGGTCCACGCCAACACTTCGCGCCAACGCACTTTGCGATGTGCCCCGATCTTTCACCGCATCAGCAAGTCTATTTCGAAAAAGTTTAGCCCGATCTCGTTTATCCATTATTCACACCTTATGAATAAATTCACAATTGTTGAGTTTTGGTGATTACATACCAAATTCCCTATACGGTCGGCAAATGAAATAATCCATTGCCTACAAATGCCTAGGAATGAAATGCGATCCAGACTAACAACACAGGTCGAATGGCCGACAATCGGGGTTTTGATAGGGACCTACATTGTTTGGGGCTTAAGTACGACGATTGTTGCCAACTTTTCAGTCTCGATTGCAATCCTCGTCACTACATTCACCGTGGCGCAGTTTTCCTCGATTACGCACGAGGTCATTCACGGTCACCCAACTGGCAACGAACGTGTGAATGCAGCGCTGGTATTTCCAGCGCTGGCTATGATTTATCCATTCGCCAGATTCCGCGATACGCATCTCGCCCACCACCTCGACTGTGAATTAACCGATCCTTACGACGACCCTGAATCAAATTTCCTAGACGCAGGCGACTGGGACCGGCTGCCAGGTTGGCTTCGTCTGGTCTACTCGCTTAACAACACATTGGCTGGGCGTTTGTTGTTTGGCCCGCTCATTGGAACCGTACATTTTATTTGCAGCGATTGGCAGAAGGCTGCGACCGATCCATCTATTCGCCGCGCTTGGCAGAAGCACGCACTGGCAATATCTCCCGTTCTGGTATGGGTGGCTTTCGCGCCCATTCCTATTTGGGCATATCTGGTTGCCTGCTATGGCGGCGACGCGTTGATCCGCGTCAGAACATTTTTGGAACATCAGGCACACGAAAAGGCACGGGGTCGCACCGTAATTATCAATGACCGCGGGCCGCTTTCGTTTCTATTCTTGAATAACAATTTTCACGCTGTGCACCATATGCATCCAAAGGTGTCCTGGTATCGCCTGCCACAGCTCTATCGTCGAAATGCCGCGCGTTACCTCCGCACCAATGATGGCTATTTCTACAAGTCTTACGGCGAGATATTCCGGCAATATCTGTTCCACCGCAAAGACCCGGTTCCCCACCCGCTCTGGCGGCGCTGAATTCCGCTTTCCCCGACGCCGGTTTCGGCTCATGGTCCGCCAACATGGAACTATGGATCGTTCTCTCGGTTTCGGCAGCAGCAGCACAAACAGTTCGGTTTGCGCTGCAAAAAATACTTGCAACAGGAACGCTGAGTCCCGCTGCCGCGACGTGGGCGCGGTTCCTTTGGTCTGCGCCAATTGTGGCGGCATTCATGAGTGCATATCTTGCCGCCACCCCTGCGTCGCTGCCAACCTTCCAATCCAATTACTGGCTCTACGCGATGATTGGCGGTGCAGCTCAGATCCTAGCGACAATCTGTACGATTTCGTTATTCGGGCGGCGCGCTTTCGCCGTCGGAATTACATTCAAAAAAACCGAAGTAATGCTAACTGCTCTGGCTGGATTAGCGATTCTTGGCGACCGCTTAGATCCGCTGGGCGCCGTTTTCATCACACTTGGATTCATTGGAGTACTCTTGTTGTCCCACGCCCCCGAAGGCGGCAGCATTTTCAACCGTGGCGCGGCGTTGGGATTACTGTCCGGGGGTTTTTTTGCTTTGTCTGCAATCGGGTATCGCGGGGCGGTATTGGCTATCCAAAGTGACAACACATTTCTCGCTGCCGGACTTACCCTGGCAATTGTGACGGCAGCTCAGACCATCGCCCTTGGAGCATGGTTGTGGTTGCGCGAACCGGGGCAGATAGGCGAGACGTTGGCTTCATGGCGACGATCGACATTAGTCGGACTTTTTTCGTTGATCGGCAGTTGGTGTTGGTTCGCCGCATTCGCATTGCAAAACGCTGCCTATGTTTTTGCCGTGGGGCAAATCGAACTAATTTTTTCGCTGGCTGTGGGCGTTCTCCTTTTTCGCGAACGCCCGGTGATGCGAGAGTTTCTGGGCATGCTCGTGCTTACAGCCTCAATAATAGCCGTTGCAATAATCGGCTCGTCATAACCAGATAACCTGGCTTTCCAGCGAGTCGTTTTTAACGAATGGTACATGATCTGGCGCATTTGTTGCTGGCAGGTGCCGTGATAATTCAGCAAGCACCAATTCGGTGATAAAGGCCAGGTTCAGTTTTCGCACTTCGCTCAGCCGAACCCACTGAAGATGCGACAATTCATCGGTGGATTTTGGCAGCGCGTCTGGTCCATTGGAAACCACCTCTCCCGGCGCAATAAAAAACCTGGCATCGAAACGGCGTGGTCGCCCCGGTGGCGTCACAGCGCGAAAAAAGAATCTCAGCGACGAAGCGTCGGGTCGAAAACCGGATCCAGCAAAGTCCACCCAGCCCGCCGGCGCGTCGGGCCAATTTCCAGGCGCCCCCAGTATCAGGCCAGTTTCCTCCCAAAGTTCGCGAATTGCTGTCACGGCCAACGTCTCCGGCACGACAGAGTCTGTTTTGATCAGAAGTTTCTTCTGACAGTCGGGCGAAAGGCCCTGAACGAGGTGAATATCAACGTCGTCACGGTCGACGCGCCCACCCGGAAAGACAAACTTGTTCGGCATAAACACAGCCGACTTACCCCTCTGTCCCATCAACACCGCCGGATCTGACGCGGCATCGCGGATTAGAATAACCGTCGCGGCATCGTGGACAGGAATATCATCCGTCACAGCCTCATCCTGCGCTGGCAGCGCCGAACCCGTGCATTCTCTTTGCCCACTGCAAGCCGACAATCGCGCCTTTTAGTCGGGGCAACAAATACAACGAAAGCACGACGCAGCCCACCGTGAAGGTGATGGCAAGAACCAAAGGGTCTGGCCGGAATGTGGTGAATGCCCAAATTATCGCCGGTGCCATGATATGACCGACAATCAGAATGGTTAGATATGCAGGGCCATCGTCTGCTTTGTGAAGCGAGAGCGGTTCTTCACAGGCCAAACAGATCTCATGTACTTTCAAGTAACCCTTCATCATCGGACCTCGCCCGCAATTGGGACACTTACGCTTCCAGCCGCGTAACAAAGCAGGCCGGACTGGGCGATCCGAGATCATAGTTGCGTCTTCGTGCGCAGGGAATTGATTCTGATTTTCAAGCATTGCTCGCCCTCAAAGCATGGCCGCATACCACTGCACATAGGTTTGAGTCTATCACAGCGAAATGTCCTTGCGTCCGGTTGTCGCGTGAGTTGCCAAATATTATCGAAATATTTCGACGGAATCTCTGTGCGACCACGTTGAAGTTATTGGAACTAAAAACAGTGACTGATTCCAAAGGAGAATTTTAGTGGATCACGTAGTCCAAAGAGTATTGGCAACGGCGTTTGTTGTTGTGGCCAGTATCGGCGCCGCGAGCGCGCAAGGTGACGGGCATGGCAGGCACGAACCGATGACCTTCGAGACACTTGATGTCGATGGCAGCGGCGAGATCGATACATCCGATCTCGAAGCGCTGCGCGCGGAACGTTTTGCTGCGCTCGACACAGACGGCAACGGGGAAGTTACCGAAGAAGAATTCGTCGCACAGGCACAGCGAGACTCGGCCGAGCGTGCCGCCCAGATGTTTTCGCGGATGGACGCGGACGGTGATGGCGTATTGTCCCGAGATGCGCTCGAAGGACGCGGCGGTCGCGGTATGTCCGGACGGTTTTTGATGCGCGCGGACACCGACGGTTCTGGCGGAGTTAGCGCCGAAGAGTTCGAGGCGGTGAAATCGCGGATGGCAGAGTTACGCGGTGGCGGTAAGCGACACAGATGGGGACGCAATTCGCAATGATGCAAGTTGCGCCGGATTGCCTGACAAGCGATCTGGCGCTACCTCACTCGGGTGTCTATGCCGTTGAATGCCACTTCGCAGACCGAAGACAAGACGCCGGATACGGCGCTTTTGGTTGCTGTTGGCAATGGCGACGCAGCGGCGGCCCGTCTTCTGGTTGCCCGACTGACACCAAGAATGTTCAGTCACGCAGCGCGAGTTCTTGGGGACCGCAGCGAAGCCGAGGACGTAGTGCAAGAAACCCTGTTGCGGCTTTGGAAGGTTGCTCCGAATTGGCGTCAGGGCGAAGCACAAGTATCAACCTGGTGCTACAGGGTGCTGGTGAACCTGTGCACCGACCGGCTTCGAGCGCGGCGGCCATCAGTGGATATCGACGCCATCGCAGAACCACCGGCCGACATGAAGTCAGTGGTCGAAATGATGACCGATGCAGCCCGATCAGACGCACTTTCCCACGCGCTTGCAACTCTGCCAGACCGGCAAAAACAGGCGGTGGCACTCAGACACATAGAAGAGCTTGATAACCCGGAAATCGCCGAGATCATGGACATCAGTGTCGAAGCCGTCGAAAGTTTGGTTGCGCGAGGAAAAAGAACACTGAAAGCCGCCTTGGAAGGTCGGCGAAGCGAATTGGGATACGATCATGATTGACGATCCAAAAAGTGACGAAACGCTTGAAGCACTTTTCAAGGCCGCGCGCGGTAATCCCGTCGAACCTCACCCAGACTTTTTGGGGCGGCTCATGGAAGACGCCGATTCCGTTGTTTCTTCGCAGGTTGCAGCTTCCTCGCCGCGAGGAAATACAGGCTGGACTAAGTTCGCGCAAATGTGGCTACCTGCCTCAGGCCTGACCGCTGCAGCCGCTCTTGGTGTGTGGATCGGATTATTGCTGCCGGATTCCCAGATCGCCGACGCGTGGCTAACGAACGAGTCCAGCAAGGTCGATCTAACAGCGTTTCTTCCCGGTGCTGATCTGAGCCAGTTTGCAGATCCCGAGGCTGACGGATGACCGAAGAACAGGCCAAACCACAGCGGCGCTGGCTGGTTCCGGCGCTATTGGTATCGCTGGCGATAAATTTATTGATTGTCGGTATCGTTGTTGGATTTGTCATATCGTCAAAGCCTCCGATCCCGGATCGGGTTGGCGACAATGTCCGCTCGTTGATCGGAGCGCCATTTGTGCAAGCGCTGCCTAAGGAAGACCGCCAAGCGCTGATGAAAGCGATCGGCGCTGAAAGAGGGCGCTTGCGCGAAAACCGTGAGGCCCTCCGGGCCAGGTTCGAGGCGCTGTTGGGCGCACTTCAAGCCGATCCATTTGAACCAGCGGCGATCGCAATGCTATTACAGAAACAGCGTTCCGTTGCGATCCGGCGGCAGCAAATTGGTGAATCGTTGTTGATCGAACGACTAAAAACTATGACGCTTGACGAACGCGACCAGTATGCTGATCGGCTCGCTCATGCTCTCCGGCGTCTAAGACGGGATTAGGAGCAAATCTCACACAATTCCGGCCTGACGCTTTGGCGTCATAAAGTGCTTGATCCGCAGCGCAAAGAAGGCGGTCAACAACCGCGTCGTTGGTTGTTGACTGATGTGTCTGAGCTCCGGTACGCCCAAGGCCATCGCTGCCGATAGCGACGCCAATACTTGCGGTTACGTTTACAAGGGCGCTGCCATCTAAAGCAGCTGGCGTGCTTTCGATTATCACCCGCAACCTCTCCGCTGCCGTGGCCGCACGGGCAGCGTTAGTG
>JBPCWO010000318.1:0-5135 GCA_051009475.1 Boseongicola sp.
TGATTGGCGAGCAGCTTCGAGACCTAGCCAAACAAAGCCCTTCGCAGTCGCTTGCGGAGTTGCATGATTGGTTGGCATCACGGGTTTGGTGATAGCAAACGTAAATAGAATCCCCGCCCCGCAATCCCCATCTTCCACCTGAACGTTCGCAACGATCACGTTCTTCAGCCAGAAGATCGGGCACAATCTCGCCGGTCTCGGACCCAAGTGGACCATCCTCCTGGCACGACGCCAGAAGAATCGAAATCAAAACTACCGCGAAGCAACGACAAAGCCCCGACATCAAATCCCCTTTGAAACCGCTGGCATAAAGTAAAGTGCCGCTAGTTTGCCTGCAACTGAAGCAAAGCGTCAGTATGGCATCGGATACGCGCGGTGTGCTTTAGATACGTCAGCAAGTAATTCCTCTGGCAGTTTGACGGTAGGTGCACGAAGTACATGTTCAAGTTGCGCCAGCGTTGTTGCGCCAAAAATCGGGATTGTCGGGACCGGGCGTGTGCGGGTCCATTGCAAGGCCATGTGAATTGGATCGATTCCGTATTTGGCAGCGATATCTGTGTAGATATCGACGGCGCCTTCGACCCTGTCAGAAGCCCGACCACCCATCTTCGGATTTAAAGATTTACGGGAACCCGCAGGGACGACCCCATTTTGCTATTTTCCGGTGAGGTATCCCGTCGCGAGGGGTGAAAACGCCAAGAGAGTTATGTCTTCGTGGTGCGCGAGTTCGGCAAAGTCGGTGTCAAAAAGTCGGCAAATAAGTGAGTATTCGTTTTGCATAGTTGCAACGCGCGGTCCGCCGAAGATTTCGGCAGCTTGCAGCCATTGCATAGTGCCCCAAGCACTGTCGTTTGAGAGGCCAAAGGCGCGAATTTTGCCCTCATCCACCAGTGCCTTTAGGACTTCCATAACGCCGTGAAATTTGTCGTCGCTCGCCGATCTGGTTGGCTGAACTGTGGGATCAAAATCCCAATTTTGCCGGAAATGATAAGATCCGCGATTTGGCCAGTGAAATTGATAGAGGTCGATATAGTCGGTTTGCAGACGGCGGAGCGAGTCTTCGACGGCGTCGCGGACAGTGTCTTCGTAGATCCCGCGTCCGTCGCGAACGAATCCTCCGTTGTCGCCGGAATGCTTTGTGGCAATTACAATATCACTGCGCCGTCCCGATTTGGCATTCCAGTTACCTATGATGGTCTCGGTTCCACCCACGGTTTCTGCGCTGACCGGATTAACGGGATACATCTCGGCGGTGTCGAGGAAGTCGATTCCGGCTGAAAGGGCTAGATCAATCTGCGCATGAGCTTCGCCCTCGGGTGTTTGTGTGCCGAAGGTCATTGTGCCGAGACAATATTCGCTTACCTCGATGCCGATTCGACCGAGTTTTAGTCGGTTCATCTGGGGAACTCCTGTTTTCGTTGGGCGTAGGCTTAGCGGGGTGGGCGCGATTGGCAAGGTGTCTGAAATATTGAGAACAAAAAGAGAACATGCTAAAGTGGTCTGCATGTCTGGAACCTCTGCCGCCCATCTTCTGACCCGTCATAGCCATCGTCGCCGCCAGGTGCTGCCCGTGGTGCTTTTCGATGGTTTGGAGCTGGTGCGCGCGCGGGTGCACGAATTTTGCGGTGCGTCGCGCAGGGTGCTTGCGTTGACGGCGGCGAAGGCGCTTCAGGGCCCGGTTTTCTGGATTCGACCATCCTGGCTGCCTGGAAAGTTGAATCCCGACGGGATGCACCGCTTCATCGACCCGTCGCGGCTGATTCTTGCCACGCCGAAGCGACCCGAAGATCTGCTCTGGACGATGGAGGAAGTGCTGCGCGCCGGGATCGTGCCGCTGGTTATCGCAGACCTGCCTGGACCATCGGGACTGACAGCAGTCCGACGACTGCATCTGGCTGCCGAGACGGGGAGCGAAAACGGGGCAGTGGTGCCGATAGGGCTGTTGCTGACGCCCGGGGTCGGCGGTGCACCCGGCGTCGAAAGCCGGTGGTCGCTTGATCCGAACCATGGTGACAGCGGGGCTGAAGCCTGGCGGCTTAACCGGTTGCGCGCACGAACCGCGCCGGAAAAGAACTGGGAGGTAACGGGAACCAAAGCGGGTTTAAGCCTGTCGTCGCCCAACACCGCAACGTGATGAGCAACCACAAATGCCTATGATACGCTCGAACCATGGATCGTCGTACGTTTCTGACACTTGCCATTGCGCTGGGCATTGCCAAGCCTGCCATGGCCGCGCCACGCCCATATCGGTTGGATCGTAAGAATTCGACGGTCGGATTCAGCTATCAGCTAAATGGCCAGCGACTGAACGGGCGCATGCCTGTAAAAAACGCATCAATCATCCTAGACGTTGACCGCCCATCACGCAGCAAAGTCGAGGCTGTTGTAGATGCCACAAAAGCAAATGCCGGTCCGTTTTATGCAACATCGGCAATGAAAAGTGCGTCGGTTCTGGATACCGAAAAATACCCCGAGATAAGATTTGTATCAAACAGAATTGAAAATCGGATCAACGGCGCGCGGATTGATGGCGAAATAACTATTCGCGACATAACGCGACCAGTTGTTTTGAATGCCACGATATTTCGGCAGCGCGGAACTGAAGAGGGCGATCGACGGAAGATGTCGATACTTATTACGGGCAACATTAACCGGAATAAATTCGGTGCAAGCGGATTTTCAAACCTTGTCGCATCGTCAATCGTATTAAATATTCTGACTCGGATCGAACTCGGCGAATAAAAAAATTGCGATCAGGAAAGTGCGGAAACCAGCTAATACGCGAGCAAATTCTCAATCGAGATAGAGTGTGAAGCGTCGGTTATCGCCGGTTTCTCCAGTATGCAGCGAGCGTAAATGTCGCGATGCCAACCCATAGCACTTCAATAATTATCGCCCCTGCATTTGGCCGATAATAGAGCGACAACAGGATCATCACTGCACCCGCCAAGTTCAGTAGTTGAAACACAGGGCGTTCCGCCGCGACCCAGTTGCGGGATACAGCCAGATATGCGGCTGCGATCACTAGTGAGCCGGCGATGCCGACGTAATCAACGAATGTTAAGTCCGAGAGCATATTGCGTGCTTAACCCCATTGAATCTAAAGGGATAGACTTAACGACCTTGAATTAGTCCGGCGCGGACCTGCGGAAATGTGTTATGATCAATGCCATCCAGAAAGCGGAGGATGTCATGAAATACGTGACGATCACGACCTGGGAAATCATGGGCGGCGTTGACTTTGACCTGACGATGGCCGCCGTACGCGACAAGCGTTTGCCGGCGCTTAAGCAGTTGGGGGCGGATCGGGTTCAGGTGATCCGAACCAGCGAACGTACAATTGCGGCGATATCAGAATGGCCAAATCGTACAACTCGCGATGCCGCGGCAGAGTTCATCGAACGCGTGCGCCGCGATGTGAGGAACGAAGATCACAGCCGCATGACCGGCGAGATGCTGGGCGAGGTTGTGGCTGAGGTTTGAAGGGATAATCGGGCGCGCGCTAATTCAAAAGCGATCTGCGCTCGTCTGATGTTGGATGGGCGCGAACACCCATCCACTGCTTTTCGTCGGGATTAGGCCAGAACGATGTTGGTCGCGCTTTCGCGGCCGTCACGGCCAGCTTCGACGTCGTAGGTCACTTTCTGGTCGTCAGCCAGGCCAGTAAGGCCCGAACGCTCGACTGCAGAAATGTGGACGAATACGTCTTTGCCACCAGCTTCTGGTGCGATAAAGCCGAAGCCTTTTGTTGAGTTAAACCATTTCACGGTGCCATTTGCCATCGTGATGTCTCCTTTAGTACTGCCATCCACACAATGCGATGGCCCGGCGTAGTCGGTCTGGATCGAAGGACTGACGGCCGCAAAGGGAAGACAGTGGTCGATAGAGAGTAACGTTCGCGAGGCGCATATGGGGGTGATTTCGGAAAAAAGCAAGAAAAAACTGCAGGGTGGGCAATTCTGTGATCTAGTTGGACGCGTTAGCGGCAAACAGGATTTATCCATGACACTCAGACGTGTAACACCGACTTTTCGTGTAAAAAATGCCCGCAAGGCAGAGGCATTCTATCGCGATACCTTGGGGTTCAAGACCAGTTGGGAGGATGATCCCGGCGACGGGCATCCGATCTTTGTCGAGATGTCGCGGGGCGATGTTTCGATCCATTTAAGCGAGCACGAGGGCGACGGGCCTGAAGGTGTTTCGGTCTATGTCGATGTGGATGACGCGCGGGGCTTGCACGGCGAGGTGACATCGAACGGTGGCAAGGCCGATGCGCCTGAATCGATGCCCTGGGGGCATGTGGTGTTCGTGGTGACCGACCCGGACGGGAACGTGATGCGTTTTGGGTCGCCGGAATAAGGGCAGAACAGCATGGGTCACATAATTCTGGTCGGTATCGCGATGGGCGTCGGCGGCACGCTGGCGATGGATATCTGGGCCTGGCTGCTGAACCGGGTGGCGGGGCAGCCGCTGCCGAACTGGGCGATGCCGGGGCGCTGGGCCGCGCATGTGGCGCGCGGGCGCATATGGCACGACGACATCGGCGCAGCAGAGCCGGTGAGTGGAGAGCTGCGGGTCGGCTGGGCGTTCCACTATGCTGTTGGAATCGCTTACGGAATTGCCTTTGTCTTCCTCGTGGGGGAGATGTGGCGCGCGGCGCCGACGTTCTGGCCGGTGTGGCTGTTCTCGATCCTGACCATCGCGGCGGGCTGGTTCCTGCTGCAACCGGGGATGGGGCTGGGCTGGGCCGCATCGAAGACGGAAAACCCGTGGAAGGTCAGGGCGATGGGGTTGCTGGCGCATACGATGTTCGCGTTGGGAATGTTTGCGGCGGCGGTGGCGTTTTAGGGCGCGGGTTAGATGGGTGCGTGGGTGGTTGGTGAGGTTAATGCGGGGTTGGCTGTACGTTCGGTGTTGTGGTGGAGCGTGGCGATTTGTACGGGGTTTGGGGGGCCGGAAAACCAATTTGTACGAGGCGGCGTGCTGTGCAGGGTTAAGGGAAGGTGAAAGAATGACCGGGCCCGTAGGGTGCGTAAGCATGCGCACCGATGTGGGCGGTGGCGGGAGGCGGAGCCGCCAGAGGTGATTCCGAGGCGGCATCTGGTGTTCGCGGTGACGGATCTGGATGGGAATGT
>JBPCWO010000319.1:0-17063 GCA_051009475.1 Boseongicola sp.
TTGAAAGCGACACACCGCCGAAAGTGGTGATCAGCGAATTTGTCGATGTAGCGAAAGCGTTCTTTCCCGACGGTCGCGAGCCAAAATTTGTCAACGCGGTTCTCGATCACATTGCGCGCGAGTCGCGACCCGAGGCCTTTTGATGCCAGGCGCGGTGAGTTTCATTTGCGGCTGATTGTGTGTTCTTAACAATTAGGAACGTTGACAGCCAAACCACCCAGTGCCGTTTCCTTGTATTTATCGCTCATATCTTCCCCGGTTTGCCGCATGGTCTCGATGGCTGCGTCCAACGGAACAAAGTGTGTGCCGTCGCCCCGCAACGCCAGCGAAGCTGCGCTTACGGCTTTGATTGCGCCAAGTCCATTGCGTTCAATGCAGGGGACTTGGACTAAGCCTTTTACCGGGTCGCAAGTCATCCCCAGATGGTGCTCAAGCGCTATTTCCGCCGCGTTTTCAATCTGTTCTGGAGTGCCGTCGAGAACTGCGGCAAGCCCGGCCGCGGCCATTGCAGCCGCGGATCCTACTTCGGCCTGACACCCGCACTCCGCCCCGGAAATCGACGCATTTATCTTCACCAATGCGCCAATCGCCGCCGCCGTAAGAAGAAATTCTCCAATGCGGCGCTCGGTTGCCCCGGGAACATGATCCAACCAATATCGGATGGTCGCGGGCACCACACCGGCAGCGCCATTTGTCGGTGCAGTCACTACCTGGCCGCCTGCCGCGTTTTCCTCGTTCACAGCCATCGCATAGACGCTGATCCAGTCGTTCACCGTGTGCGGCGCGGTCAGGTTTTGCCCACGTTCCGCCTCCAATGCCTGTCGGATGCCATAGGCACGACGCTTGACACTCAGCCCGCCCGGCAAGACGCCCTCCGTCGCCAGCCCACGATCCATACAGTTGCGCATAACCTCCCAGATCCGCTCTAGACCTGAGTTCAACGTCGCAGCAGTCATGCGGCAAAGCTCGTTCTCACGCTTAAGCTCAGCGATGGATTTGCCTGAAGCTCGGCACATGGCCAGCATTTCGGTCGCCGTAACAAACGGATAGGGAATGGGCGGACCGTCGTCGACGGTCGCACCTTTTTTCAGTTCCGTCTCGGTCAGAACAAAACCGCCACCAACAGAATAAAATGTTTCCTGCAACAAGACATCGCCCTGGGCGTCGGTTGCCATGAGGATCAGACCATTGGCGTGACCAGGAAGCGCCGGTCCATAGTCGAATATCAGATCTGTCTCGGGGTCGAATTTCAAAGAGCCAAGTCCGGCCGGTTCCACCAATTTATCGCGTTTGATTGACAACAATGCCTGTTTTGCCAATTCGGCGTCATAATCAGCAAGCGTGAACCCTGCGAGCCCAAGTATCACAGCGCGATCCGTGGCGTGACCGACCCCTGTAAATGCCAACGACCCGTGAAGCGACGCGCGAAGTCCTGAAGGAGAAAACGGAGACTTGCGCAATTGATCCAAGAAAAGGGTGGCCGCCACCATTGGACCCATCGTGTGAGATGATGACGGCCCGATGCCGACCTTGAACATCTCAAAAACTGAAAGAAACATGGACCAGCCTCCGTATCGGCTTGCTGATGCACTGAATTGGTTGGTGCAGAGAGCCCCCGAACGGCACTTGATCCGCCAATTTCGGCAGCTTTTGCTCGCATCGTGCAAATACGCGTTTTATAGACGGCAAAACGAAGGATTTGAGGAGAGCCTGATGTCTATTCTGGAAGATATCGCCCATGGGTTGGCAAAACGAGCGTTGGAAGTGATCGAACGCACCGGTGACGATACAATTGAAAAGCGGGTCGGCGACGAAATCGGCTCGTCATCGCCAACATTGCAGGAAAATTTTGCAACGGCGGTGAGAATTCGCAAAGCCGAAGTCAGAGCAATGAAGCTTATTGAGAAATTCGACAAAGGCGAAGATATACCAGTGGCACAGATTTCGTCTCAGCCACAGGACATGGATCATTAGATCGCGCGTGCAATCCAAACCAGGATGACGCCGATTGCAACCGCGACAAGCCCAAACGCGCGTCGAGTTTCAAGCGGCATCTCCGCGATAATCCGCACGAGTTCTTCCAGTCGCGAAGGGGCCAGCGCGAACACCAGCCCCTCAAAGACCAGGACTAGTCCCAGCCCCAAAAGTACGAACTCCATCAGTTCAGACCATCACCCTTCAGGAATTCAAAGAATTCACTGTCAGGCGTGATAACCATCGTTGAATTGTTTCCTCGTAGTGCGCGCTCATAAGCAGTCATCGACCGATAGAACTCGAAAAACTCCGGATCGGCCCCGAAGGCTTCGGCAAAGATCCGATTCCGTTCCGCATCTGATTCACCGCGAATGACTTCAGCCTCCCGCCGCGCCTCGGATGTCAGTTCAACTAGAGTCCGGTCGGCCTGAGCCCGGACACGCTGTGCGGCTTCGGCGCCACGCGCGCGTTCGTCTGTGGCCTCTCGCTCGCGCTCCGATCGCATTCGGGCAAAGGTCTCGGCTTCGTTCTGTTCGGGCAAGTTGGTCTGCTTCAAGCGCACGTCAACGACATCCAGCCCAAGCGCCTCCGCTCGAGAATCCGCAAGAAGACGAATGCGGTTCATCAAAGCGCCTCGCTCGGGTGAAAGTATGGTGTTGGATGTCACACCTTCGGAACCCAATATACCGCGAATGTTGTCGTTTAAGATGTCGGCTAGCCTGTCTTCCGCCAGTCGTACGCCGCCTGGGCCCACCGCCTGACGAAATTTGACCACATCCGAAATCCGATAACGCGCAAACGCGTCCACCACCAACCGCCGGTCATCAGAAGGTGTCACCTCGATTGGCGGAGTATCCAGCGAAAGAATACGGTCGTCATAACGGACAACGTCCTGAATAAATGGGATTTTGAACGCGAGTCCGGGGTCTTCCTTTACCGCTTTGATCTGACCGAATTGAAGCACCAGAGCTTTTTCGCGCTCTTCCACGATGAATATCGACGACAGCAACGCAAACAGCGCGACGACACCGAGGATAAGCAGAATTGTTCCACCCCGCATCTTAATTTCCTCCCGTTTCGCTGCGTCGAAGCTCGTTCAACGGCAAATATGGAACAACACCCTGACCACTGGCACCACCAACATTCTCGTCGAGTATGATTTTGTCGACGCTGCTGAGAACACGTTCAAGTGTCTCAATATAAAGGCGTTTCCTAGTCACTTCTGGCGCCTGCAGATACTCTTGCAATACGGCGTTGAAACGACTGGCTTCACCTTGTGCTTCGTTAACGACGCGAGCTCGATATCCCTCGGCCTCTTCCAATACCTGCGCCGCTTGGCCGCGCGCTTCCGCGAGAATTCGGTTTGAATAGGCATCTGCCTCGCGTTCCAGTCGGTCGCGTTCTTGTTCTGCCGCCTGAACATCTCGGAAACTATCGATCACTTCTGCCGGTGGGTCTGCCTTACGCAAGTTGACCCGCACGATGTTGATACCGGATTCATAGCTGTCGAGCGTCGCTTGGATCAATTCTTCGGCACGTTGTGCGACAGCTGCGCGATCGCGGTTTAGCAGAGGCGCCAAGTCGGATCCGGCAACGATTTCACGCATCGCGGATTCGGAAACAGCGCGCACTGTCTGTGGCCCGTCACGAAGATTGAAGAGGTATTCGGACGGATTGTTGATATTCCAAACAACCTGAAAATCGATGTCGACGATGGCCTCGTCAGTTGTCAGCATCAGCCCGTCACCGCCGGGCGAACCAGAACGGCCAAGGCCGATATCTTCAGATTGTTCTCGTGTGACTGGCACAATCTCGTACGCAACTACCGGCCAAGGTGCGAAATTCAGGCCCGGATCGCCAATGGCGCTGAACTCACCAAGAAACAACTCGACCGATTGCTCTTCCGGTTTCACCGTATACAGCGAATTCCATGCCCATAGCGCCACGAGTGCCAGTGCACCAAGCCCAAGCGTTCCTCGTGTCAGGCGCGGACCATCATCGTCGCCGCCTCCACCGCCATTGCGCCGTGACCTGCCACCGCGCCCGCCCATCAGGACGCGCAGCTGCTCTTGGCCTTTTTTCATAATTTCGTCGATTTCGGGTATCTGGGGTCCATCCTGACTAGGTCGCCGTCCAGGACGCCGATCATCATCGTCATCATCGCCGCCGCCGCCACGGCCGCCTCCCCAAGGTCCGCCATTGTTATTGGACATTTATCGTTCGTATCCTGTGTTGGTCCGAATGAAGTCTTGCAAAGCTAACTGTAGCCTGGAACGCCTTGTTTCAACCACTTCTAACGGGGTTTTGCATTGTTACAAGTTCTTCCGACATTGTCGGATGCACTGCCACGGTGCGGTCGAAATCCTCTTTTGTCAGCCCGGCCTTGATCGCAATCCCAACCATCTGAATCAACTCGCCCGCGCCTTCCGCAACAATTTGGCAGCCCAGAACTGTGCGGTTTGCCTGACTGACGACCAGCTTCATCAGTACACGGTCCGAGCGTTCAGCGAAAGCAGAACGCATAGGTCTGAACGACGTGCAATAAACCTCGATTGGCTCGTTGTCGCGCGCCTGTTCCTCTGTCAGGCCGACCGTTCCCAACTCGGGCTGTGTGAATACTGCCGACGCGACCAGGTTATGGTCCGGTTTGGTCGGATTGTTTTTGAAAACAGTTTCGGTGAAAGCAACGCCCTCACGAATTGCAACTGGTGTTAGCTGAATGCGGTCAGTGACATCGCCTATTGCGTAAATCGACGGAACGGCGGTTTGGCTATGGGCGTCAACCTCGACTGCGCCGCGTCGGTTCAGTTTAACTCCGCTATCTTGCAAACCAAGGCCGTGCGAATTTGGGGCGCGGCCAGTCGCAAACATAACGTGATCAAATGTTCGAACATTACCATTTGTGGCCTTCACCCAAACCGGTTTGCCACGTTGACTTTCAGCCGCCTTGGGCACCGGGGAGTTGGCTGGCCCGTCAATTCGGTCCGCCGCGTCTTCGGCGCACATCATCTCGACTACGTTGGTGCCCAAATGAAGGTCTACACCCTTTTCGATCATCATCTCAGCGACCAGACCACGGGCCTCATCGTCGAAACCGCGAAGGATCTGTGCGCCACGGTAATATTGTGTAACTTCGACGCCCAGGCCATTGAGAATGCAAGCAAACTCACAAGCGATGTAACCGCCGCCCACGATCAATATCGACTTGGGCAACTCCTCAAGAAGGAAAATATCATCTGAAACCAAACCCAGATGCGCGTTAGTCTGATCTGGCCGCACCGGGTGCCCGCCGGTTGCAACAAGTACGAATTCGGCAGTGATAGTTTTGCCTGAAGTAAGAGCGATCGTATGGGGATCGCGAACCGTTGCTCGTTCATCATGAATGGCGACACCAGATTGGCCCAAAAGCTGGCGATAAACGCCTTCCAGCCGGTCCAGTTCAGTGTGAAGCTTTCTCCTAAATTGCTTCCAGTCGAATTCACCAGATTTTGCTGACCAGCCATAGTCTTTCGCCATGGATATGCTGTCGCGAAACTCTGAAGCGAAGACCATGAGCTTTTTCGGGACGCAGCCCCGGATGACGCAGGTGCCGCCCATTCTGCTGTCTTCTGCGATCGCCACCTTCGCGCCGGTCGCCGCGGCTGTTCGTGCCGCGCGAACGCCACCCGAGCCGCCGCCGATCACAAAGAGGTCGACATCAAAACTCATGCGTTAGACCTCAAGGTCAGAAAACAAATTTGCCATTGGTTCCGCTGGAAACTGCACGGTGTCTGTCTCGCCCGAATTAATATCGCGGGTTTCGACTTCCCCATTGCCGTGGCCCGTAACAATGACATCGCAAATGTCGATGAACAGACCATTTTCAACGACGCCAGGTACTTGGTTCAGAATCAACGCTAATTGTCTGGCATTGCCAATGCGGCCAACGTGCAGGTCAAGGATATGGTTGCCTTCATCGGTTACAAATAAGGTATCGCCGTCCATTCTTGGAACCGCCTTGTTGCCCATAACATCAAGACCTTCGAGCATTTCCTCGATCAAAAGCTGCGTCGTTTTCATGCCAAAGCTCAATACTTCAACCGGCAGAGGAAACGCGCCGAGTGTATCAACCTTTTTGGTGCTGTCGGCAATCACGATCATGCGATCCGACGCGGTCGCGACAATCTTTTCCTGCAAGAGAGCCCCACCACCACCCTTGATGAGATTCAGTTCGGGATCGAACTCGTCGGCGCCGTCGATTGTCAGGTCAAGCCATCGGACCTCATTGAGTGTCGATATTGTGATCCCAACTTCTTTGGCCAGTTTGGCGGTTTGCATAGACGTCGCAACACCAACAATATCAAGTCCGTCATCGCGAATGCGTTCGCCCAAGCACTTAACCAGCCATGCAGCGGTCGAACCGGTGCCCAAACCCACTTTCATACCGCTTTCTACAAATGCGCTGGCGCGCTTTGCCGCTGCAAATTTGGCGGTGTCGATTGGAGAAAGCGTGTCTGACATTAGGCGGCTCCGCAGGATGGCTGCCGCGTTATAGGAAGATTGCCGGGGGAGGGCGAGAGGCAAACCGCAATTTCCGCTCGCTATATTCGAAAGGCTTTGCTAGAGAGCGCGCGGTTCGCGGGTGTGGCGGAATTGGTAGACGCACCAGATTTAGGTTCTGGCGCCGCAAGGCGTGGGGGTTCGAGTCCCTTCACCCGCACCAATTTTTTACAATCTGAAATTAGAATTCAATAAAACTAATTGCTTTGATTCTTGTGTGATCCACCTATTTGAACACCTTTGGGATGCTCGGACGGCTCTTCGCGGGTATGGTTCTCGATTTGTGGGATCACCGACTGTCCATGTGTCTGCATCGATTTGGCCGACACGGAAATAGCGCAGCGGATGGTACCGCACTGCCTTCACATCATACGAGACCGGTAAGAGTTGGATTCTGAGTGGCTTCTCTTCGGTTCCAATAAAGCTCAAATAACGAATCGATCTGATATGTTTGCCAATGCGATCAGGTGAAATCAGTGGGAACATCCAGGCCCTGCAGCGGAGGAGACGCTGGTTGGCTGATTGCTTGAATAGCTGCGTTTGCCAGAAACTCACCGGCACGCGAAACATCCTCTGAGACGGCCATTAATGCCGGTCGAAACAACCTCAAAAACGGAACAGCCTCTTTTGCCAGTACGTCGATATCCTCACCCAAATGACGCCCACAATTTTCCAACGCGGAGACTGCGGCCATAGCGGCCGTTGGTGAGGCACATAGTATCGCGTCCGTTTCCGGGTGCGCACCAAGGTAATTCGCGACCGCGTGCTTTATGGATTTACTTCCGCTGTCACTTGTTACATCCGGAATAACCTTAATTGAAACAGCCGCTTCGGCGACTTCTTCTTGGGCGGCAAAGACCATGTGTTGCGCATAGCTTTGGGTCAGTGGCGGCGCCACGATCAGTAAATTGCGGCGGCCTCGAGTTATGAACTGGCGAACCGCTCCGCGAGCAAAACTGGCATTGTCGAAATCAAAATATGGGTGCTCATTGCACCAGTCCGTTCGACCATGCGTCGCAAAAGGAAAATCCCTCTCCATCAGATAGGCGACCCGCTCGTCGCGTGGTTCGGTTTGGTTGAGGATCACCGCGTCAGCCGAACCGGTTTCTACGATGTAGCGCACCGGTGTCATCGGGTCTTCTTCCGGGAAATAGGGAGTCACAATCATGTGGTAGGGGGTTTCGCGCAGCGCGCCGGCGATTGCAGAGATCAGCCGTGCGGTGTGATTCATCATGTCGTGGTCGGTCGACAGCACCAACGAAATCACATTCGTTCGACCTGTCTTAAGTCTTACGCCCGCACGATTTGGTACGTAGCCGATTTCGCGCGCGATCTGGCGCACGCGCTCTTTGGTACTGCGACCAATATCTGGTGCATCCTTCAGGGCTCGCGAAACTGTGGGTACAGCAAATCCGCTGATTTCGGCGATTGTCTTCAGCGTTGGAAGTTTTTTATTTTCCGCAGACACCGCTAAGTTTTTCCGTTCGTGAATAACCGCCGCACCTAGACCGCTGACGCTATCTTTTTTTGGGCTACCCAGCGAAAAATATTCATCCCTGATAGCGCAACCAGATTAGTATTGAATAAACATTCTAAATCGTTTTAGCTCTTGCTACAACGATTTAGAATGGGAGGAATGAATGAAAAAGGTTGTCGGGATTTTATCCGCCACGGCGCTAACAGCGTTCAGCGCGCAAGCTGAAGAAATTGAAGTCACACATTGGTGGACATCAGGCGGCGAGGCAGCCGCAGTTGCCGAATTTGCCAAGGCGTTTGATGCTTCGGGTCATACTTGGGTCGACGGCGCAATCGCCGGGTCGGGTGGTACAGCACGCCCAATTATGATCAGCCGGATTACTGGTGGCGATCCCATGGGTGCCACGCAGTTCAACCACGGCCGGCAAGCAGAGGAGCTTGTTGAAGCGGGACTAATGCGCGACCTGACCGAAATTGCCGAAGCAGAAGGCTGGCGCGACATCGTGCATCCGGTGTCGCTGCTTGACAGCTGCACGCTTGATGACCGCATCTACTGCGTGCCGGTCAATATCCATTCCTGGCAGTGGATCTGGCTCAGCAATGCCGCCTTTGCCGAGGCTGGCGTCGACGTGCCAACCAACTGGGACGAGTTCGTTGCGGCTGCTCCTGCGCTGGAAGCCAAGGGTATTATCCCGTTGGCTATGGGCCAACAGCCCTGGCAGACGTCGGGTGCGTTCAACGTGCTGATGGTGGCACTGGCGGGGAAAGAAACCTTTCTCAAGGTCTATGGTGATCACGATGCTGAAGTCGCTGCGGGCGCGGACGTTGCACGCGTATTCGCCGCGGCCAACGATGCGCGAGGCATGTCGGCGAAATCGACCGTGCAAGACTGGAACCAGGCAACCAATCTGGTGATCACCGGCAAAGCCGCCGGCCAGATCATGGGCGATTGGGCTCAAGGTGAATTCCAGGTGGCCGAACAAGTTGCCGGTGAGGACTACACCTGCCTGCCAGGTCTTGGGGTGAACGAGATCATCTCAACCGGTGGCGATGCCTTCTATTTCCCGGTTCTGGATGACGACGCCAAAACGGCTGCTCAGGGTGAGCTTGCGTCGTTGATGCTGTCGCCAGAGGTGCAAGTGAACTTCAACCTCAAAAAAGGTTCGTTACCTGTGCGAGGTGACGTCGATCTGACGGCGGCCAACGATTGTATGAACAAAGGTCTCGCAATCCTCGCGGCTGGCAATGTAATCCCCGATCCGAACCAGTTGATGTCACCTGACAGTCTGGGTCAGATCAATGATCTGTTCGTTGAGTTCTTCAACGATGCGTCGATTACGCCAGAGGACGCACAGGCACGGTTCGCCGAGATCGTCGGAAACGCCGACTAAGCCGAATTTTCGGTCCCGGCACGAGATTGTCGGGACCGTCAAGCTCTACCGGGGCGCCTATCTACGACACGAGGTAATCCATGGCCGCCGCCGCGCGCCCAATCCGATTGTTTCGGAACCTGAACGCCAAGATCGCAGCGATCCCGATGATCCTGACTGCGCTCGTGGTCTTTGTCGGAGGCTCGCTGTGGACGGTAATTTATTCTTTTACCGGCTCTAAATTGCTACCTAAGAAGCTGTTCAAGTGGGACGAGCTTTTTGCAATTCCGGTGCCGGAATGGATTGCCAAAGACGGTGCTCTTAATTTCGAAATCCCGGTCTCGATCATTGGCCGCAGTTGGGTTGGGTTTGAACAGTACGAACGACTGTGGAACACCAATCGCTGGGTCATTTCAGTCGAAAACCTGCTCATCTACGGCATTTTCAGCCTGATCTTTTCACTGATAATCGGATTTTTGCTTGCCGCGCTGTTGGATCAGAAAATCCGTTTTGAAAACACATTCCGCACGATCCTTTTGTACCCGTTCGCCTTGTCGTTCATCGTCACAGGACTGGTCTGGCAATGGATTCTGAACCCCGAATTCGGCATCCAATCGATTGTGCGCGGAATGGGGTATGTCGGATTCACTTTTGATCCGCTTTACAACGCCGATATCGTCATCTTCGGTATTCTGATCGCCGGCCTGTGGCAGGGCACCGGGCTGATCATGTGCCTGATGCTGGCCGGCCTGCGAGGTATCGACAGCGAAATTTGGAAAGCCGCGCGTATCGACGGTATTCCAATGTGGAAAACCTATTTCTTCATTGTGATCCCGATGATGCGTCCGGTGTTCATCACCACGCTAGTGATCATCGCCAGCGGAATTGTCAGGGTTTACGATCTGGTCGTCGCACAAACTGGCGGCGGGCCGGGGATCGCATCCGAGGTGCCGGCCAAATACGTCTATGACTACATGTTTCAAAACCAGAACCTGGGGCAGGGCTTTGCAGCCTCGACCATGATGCTGCTTGCAGTTGCGGTGGTCATTGTGCCCTGGGCCTATCTGGAATTCGGAGGCCGGAAGCGTGGTTGATCTGAATTCTGACTCAAGTGCCATGACTGGTCCTCGCGGCCCCAGACCAGTGCGTCGGTTTTCGCGCCGTAATGTATTCATCTATGGGACTCTGATTGTCATTGCATTGTATTACGCGTTGCCGCTCTACGTGATGATCGTCACCTCGCTGAAGGGTATGCCGGAAATCCGCCTGGGGAACGTTTTCGCGCCTCCCGTCGAAATCACCTTCGCCCCTTGGGTCAAAGCGTGGGCTGAAGCGTGTACCGGGCTGAATTGCGATGGACTTAGCCGGGGTTTCTGGAATTCTGTGCAAATCCTAATCCCGTCGGTCGCGCTGTCGATCGCAATTGCATCGATCAATGGTTACGCACTGGCGAATTGGCGGTTCAAAGGTGCGGACACGTTTTTCACTATCCTGATCGTAGGCGCCTTTGTCCCCTATCAGGTAATGATCTACCCGATTGTTATTATCCTGCGCGAAATTGGGCTTTACGGCTCTGTCTGGGGTCTGGTGATCGTCCATTCGATCTTTGGCATGCCGATCCTGACACTGCTGTTCCGGAACTATTTCACCTCTGTTCCGGAAGAGCTGTTCAAGGCCGCCCGCGTCGATGGCGCCGGGTTCTGGGGTATCTATTTTCGGATCATGTTGCCGATGTCGCTGCCAATCTTTGTGGTTGCAATGATCCTGCAGGTGACCGGTATTTGGAACGATTTTCTGTTCGGCGTGGTTTATACACGCCCGGATGCATATCCGATGACGGTGCAGCTTAACAACATCGTCAATTCGGTGCAGGGCGTAAAGGAATATAACGTCAACATGGCCGCGACCATCCTCACGGGACTGGTGCCGCTAACCATCTACTTTATCTCTGGAAAACTTTTTGTACGTGGCATCGCTGCGGGCGCAGTGAAGGGATGATCGATCATGTTTAAAATCTATGTGAAAGGCCCTGCGGGGCGTTTCAAACTATGAACGCGACGAGCAACTGCACGTCAACGGGGGACTGAAAGTGCACTCTGTCGAAATCAAAAACCTTGATCTGAACTTCGGCGCTGTCCAGGTGCTACGCGATCTGAACCTTGAGATCGCGGAAGGCGAGTTCCTTGTGCTGCTCGGCTCGTCAGGCTGTGGCAAATCCACCCTGCTGAATTGCATCGCCGGGTTGCTTGATGTTTCAGAGGGGCAGATATTCATCAACGGCGAAAACGTCACCTGGGCAGAACCGTCCGAGCGCGGCATCGGCATGGTCTTTCAGTCCTACGCGCTTTATCCGCAGATGACGGTCGAGGGAAACCTCAGTTTCGGTCTGAAAAACGCCCGCATAGCGAAGGCAGAAATAGCACAGCGTGTCGCTCGTGCCGCCGAAATCCTGCAGATCCAACCACTGCTAAAACGTAAGCCTTCCGCGCTTTCGGGTGGGCAGCGTCAAAGGGTCGCTATAGGTCGCGCGCTGGTGCGAGACGTCGATGTATTCCTTTTCGACGAGCCGCTTTCCAATCTTGATGCCAAGTTGCGCGCCGATCTGCGTGTTGAAATCAAACGCCTTCACCAGCGGCTGAATAACACGATGATCTATGTGACCCACGACCAGGTCGAGGCGATGACATTGGCTGACCGGATCGCGATCATGAAAGATGGCTCGATCCAGCAACTTGGCAGCCCTGACGAAATCTATAATCGCCCGGTCAACAAGTATGTCGCCGATTTCATCGGTTCGCCTGCAATGAATTTCCTCGACGGGAGTATCGATAACGGCGCCTTTCATTTCGGTGAGGCCTCGGTGCCGCTGGATGCCTATCCATTCAATGGAAATGACCGCACCGGCCCTGCCTGGATGGGTGTGCGTCCTGAACACGTCGTGACCGGCGCGTCGGCGACCAAGATGGCCTATCATTCCGAAATCAGCGTTGAATTGTTCGAACCGATGGGTGCGGACACACTGGTCTGGACGACGCTATCGGGCCAGCCACTGCATTTTCGGCTCGACGGGCAATCGCCTGTGGCAACGGGTGATACCATGCAGATCGGGTTCAACCCGGCGCGCGCCTCGTTGTTCAGCAAAGAATCTGAATTGAGACTCTAAACCCCCGCGGAGTTACCATGTCCGACTATTCCTACCAGCTTTACAGTTCCCGAAACTTTCCGCCCCTGTCCGACACCCTTAGGATGATCGGCGATCTTGGCTATTCTCAGGCTGAGGGCTACGGCGGACTGTTCAGCGCGATTGACGATCTGTCTGCGTTGAAAGCCGATCTTCATGTCAACAATTTGTCGATGCCCACGGGCCATTTCGGTCTTGAAATGGTCGAGGATGAAACGGCGCGCGTGATCGATATTGCCCGCACATTGGGCATGAACACTCTGTTCGTGCCGGCTGTTGGGCCGGAAGAACGCACCAAGGACGCCGCGGGATGGGAGGCTCTCGGCGTGCGTCTGGCAGAAGCCGGCAAGCCGATCCGGGACGCGGGCTTCAACTTCGGCTGGCACAATCATGCCTTTGAATTCGCCGATCTGGGGATTGCTGAAAAACCGCTAGACCTAATGCTGCAAGGCAATGATCTGGCACTAGAGCTTGACCTCGCCTGGGTGCAGGTCGGTGGTGAAGACCCGTTGAAATACATTGCCCGATATGCCGATCGAATAATTGCAACCCATATCAAAGACATCGCGCCAGAAGGCGAGGCGACCGATGAAGATGGCTGGGCCGACGTCGGCCGTGGCATCATGGATTGGCCTGCACTGGTCGCCGCGCTGCGCGAGACTTCCGTGCAATACTGGGTGATGGAACACGACAACCCCAACGATCACGAGCGCTTTGCGCGCCGGTCGCTGCTCACCGCGCAAAACTTTTAAGGAATGTTTATGAACAAGCTCGGTGTCGGTATCATTGGCTGCGGTAATATTTCTGCAGCTTATCTGCGGCTTGGCCCGCTATTTAGTTCGCTTGATATGCGGGCCGTGGCAGACATCAATATGGAAGCCGCCCATGCGCGCGCGGAAGAGTTTGACGTGCAAGCGCGCACGGTCGACGATCTGCTTAGGGCAGACGACATCAACGTCGTCGTCAACCTGACAATCCCGGATGCGCATTTCGACGTCACCCGCCGGATACTTCAGTCCAACAAGCATGCGTATTCTGAAAAGCCCTTCGTTCTGACCCTCAAGCAGGGCGAAGAGTTGCGTGCGTTGTGCGCCCGGACAGGTCTCCGTGTAGGCTCCGCCCCAGACACGTTTCTCGGCGGCGCGCACCAACAGGCGCGCGACATCCTGGATGCCGGCACAATTGGGCAGGTCGTTGCCGGCAGCGCCCATGTGATGAGCGGCGGAATGGAACATTGGCACCCGAACCCGGATTTTTTCTTTTTGCCAGGTGCCGGACCGGTTCTGGATATCGGACCCTACTATGTCACCAACCTGATCCAGCTGATCGGCCCGGTGAAGCGCGTGGCCGCATTGACGTCCTCGGCCAGTGACACACGGGAAATCCTGACACCCGGACCGCGCCAGGGCGAAAAGATCCCGGTCAAGACTCCCACAAATATCCATGCGCTCCTCGAGTTCGAGCAGGGCGCCACCATCACCATGTCCACCAGTTGGGACGTCCGTGCCCACGGACACACCCCGATGGAGCTTTACGGCACCGAAGGCTCGTTGTTTCTTCCCGACCCCAATTTTTTTGGTGGCGATCTGGCGACGGCCACGCGTGATGGCGCTATCTCGGCTGTCACGCCCTGGGACCATCCATTTGGCGTACCAAATGAGGAAAATTCGGGCGGCTCACAAGCCAACTATCGCGCCGCCGGGCTGGCGGATATGGCTCAGGCGATTGCCGAAGGCCGCCCGCATCGATGCTCGCTGGAACTGGCGCTGCATGCAGTTGATGTTATGACGAGCATTTTGAATTCCGGTGAAACTGGCTCTTTTGTCGAGTTAACAACAACTTGCGAGCGGCCAGCCGCGCTTTCAGCCGACCACGCCCGCGCCTTGCTGGCCTAAGAGAACTGAGCATGTATCACCCCGCCGATACACTCTATGATTCAATGCCCTACCGGCACCGTGACAATTCCCCCCTTCATTGCAAATCCCTGAATCCCGAAGAACTGGCCGAAATCGCCGAACACGCCCATGACGGTGATGTAAACCTCTGGGCGCGCTCGTCGGAAGACGCGTAACATGATCCGCAATCCCATCCTCCCTGGCTTCAATCCAGATCCGTCAATCTGCCGAGTGGATGAGGACTATTACATCGCAACGTCGACTTTTGAGTGGTACCCGGGCGTGCAAATTCACCACAGCCGCGACTTGGTGAACTGGAATTTGGTCAGCCGTCCGCTGAACCGCGCCGAACTGTTAGATATGCGCGGTAACCCCGATTCCGGCGGAGTCTGGGCGCCCTGTCTCAGTCACGCAGAGGGCAAGTTCTGGCTGGTCTATACAGACATGAAGCGGCTGGACGGCGCGTTCAAAGACTCGCCAAACTACATCACCACTTGCGAGACGATCGACGGCGACTGGACTGATCCCTGGTACATCAATTCCAGCGGGTTCGATCCTTCGCTGTTTCACGAAGATGACGGGCGAAAGTGGTTCGTCAACATGAAGTGGAATCATCGCGGATTGGGCACCGGCGGAAATCCAAAGCACGCGTCCTTCGACGGGATCCTTTTGCAGGAGTGGTCGCCTGATCGCGGACTATTCGGGCCTGTTAAGAACATCTATCACGGCACCGAGCGCGGTTTGACCGAGGCGCCGCATCTCTTCAAGCGCAATGGCTGGTACTATCTGACGGTCGCCGAAGGCGGAACCGGTTATGGCCACGCAGTTACCATGGCGCGGTCCCGCCAGATTGAGGGCCCGTATGAAAGCCAGCCTGACGGGCATCTCTTCACGGTCACTGACGCGCCGGATTATCCGATCCAGCGCACTGGACATGGCCAATATATCGAGACTCACTGGGGTGGGTGCTATCACACCTTCCTGATGGGTCGCCCGATCGCAGGCGCGGATGGCATGGGCCGGTTCTGCCCGTTGGGGCGCGAGACTGGGATTGAGCGTGTTATCTGGGGCGACGATGACTGGCTTTACGCAGAGTCCGGTAGCTCGTTCCCAAGGATGGACGTACCATCACCGACCGATGCGCATCCGTCTGAGCCTCAGCCGACCCCCCGAGATTTTGACAATGCTAACTTGCCTTCTGAATTCCAGTGGCTGCGCACGCCTGACGCGGACCGGATATTCCGACTAAGCGACGGGGCGTTAAACCTGATTGGGCGAGAAAGCATCGGAAGTTGGTTTGAACAAGCGCTGGTCGCGCGCCGGCAGGAGCATCATCGCTACCAAGCCACGACCCGGCTGACCGCATTTGATCCAGTTAACTATCAGCAAGCCGCAGGACTGACGACCTATTACAACCGCCACAAGTTCCACGCCCTTCTGGTTAGTTTTGAGCCCGGCCTCGGTCGCGCACTGACGATCATGTCCTGCCCTGGCAACTGGCCTGACGGCGAGCTGGTCTACCCATTGAAGCAGCCAGTGAAACTAAAAGACACGGAAGTGGAACTGCGGGTCTCCGTCGACAACGACCGGCAACAGTTCTATTGGCGCCAGTCCGGCGACTGGACCGCGATCGGTCCAGAACTCGATGCGTCGGTGATCTCTGACGAAGGCGGGCGCGGTGAGCATGCATCGTTCACAGGCGCATTCGTCGGGATGGTTGCTTTCGATACATCCGGGCAATGTCGGGAAGCGCAATTTGACAGGTTTGATTATACTATTGGCACAGGGTCCGAGTGCTGATTATTGAAGACTGTTCCCGACCCTAGGTGCCGGCGTTCAACTGGGACGCCAAGTTTGCCTCAAAGGCTCGCAGAATTGGCCTTGCCGTCTTTCCTGAAATTCTAGTCTCACTGGAAAGCTCCGGAAACAAGCTGTGCAGCTCTGCAGCTACATTCCGATTCTCACGCGCGTAGCATCCGCTGGGGTTGAAACTCTCGCACAGCATGCCTTCGGCCCAAACGATTTCGTGCCCATCAAATAAGAAGTGGAAGTATTCGATCTCTTTGATGTTCTGGATTGTAACTGCACCGTCGTCGACTAGGTACTTGGCTGCTGCCAACATTTCCGAATGTCCGAATTGAATCTCGCAGCGCCAGCCCGACAACAATATTCTGTGCTGCTGCGAAACAAGAATTTCGCGCCTATTTCCGAATGTCCCCGCTTTGATTTTTACCGGGGCAAATGCGCCTGATCCCTCCACAATCCGCCGACCGACCCATCTGACTTCTTGTGCGACCCTGTCCAGAGTCTCGATCAGATCACCGACCTTTATATCCTCCACGGGGATTTCTCCGCGTGATGTCTTGATCAAAGTGCCTTTGGTAAAACATGGCGGTCCGAGATCATCTGTGTCGACTGATCCTTGGGTATTTACGAAGGTCGATGAAACGAAGGTCCCATTTTGCAGGACCTGCCCATCGGTTGGTGTGAATACGCGCCGACCGTCGGCAAGATAAAAAGTTATCCCAGTGTATGTAACGTTGCCGACGCCGGACACGTTGATGGTCACGGTGTCGCCGGGCCAAGAAGCGGTGATGTCGCTGCCATCGACGGAATCATTGTCAAACC
>JBPCWO010000320.1:0-8164 GCA_051009475.1 Boseongicola sp.
CAACGCCTGCGCGCCGCCAGACATCCTCGACCGTCTGATAGCCATTGCCACGTGCAGCGGCGATCCAGGTGCCCTCGTCCTCTTTCATCGATTTGATTTGCCGGAACCCAAGGCGCACCGCCAATCCGCCCCGGCCATCGGTTTCCATGATGTTGTCCCAGGTGGACGCATTGATATCGACGGGGCGCACCTCGACCCCGTGTTCACGGGCATCGCGGACGATCTGGGCAGGCGCATAGAACCCCATCGGCTGGGCGTTCAAAAGCGCGCAGGCGAAGATGCCGGGGTGGTGGCATTTCAGCCAGGCAGAGGCATAGACCAGCAACGCGAAAGAGGCGGCGTGCGATTCCGGGAACCCGTAAGAGCCAAAGCCCTCGATCTGGGAAAAACAGCGCGCGGCGAAATCATCATCATAGCCGTTCTCGCGCATGCCCTTCATGAAGCGAATGCGAAAATCGCTGACATTCCCATGTTTCTTGAAGGTGGCGAGCGAGCGCCGCAACCGATCGGCTTCTTCTGGCGTAAACCCCGCACCGACAATGGCGATTTGCATCGCCTGTTCCTGAAAGAGCGGCACGCCCAGCGTCTTGCCTAACACCTGACCCAACGCGTCTGATGGGAACTCGACCTTCTCCTCGCCATTTCGACGCCGGATAAAGGGGTGCACCATGTCGCCCTGGATCGGCCCGGGGCGGATGATCGCAGTCTCAATCACCAGATCATAGAAGGTGCGTGGCTTCATCCGGGGTAGGAAATTCATCTGTGCCCGGCTTTCCACCTGAAAGACGCCTAAGCTGTCGGCCTTGCACAGCATGTCGTAAACGGCCGGGTCCTCGGGCGGCAGCGTCGCGAGCGTATAATCGATCTGATGATGCCGCTCGATCAGCTCAAAGGCTTTTCGAATGCAGCTGAGCATCCCCAGCGCCAGCACATCGACCTTGAGGATGCCAAGCGAGTCGATATCGTCCTTGTCCCAGCAGATGACGGTCCGGTCCTCCATCGTCGCATTTTCGACCGGCACCAGCTCGTCCAATCGACCTTCGGTAATGATAAAGCCGCCGACATGCTGGCTAAGGTGCCGGGGAAAGCCCTGGATTTCGAAGATCAGCTCCAGCGTCAGTGCTAACCGCCGGTCGGTTGGATCAAGCCCGATCTCGCGAAGCTGCTGATCGGCCATGCCGGAGGTGTCAAAGAACCCCCAAAGCTGGGACGAGATCGCCGAGATTGTGTCCTCGGTCAGCCCCATCGCCTTGCCCACCTCGCGGATCGCGCGCTTGCCACGGTAATGCACAACAGTGGCGCAAAGCCCCGCACGGTGGCGGCCATAGCGCTCATAGATGTGCTGGATCACCTCCTCGCGGCGCTCGTGCTCGAAATCGACGTCGATGTCAGGGGGTTCGTCACGCGCCTCGCTAACGAACCGTTCAAAGACCATGGTGCCAATCTCGGGCGAGACGCTGGTGACGCCCAGACAGTAGCAGACAACCGAGTTGGCGGCTGATCCGCGCCCCTGACACAGGATATTCCGCGAGCGGGCAAACGCCACCACATCGCGGACGGTCAAAAAATAGGGCTCGTAGTCCAGTTTGGCGATGAGCCGCAGTTCGTGCTCCAAAAGCTTGCGCACATGATCCGATGCGCCTGCAGGATAGCGCCACTTCAACCCCTCATATGCCAATCGCGCCAGTCGCTCTGCGGCGGTCTCGCCTTGCGTGATCTCGGATGGGTATTCATACCGCAACTCGTCGAGTGAAAAGGTGAGCTTTTCGGCCAGTGCTGCGGCCCTGTCCACGGCGCCCGCATGGGGCCTGAAAAGGCGGCGCATCTCGACCTCGGATCTGAGCCGTTCCTCCGAATTGGCCAGCGCCGCGCGGCCAAGATCGTCCACCTTCACACCCGTACGGATCGCCGTTAGCACATCCGCCAGCTTGCGGCGGCTGCCGTGGTGCATCCGGGGGCTGGCGCTGGCGATCGTTTGAATGTCCAAATCAGCTGCCAGCTGGCAAAGCCGGTCAAATCGTTCGGCGTCCTGCCCGTCATAGCGGGGTGCGATCAGAAGATGGCAGTCTTTTGGGAAGCGGCGCGTCAGCCGTCGCGTCTCTTGCCGCCATCCACGCGCGCTGTCTTTCACTGCTTCGCCCCTTGGCGGGTGAATGAGCAACGCCAGACCCGCCCCGAATTCGATCAGATCATCCATGCGCAATTGGCAGGATCCCTTTTTGGCCCGAAGCCGCCCGCGCGAGATCAACCGGCAAAGCCGCCCCCAACCGGCCCGGTCGTGCGGCAGCGCTGTCGCGGTAAACCCGGTGTCCAGCACAATCCGCGCGGCTGGGATCAGCCGGGGCACGTTCAGGATTGTGGCAGACGCGTCAAGAGGCGGCGGCGTGACCCGCGTTTCGAATCCCGCTTTCGGCCCGCCCGGAAAATCCTCGATCTCCTCGGGCGCGAGCGTCCCGTTCTTTTGCCGCATGGCTGTTCCGGGATAGCTTTCGACGACCTTGCGTTTACCCACCCAGGCTGTGACCGGTGCGAGCCATGCCGAGGAGTATGTCGACCGGGCCGCGTTGCTGGGCCTTTCGGCGATTGCGGTTGCCGACGAGAACTCGGTCGCGGGCATCGTGCGGGCACATACCCGGACGCGCGAGATCGCGCGGCAGGTGAAAGAGAGGCTGGAATCGGAATTGATCGGCCCGCCCGCACCGGTTGCAGCCTGGGCAGCGAAACCCAAGGTCGTCGAAAGTTATCCCGGAACCCGAGAGCGGCAAAAGAACGGGACGCTCACGCCCGAGGAGATCGAGGATTTCCTTAATGGGCCAAAGGCAGGATTCGAGACGCGGGTTATGCCACCGCCGCCTCTGGACGCTTCGGCCACGATCCTGAACGTGCCCCGGTTGATTCCAGCCGCGCGGATTGTGCTGGACACCGGGTTTGCCGCGACAGCGCTGCCGCACGACCGGACCGGTTGGGGGCGGCTTTGCCGATTGATCTCACGCGGGCGACTTCGGGCCGAAAAGGGATCCTGCCAATTGCGCATGGACGATCTGATCGAGTTCGGAACGGGTCTGGCGTTGCTCATTCACCCGCCAAAGGGCGAAGCAGCGAAAGGCGGCGCGCGTGGATGGCGGCAAGAGACGCAACGGCTGACGCGCCGCTTCCCTAAAGACTGCCATCTTCTGATCGCACCCCGCTATGACGGGCAGGACACTGAGCGATTTGACCGGCTTGCCCAGTTGGCCGCAGATATGGGCATTCAAGCGATCGCCAGCGCCAGCCCCCGGATGCATCACGGGTCGCGCCGGAAACTCGCTGATGTTCTGACCGCGATCCGAACGGGCGTGAAGGTGGATGATCTTGGCCGCGCGGCGCTGACCAATTCAGAGGAACGGCTCAGATCCGAGACCGAGATACGACGCCTTTTCGGGCCCCATGCGGATGCCGTGGATAGGGCTGCAGCGCTGGCCGATGAACTTACCTTTTCGCTCGACGAGTTGCGGTATGAATACCCATCCGAGATCACGCAAGGCGAGACCGCCGCAGAGCGGCTGGCGCGATTGGCATATGAAGGGCTGAAATGGCGCTATCCCGCAGGCGCACCCGAACATGTGCGCAAGCTTTTGGAGCACGAGCTGCGGCTCATCGCCAAGCTGGACTACGAGCCTTATTTTCTGACCGTCCGCGATGTGGTGGCTTTCGCCCGGTCGCGGAACATCCTTTGCCAGGGGCGCGGATCAGCCGCCAATTCGGTTGTTTGCTACTGTCTGGGTGTCACCTCGGTTTCTCCCGAGATCGGCACCATGGTTTTCGAGCGCTTTGTCTCTGAAGCCCGAGACGAACCTCCCGACATCGATGTCGATTTCGAGCACGAGCGCCGCGAAGAGGTGATCCAGCACATCTATGAGCGTTATGGCCGCCACCGTGCGGGGCTTTGCGCCACTGTTGTGCATTACCGCGGCAAGCGCGCGATCCGCGAGGTGGGCAAGGCCATGGGGCTGACCGAAGATACGATTAGCGCGATCTCATCCCAGCTTTGGGGGTTCTTCGACACTTCCGGCATGGCCGATCAGCAACTGAGGGAGATCGGGCTTGATCCGACCGACCGGCGGCTGGCGCTGACGCTGGAGCTGATTTTCGAAATCCAGGGCTTTCCCCGGCACCTCAGCCAGCATGTCGGTGGCTTTGTCATTACCGAAGGCCGGCTGGACGAGTTGGTGCCGGTCGAGAATGCGACGATGGAAGATCGGACGGTCATCTGCTGGGACAAGGACGATATCGACTCGCTCGGCATCCTTAAGGTCGATGTGCTGGCGCTGGGGATGCTCAGCTGCATTCGAAAAGCCTTTGGGCTGATCGAGCGACACCATCAGATCGAATATACGCTCGCGACGCTGCCGCCCGAGGATCCGGCGGTTTACGATATGCTGTGCAAGGCCGACAGTTTAGGTGTTTTCCAAGTGGAGAGTCGGGCGCAGATGAACTTTCTGCCCCGGATGAAGCCGCGCACTTTCTATGATCTGGTGATTGAGGTTGCGATCATCCGCCCGGGGCCGATCCAAGGCGACATGGTGCATCCCTTTATCCGGCGTCGAAACGGGGAAGAGAAGGTCGAGTTTCCGTCAGACGCGTTGGGTCAGGTGTTGGGCAAGACGCTGGGTGTGCCTTTATTCCAGGAACAGGCGATGCAGATCGCGATTGTCGGTGCCGGCTTCACGCCTGAAGAAGCTGATCGGCTGCGTCGCTCGCTAGCCACCTTCAAAAAGCACGGCAATGTCAGCGATTTCCGCACCCGCTTCATCAAAGGGATGCGCGAAAACGGATATGACGACGATTTCGCCTTACGCTGCTTTTCCCAGATCGAGGGTTTCGGGTCTTACGGATTCCCCGAAAGCCACGCGGCCAGTTTCGCGTTACTGGTCTATGCCTCTAGCTGGCTAAAATGCCACCACCCCGGCATCTTCGCCTGTGCACTTTTGAATGCCCAGCCAATGGGGTTCTATGCCCCGGCTCAGATCGTTCGCGATGCCCGCGAACACGGGGTCGAGGTGCGTCCCGTCGATATCAATGCATCCACCTGGGACAACATCATGGAAACCGATGGCCGGGGCGGATTGGCGTTGCGCCTTGGATTCCGGCAAATCAAGTCGATGAAAGAGGATGAGGGCACCTGGATCGCCGCCGCGCGTGGCAATGGTTATCAAACGGTCGAGGACGTCTGGCGGCGCGCAGGCGTTGAGCCCCGCCAGCTTCGGGTGCTGGCCGAGGCTGACACCTTTGCATCCCTGGGCGTTGCCCGGCGCGAGGCGCTTTGGGCAGCAGCGGCGCTGGCGTCGGAAAAACCATTGCCGCTGTTTGCCGACGATATTGACGGCGAAGGGATCGACGAGCCCGAAGCCTCACTTCCCGAGATGTCGCTGGGGGAGCATGTGGTCGAGGATTACGTGGCGATGCGGCTGACGCTCCGGGCGCATCCGATGGCGTTTCTCAGGCATCGTCTGACGCCGGGATACCCGCCGATCGAACCGATCACTCAGCAAGCTGTTGGTCGACCTGGGCCTCTTCGTTGATCATCGCCTGAAGCTGGCGCCGAAAACGCAACTGACCGCCATCGATCGGCAAGTCGATATGAGGCGAGGTTTTTGAATCCATGCCAATCTGGACCTCGTTCAGAACCGCCCGATCTTCCTCGAACGCATTTTGCACGTCCTCGCTCATCATCTTGCTCAGTTCGTCATCATCGGGCCGAATATTTCGCAGTTGAAACCAATAATACCGAGTTTCCTGCGCGGTCGTCGGCGTCATGAAGTTGTAGCTGTCCATGATGAACGTATCCTCATGAAGCGGCCCGTCCGGCCCGCCAGTGCCCGCCGGTGTAAATATCGCGCGAACAAGTGCGTTGCCGGGATATCGAACTTCATAGTGTTGCAGGCGGTCGCAATTGCCCTCAAACGCAACGATCTTGGCGTAAAATGGCGCCGGCTCCACATCCATCATCCATCGGTGAACGATCACGCCGTTATCGGTCTTGGTGACGCGGAGCGGAGTATCCTTAGTCGCGTCCTGGGCAAATGAGCCTTCGTGAACCCAGGCCACGTGAGTTGGGTCGAGCAGGTTGTCGGTCATGTAGAGGTAATTGCACTGAAGCTCCATTGCCGCGCCGCGATTGATGCCCCAGGCTGGATCGCCGAAGTTTTCAATTTCGAAGATATCCGCCGGGTCGGCGATGGCGGCATTACCCATCCAGATCCAGACAAGTCCGTATTTCTCGTGGACTGGATAAGTACGGACTTTGGCATTTGACGGAATGCGTCCGCCGCCCGGCGCCCAAACACATTGTCCAGCACAGTCAAAGGTCAGGCCGTGATAGCCGCATTCGATGGTATCGCCCTTGAGGCGGCCCTTTGAGAGCGGAAGTTTCCTATGCGGGCAGGCATCCTCCAGAGCGATAACTTCGTTGTCTGAATTGCGAAACACGCAGATCTTCTCACCAAGAACAGTACTCTGTGCGGGGTCGCGCGTAGCTTCATCTGACCAAGCAGCCACGTACCAAGCATTTTTTAAGAACATCCGAATCTCCGGCCATCAAGCAGTGCACACACCCATCGACGTTTCTTACTTCTATTTGGGCTATACCTAGGGCGTAGGATTTCGTCCAAACAATAAATATTCACGCGTGCAAGCAACCAGTTACGTTCTTTGCGGGCAGTTCGCATCTCGGACACTCCTGTGGACACGCGGTTTACTTCGCTGGAAACCGCGAGGCCGGTTCGAGGTAATTGATTCAGCGCAAAGCGGATACGGTCAGAGATCGACATTAATAATTGGCAGACCCACGAGTAATTCGTGGCGACGATTCGGTTTGGAGTAACGAGATGCTCGATATATCCAACGGCAAGATTGTTCGTGTGATCTTCCTGACACGTGAATATGGGCCGGACAGCCATCAGCTGTTTGATTACATATCCGGGCTGAACGACGACGAAAAAACCAGCTTGGTTGCACTGATGTGGATCGGTCGCGAAACTTTCGAAGCAGACGAGCTAATAGAGGCGAGGAATGTGGCGCGGGCCGAAGCAACAGCACCCACCGAGTCCTACCTTTCTGGCATTCCCGATTTGGCGGAATATCTCGAAGATGGGCTTGAAGCCCTCGGCATCGATGTGACCGACGCCGAGGAACATATGTGAGCTGGCGGTTGTAGAAGCGCCGCCAGTCAATTCACATTACATCTGAAGTACTTCCGCGACTTCGACCGAGCCGCCGTCAGTCAGGATCGGGCAGCCTTGTGCCATTGCAACGGCTGCGTCGATGTCCGGCGCCTCGATCTGAGTCAGACCGGACAGCGGATTAGATCCGCCATTATCGGCGACACCGCCTGATGATACGGTTTTGGATGGGCCCGCGGGGCCACCGCCATCTTGCACAGCCGCACCCATGCCGCCGTACCAGGCTTGCCATGCGGCCATGACTTTTTCGCCTTCTTCCGGGCTCTCTGGCGATTTGCCACCGTGATAAGCAAATACAAATTTCGGCATAATATTTCCTCCTTATGTTGCCGTTGGAATAATTCGTTCGAGTTTGCCGAGCGACGACGTCCAGCCTTCAGCATGGGAATCGGCTGACTCCTGATCCAAGAACCCGGTGTGCGTGAGCCTAAACTGAGTCATGTCACCCGTTGCTTCCAGTTCGATCAATACTTGGCTTTCGTGGCCGCGTTGATCAAGGTCGTCATGCCATGCAAAAGTGAAGCCAACCGAGTTGGGCGGATCGACTTTGGTGACCTTGCCCGACATTTTGAATACGCGACCGTCGGGCGCGTGCATTTCGCTCATCCAAGGGCCATATGTGCCAAGGTTCATATCTGAGACCGGCACAGTTAGACCTTCGGGACCCCACCATTCGAGAATATGCTCAGGCTTCGAGATGTATTTGTATACATGGTCCAGTCCAGCTCTGAATACGCGCTTGATAACCAAGTCGGCCACTACTTTTCTCCTTGTTCGACAGCGGCTTGAAGTCTGTCGATACTCTCGGTCCAGAATTGGACGTGGAGTTCAAACCAATCGTTGATTGCGCCAAGGCCGGTAGGATTGGCTGAATAAAACCGCCGTTGCCGATCGACGCGCCTATTTAAGAGGCCAGCGTCGCACAAGACCTTCAAATGACGCGA
>JBPCWO010000321.1:0-9103 GCA_051009475.1 Boseongicola sp.
CTCGCGTCGCCGTGGTGACCGCAAAAGACAAGTTGCGGGCGCTGCTTGGCGCCGGGCTTCGCTTCGACGAAGACCGCGCGATCTGTTTCAGTTCGGAAAAATCAGATCAGGCGACAATCGCGGAAAACGGCATCGACGACGCCAGCGCCTGGCTCGGGCGACCGGTGCCCGAAATTTACTCCGCCGAGTTGTCGGAATTTGCCTTCGCGGCAGGTGTAAAGCTGCTGAACGAGTGGAAGCCGGATGTGATGTATCTGTCGACCACCGACTACGTGCAGCATAAATTCGCGCCGGATCAGCAAGGCGCCAAGGATTTCTACGCCATGTTTGACAAGTATCTTGCTGAATTGGACGCACTCGGCGCCGCTATCGTGGTGACCGCCGACCACGGCATGAAACCCAAACACGATGCCAACGGCGAACCGGCAGTGATCTACATGCAAGACCTGCTCGACGAATGGCTGGGCGAAGGTGCAGCGCGGGTTATCCTGCCAATCACCGACCCCTATGTGGTGCACCACGGAGCGCTTGGATCATTCGCGACGGCCTACCTGCCAGACAACGCCGACAAAGACGCCACGATCGCTCGTCTGCGTGCTCTCCCAGAAATACTTTCAGTTGTGGATAAAGATGAAGCGGTTTCGCAATTTGAGCTCCCACCCGATCGGATCGGCGATGTGGTCATGATCTCGACTGAAAACATGACAATAGGCACCAGCGCTGATCGCCACGACCTTGCCGCGCTGAAGGAACCGCTCAGATCGCACGGTGGCCTGACAGAACAAGAAGTACCGTTTATCGTGAACCGGCAGATCAACTTGCCGGACGCTCCGGTTCTGCGCAATTTCGACGCGTTCTTCTACGCAACAACTGCCGCCGCCCTGGAAGAGGTGCCCGCATGAACAAGCAAGACACAGATTTCCGCAACGAGGGGATGCGCATCGGGGGCAATGTTGTTTTCACCGATGACGTTGTCGAAGTAACTTACCCTTCCACCGAAAAAGTGGTTGGCACAGTGCCTGCGGGAACCGCTGAACATGCGCGCAAGGCATTTGAGATCGCGGCCAACTATACGCCGACGCTCTCGCGTTACGAGCGTAACCAGATCCTGAACCGTACTGCCGAATTGATAGGCGATAGGCGCGAGTATCTTGCCAAGTGGCTGACGCTAGAGCTGGGTATCTGCCATCAGCATTCAATTTATGAGACCAAGCGCGCGCAGGACGTTTATCAGTTCGCTGCCGCGCAGGCACTGGTGGACGATGGCGAAATATTCTCCTGCGACCTGACCCACAACGGCAAGAAACGAAACATCTACACCAAACGCGAACCGGTTCGCGCAATCAGCGCAATTACCCCGTTCAATCATCCTCTGAACATGGTTAGCCACAAGATCGCGCCGTCAATTGCAACCAACAACTGTATGGTGTGCAAACCAACCGAACTGACACCGCTGACAGCAATCGCACTGGCCGACATTCTTTACGAAGCGGGGCTGCCGCCCGAGATGTTCCAGATCGTGACTGGTTTGCCCCAGGATATCGGTGACGAGATGATCACTAACGACAACATCGACATCATCACCTTCACTGGTGGAGTTCCGGTGGGAAAGATTATCGCCGACAAATCCGGCTACAAGCGCACCGCACTGGAACTTGGCGGCAACGATCCTCTGATCGTACTGAACGATCTTGGCGGCGACAATTTGGAAAAGGCGGCCACAATTGCTGTCGCCGGTGCCACCGGAAACTCCGGTCAGCGTTGCACCGCCGTTAAGCGCATCCTCGTGCAGGAAAGCGTTGCCGACGCATTTGTCGCGCTGGTGTTGGAAAAAGCCAAAGCCATCAATTTCGGCGATCCGCAGGACCCGGCGACCGAACTTGGCTGTGTCATTCATTCGCGGGCTGCCGAACTTTTTGAAAAGCGGGTCAACATAGCCGCGGAACAAGGTGCCGAGATTCTCTATCACCCGGGTCGGCGAGGCGCGCTGTTGCCACCAATTGTCGTGGACCGCGTGCCCCACAGCAGCGAACTGGTCATGGAAGAAACTTTCGGGCCAATTATTCCCATAGTGCGTGTACCGGATAACGACGCTGACGTTATGGCAATCTCGAATTCAACTCAGTTTGGGCTCAGCTCTGGCGTCTGCACAAACGATCTGAATCGCGCCATCGCATATATCAATGACCTGAACGTCGGGACCTGTAACATCTGGGAACAGCCCGGCTACAGGATTGAGATGTCCCCATTCGGCGGCATCAAGGATTCTGGAAACGGCGTGAAAGAGGGTGTCATCGAAGCGATGAAGTTCTTCACCAATGTCAAAACTTACTCTCTGCCCTGGCCGTGATCCGCCATACCGAGGGTGAAGCCAATACATCCGCCGCCCGAACCGAATGGGCGGCGCGCGAAGATGATGATGCAACCCGCGAGTTGCTCGGTCGCGATGCACAGGCATTTCTTCATCAGTCGCTTTCAAGCCCATGCGTCTCCACAATCGCCAAGGCCGAAGGCATCTGGATCGAGGATACCGCCGGCCGGCGGTACATGGATTTTCACGGCAATTCCGTTCATCACATCGGCTATGGCCACCCACGACTGATCCAGGCAATCAAAGACCAGCTCGACGCTCTGCCCTTTTCGCCGCGCCGCTTCACCAATGAAGTTTCGACCGAATTAGCCGAGCGGTTGGGCGATCTTGCGCCTTGGCCCGCCAAGGTTCTATTTACCACGGGCGGCTCCGACGCCATTGAAATTGCACTGAAAATTGCACGGGTCGCCACAGGCCGTTTCAAAACACTCAGCTTCTGGGATTCCTTTCACGGCGCGGGCTTTGGCGCATCTTCAGTTGGTGGAGAGGCGACCTTCCGTAGCCAGATCGCGGGGCCGCTCCTTCCTGGGGCCGAACATGTGGCGCCTTTCAACTGCTATCATTGCGCTTTTGGCCATTCCGACCCCGACGTTTGCGGCCTTGCCTGCGCGAAAATGGTCGACTTTGTTCTGACCCGCGAAGGCGATACGGCGGCCGTGATTGGTGAACCGATGCGCGCAGTTCCGGTTGTTCCACCGGCCGGATACTGGCGATCAGTCGAGGCCGCTGTCCGGTCCCATGAAACCTTGCTGATTATGGATGAAATCCCCACGGGGCTGGGCAAGACCGGCCGGTTTTTTGCCCATCATCATGATGACGTGACACCGGATATCATCGTTATCGGAAAGGCGCTCGGCGGTGGCGCGCTTCCGATCGCCGCTGTCATTGCCCGTGCCGATCTGGACGTTGCCGGTGATTTCGCAATCGGCCATTACACGCACGAAAAGAACCCCGTCACCGCGCGCGCTGCACTCACAACACTCGATATCATTCGCGATGAAGATCTTACCGATCGCAGCGCGGCCTTGGGCGCCCGCGCGATGGACCGTTTGCGCGAAGCTCTGGATCGGAATCCGAACGTGGGCGACATCCGCGGACGAGGTTTGATGTTCGGAGTGGAGGTTGTGTCAGATCGCGATGGTCGCACACCAGATCCGGATCGCGCCGAGCGGATTTATTACGCCTGCCTTGCCGAAGGCCTAAGCTTCAAGATCAGCGCTGGCAATGTTCTGACGCTATCGCCACCGCTGACAATTTCCGCGCCTGATCTGGAACATGCGCTGGATACTGTCGTCAACGCAATTCAATGCAGCTAAAATGTATTGATGCGCTCCTTTGCCACTTCCGAAAAACACGCATCAGTGCCGAGATGGCTGGAATTTGAACATCTGATCTGACATTTCAGACTAAACACAAGGATATCAGCGGCACACCCATGGCCATTGCCGGTTTCATTCTTCAGATTTTTGCCGCCGTGATGCTGTTGCTTTTCGCGGTCGGATTGGTTCGATCGGGAGTTGAGCGCCGGTTTGGGAAGTATTTTGCGCAGTATCTGACAGGGCACGGATCAAATCCAGCCGCTGCTTTGTCCGGCATGGGGCTAGCGGTCATGTTGCAAAGCTCCGCGGCCGTCGCGCTACTTCTGTGCGGGTTCTCCGCAACCGGAATGCTTGGATTTCCAACCGGGCTTGCCGCGCTTCTTGGCGCCGATCTGGGCTCCGCACTGGTGATTCAGTTCCTGTCGCTTGACCTCCAATGGCTACAGCCAATTCTTTTGGTTATTGGCGGTTGGCTCTATCTGAAATCCGACCGCCCGCAACTTCGCATTATTGGACGTATCATACTTGGCCTCGCACTGATCCTTGTATCTTTGCATTTGCTTCGCGAGGCTGTTGCCCCGCTTCGCGAAAGCACGTTTCTGCCATCCGTCGCCGACTATATCGCGGCGGACAGTTTAACAGGTTTCCTGATCGGGGCCGCCTTGGCTTTCGCACTTCATTCCAGCGTCGCGGCAATCCTGATGTGTGTCGCGCTGGTTCAAACTGGTGCATTGCCTTTTGCAGCCGGCCTTTCTCTGGTCCTGGGCGCGAATTTGGGAAGCGCGCTCATTCCGGTCTGGTTGACGCGGGACATGGAAATCGAACCGCGTCGCATTCCGATCGTAAATGCGCTAATTCGCGGCAGCGCAGCGCTTGCCGCTCTCTTTTTGATTGGTGAAGCGAACCTGGTTGAAAACCTTATTTTTGCCGGACCTGCCGCGTCGCTCATTTTGCTTCATATCGCATTCAATTTAATGCTCGTAATTGTATTCATTCCGCTCGTGCGGTTGCTGGAATCCCCGGCTCGAACGCTCATTCCCGGAGCTGTTCCGGATACCAAACTCGCCAATTCGTTGGACGATCCGCTAAGCGCTTTTGATCGTCCTGCAGGCAGTGACGCATTGGCAGCGCTTTCGGCGATCCGCCAGGAAATTCTACAAATGCTAGAAGAAGTCGAACGCATGTACCGGCCAATCATGGCGCTCTACGAAAACGACACACCAGGCGCGGTCGAGGCAATTCGAAGCCGCGACGAACGCGTGAACGAACTGTTTACAAACTTGCGGCGTTTTATGGCCGAAAGCGCTCGTGAGCAGCTGGAAAAGCCCCAGCTCAAGCAATCCCGCGCACTTCTCGAATATGCTATTCGGGTCGAGGCCGCAGGTGACCTTGTTGCCAAGCGTCTGACCGGCTTGGCAAAGGAAAAGCATAAGTCCGGTGTTCAGTTTTCGGAGCCCGGTCAAAACGAGCTGACTGAGCTTCACGCCCTGGTCTTGACCGGCTTCGGCCTCGCGCGCCACGTGTTGTTGGTCGACGACATCGAAGCCGCACGACGCCTGGTCCTCGATAAAGCCGCAGTAAAGCGCCGAGAAAGATTCAGTCGCAAGGCGCATTTAAAGCGGTTGGAAAGCGGCCAGTCGGACAGCTTTGCATCCAGCGACGTGCATTTGGAAACTCTGCGATCACTCCGCGAACTTTATGGTCACATTGCTGCGGTGGCCTATCCTATTCTTTATCGCAACGGTCAGATGCTCGAAACGCGATTGGTTACAGAAATGATTGACGACACTAGAACCAATTAATCGGAGATCACTATGACAGGTTTGTTGTCATTCGAAATACTCAAGTCCGAAGCGGAATCCGGGGCAATCGACACAGTTCTGGTCTGTCTTGTCGATATGCAGGGCCGGTTGATGGGAAAACGTTTTCACATCTCAAACTTCCTTGAAAGTGCCTGGGAAGAGACCCATTGCTGCAACTACCTGCTCGCAACTGATCTCGAAATGGGCACACCCGAAGGTTATGCGTCCACAAGTTGGGAGGCGGGCTATGGCGACTACGTCATGCAGCCGGACCTTTCTACGCTTCGCCGGATCACTTGGCTGAAAGGCACAGCGTTGGTTTTCTGTGACATCATTGACCATGGCACCCATGAGCCTGTGCCTCACGCGCCACGCGAGATCCTGAAGCAACAGATCAAGCGCGCCGAAGCGATCGGTCTGACGCCCATGATGGCCACCGAGCTGGAGTTTTTCCTGTTCGAACAGTCGTTTGACGACATCCGCCGCGACGGCTTTCGCAATCTGACGCCCATTAGTGGCTACAACGAAGACTACCATATTCTGCAAACGACCAAGGAAGAGCACGTCATGCGCCCGATCCGCAATTTGCTGGTCGAGGCGGGCGTGCCGGTGGAAAATTCGAAGGGCGAGGCCGAAACCGGGCAGGAAGAACTCAATATCCGCTATGCCGACGCACTCCTTGCCGCCGATCACCACACACTGGCGAAACAGGCGGTCAAGGAAATTGCCAACGCCCAGGGCCACGCCGCCACTTTCCTGCCGAAATGGCATCACGACAAAGTTGGCAGTGCGGCACATATCCACCAGTCGCTGTTTCAAGGCGACACCAACGCGTTTCACGACGACACCGCTGACCTTGCGATGTCGGACACCATGAAGTCCTACGTCGCCGGGCTGCTGAAATACTCTCCAGACATCACTGTTTTCCTGGCTCCATACGTCAACAGCTACAAACGCTTCCTGCCAGGAACTTTCGCGCCGACAAAAATCGCCTGGAGCGTCGATAACCGAACCGCCGGCTATCGTCTTGTGGGCGCGGGGACCAAGGGCGTGCGCATCGAATGCAGAATTCCTGGTTCGGACATAAACCCCTACCTTGCTTGTGCTGCGCAGCTTGCTGCGGGCTTGTCCGGCATCGACGAGGGCCTCAGCCTCGATGAGGCGGTCACAGGCGATGTCTATGGGATGGAGAACGTCCCCGAGATACCCTCGACGCTAAGGTCCGCCACAGAGGCTCTCAGAGGCTCTGAGATGCTGCGGGCGGCTATGGGCAACTGGGTGGTCGACCATTACACCCGCATGGCTGAGGTCGAGCAGGAAGAGATTGACAAGGTTGTCACCGACTGGGAGATCGCCCGGGGGTTTGAACGCGCATGAAATAATTTGCTTCTACCGATCAAACGACATCAGAGAATATGTGATCACAAATGACTAAAACAATCGATCTTGTTTCACCTGTGGATGGTTCAGTCTACCTCAGCCGCAAAGTACTCAGCCGTGATGCTGCATTCGTCTCTGCCGCACGCGCCAAAACTGCCGCAAACGGGAACTGGGCGTCGCAGCCAGTAGAAAACCGCATCGCATTGGTTCTGAAGGCCACCGACATCATCGGACAATCCACCGATCGAATGGCACAGGAATTGGCGCACCAAATGGGACGTCCAATTCGCTTCGGTGGCGAATTCGGCGGTTTCAATGAACGCGTACAATTTATGGCCGAAGTCGCTCCCGACAGCTTGGCGCCGGATGTGATCGAGGACAGCGACACATTTCGCCGCCTGATTAAGCGTGTGCCCTGGGGTGTCGTGCTGGTGGTGGCCCCCTGGAACTATCCTTACATGACAGCAATCAATACGGTCGCCCCTGCCCTGATCGCCGGGAATACCGTGATGTTGAAACACGCGCAGCAAACCCTTCAAGTGGGGGAAAGGCTGGCCGAGGCCTTCCACGAGGCCGGCGTGCCAGAAGACGTTTTCCAAAATGTCGTTCTTGATCACGACACGACCTCGGCGCTGATCTCCGAGCAGGCGGTGGATTTTGTAAATTTCACCGGATCGGTGGGCGGCGGGCAAGCCATGGAACGCGCTGCGGCGGGCACATTCACACCAATTTCAACAGAACTTGGCGGCAAAGATCCCGGATATGTTCGTATCGACGCCGATCTTGACGCCGCGGTTGATACTTTGATGGACGGTGCGATCTTCAACGCTGGCCAATGCTGCTGCGGAATTGAACGAATTTACGTGGAACAGTCACTTTTTGAGCCGTTCGTTGAAATGGCCGTGGCGTGGGCAGGTGCCCAGAAGCTCGGCAACCCCTTCGATCCTGAAACCACGCTTGGGCCGATGGCGAACCAACGGTTCGCTGATGTCGTGCGTGCCCAGGTAGCTGACGCCGTGGCCATGGGGGCAACGGCCCATGTGCCGCAAATGACAGCCGACGACGGCAAGGGCACTTATGTCACGCCACAGGTTCTTACCGGCGTAAACCACGATATGGCTGTGATGCGAGAAGAGACTTTTGGGCCGATTGTCGGCATCATGCCAGTGGAAGACGATTTTGAGGCCGTAAGGCTGATGAACGATTCAAAATTTGGCCTAACGGCCAGTATCTGGACCAGCGACGTTCGCGCCGCCGAGCGCATTGGTGATTTAATTGAAACCGGAACAGTTTTCATGAACCGCTGCGACTACCTCGACCCGGCACTTTGCTGGACCGGATGCAAGGACACTGGGCGCGGTGCAGGGCTATCCAAATTGGCCTATCAGTCACTAACACGGCCGAAATCGTATCATTTGAAGAAGGCGTAACGCTCATGTCGCTAACTGCAAACTGGTCTTATCCAACGACCGTCCGCTTTGGCCCAGGTCGCATAAGTGAAATTGCCGATGCCGTCCGGGCTGCAGGGATCTCCAAACCGCTTCTGGTCACGGACCGGGGCCTGGCAGAATTGGACATCACATCGCAGACACTGGATTTATTAGAGGCCGCTGGCTTCGAGCGGGCAATGTTCAGCGATGTCGACCCGAACCCGTCGAATAAGAACGTCGAGACCGGGCTTCGGCTATATCGCGACGACGGCTTCGACGGCGTAATCGCCTTTGGTGGCGGATCGGGTCTGGATCTTGGCAAAACGCTGGCGTTCATGGCCGGACAATCGCGCCCGCTGTGGGATTTCGAGGACATTGGTGACTGGTGGACCCGCGCGGATGCCGACGGCATCGACCCAATCGTCGCAGTGCCAACAACGGCAGGCACGGGATCTGAGGTCGGCCGGGCATCTGTTATTACCAACGAAGAAGCGGGCGAGAAAAAAATAATATTCCATCCGAAGATGCTGCCGGAAATCGTCATTTGTGACCCCGAGCTCACTGTCGGAATGCCGAAGTTCATCACCGCTGGCACCGGTTTGGATGCCTTCGCTCACTGTGTCGAGGCGTTTTCCAGCCCCCATTACCACCCGATGTCACAGGGCATCGCGTTAGAAGGGATGCGGCTAGTGAAAGACTACCTTCCCCGTGCTTACGCTGACGGTTCGGACATTGAAGCGCGGGCCAATATGATGAGCGCCGCGGCCATGGGCGCTACCGCTTTTCAGAAGGGATTGGGCG
>JBPCWO010000322.1:0-5618 GCA_051009475.1 Boseongicola sp.
CAGAGTTTTATCGGCAAATCGAAGCCCTGTCAGACAATTGAAATGAATGAAGGAGATTGGAATGACCAAACCGGTAGCGATGGTCGTCGGTGGCGGGTCGGGGATTGGCGCGGATGCGGCGCGCAAATTGAGTGATGACGGATGTGACGTCGCGGTTTTGTCATCATCCGGCAAGGGCGAAGCACTTGGAAATGAGCTTGGCGGGCTGGGTTTTACGGGGTCTGTCCTGTTACCCAGCGATCTGGAAGCATTTGTGAAGGCGACGATGGATCGCTTTGGACGTGTCGACGGGGTGGTCATCAATACCGGTCATGGCCCAAAAGGCGCGGTCGAGGACATCAGCGACGAAGACTGGCACCTTGGCATGGATTACTACTTTTTGAATGTCGTGCGCATGGCGCGTCTTGTCTTGCCGATCATGAAAAATCAGGGCGGTGGCTCGATCGTAAACGTTTCAACTTTCGCCGCATTTGAACCCGATCCCGATTTCCCGACCAGCGCCGTGTTTCGCGCGGGGCTTGCGGGATACACCAAGTTGTTTTCGGACAAGTTTGCCGCTGAAGGCATTCGCATGAATAACGTGTTGCCGGGGTTCATCGATAGCCTGCCTGAGAAGGAGGATCGCATCGCGCGTATTCCGGCAGGTCGCTATGCAAAAGTGCGCGAACTAAGCGAAGTCATCGCCTTTCTTGTTTCGGACAAATCAAGCTACATCACCGGTCAAAATATTCGGGTCGACGGTGGATTGACGCGGTCGGTCTAAGCCGTTCCCTGCGTATCGACATGGAGCTTATCCAGCTCTTGCCAGCGTCTCACGGCTGCAGGTTCAAAATCTGATCTTGCAGGGTTGTCTTGGCGAAAATGGCCAAAATGATCCTGGCCGCGCACAAGCATGGCCGAGTCGAGGTCATGCTTTGTCTGCCTGACATGCGGCGCGAGGAACTGGACGTTCAGACCGATGCGCCGGTCTTCTGAGCGGTTAGGCATCGAAGCATGAAGCACCCAGCCGTGGTGAAACGAAGCCTCGCCGGGTTGCAGCGGGCACATCACGGCACGTGATTCATCAATGCCCCGCACGGTTTGGCTTTGGAGCAGAACATTCGTCTCGTCCACGTGGGTATCATGTTCGCAGACGCCGTCTTTGTGGCTTCCAGGGATCATCCTCATGCACCCAGAGACTTCGGTTGCCGGTGAAAGGGCAAGCCACATTGAGACCTGAGCATCGTCGCTAAGACCCCAAAACGTCAAATCCTGATGCCAGCTTACATGCGCGTCCGTTTGAGCTTCCTTGATAATGTAGGTCACATCATAAAGGAGGATATCGGGTCCGATCAGAGCCTCGACAATATCCAGCACCTTTGGATGCGTCGCCATTTCATAAGGCGAGGTCATAACTGTGTGTAGCTTTGCCTTGTAGTGGAGGTTGCCTTCCGCGGCCTCGAGATCTTCCAAGACATTTCGATGCCGATTGGCTTCATTTTCGGACAGGATTGGAACTCCGGATATGTATCCATCGCGATCATAGTCTTGCGCCAACGTGTCGAGTGACATGGCGGTTCTCCCATCAGAATCAGGAGTAAGCTGGCAGCGGATAATCCTTGCTGTCTAGAGCCGCCGGCGACACAGGATGGGTCGTTTATTTGCCATTTGGGTCGATCATCGGCGCATCGACAAGTTCATCTACAAACAGGCTGAGAAGTTGGAGCCGTCCCGTGACACCCGCTTTGCGATAAACTCCTGCGCTATGCGCCTTGACTGTGCCTTCGGCTGAGCCGCGCGCTTCGGCAATTTCAGCCACTGAAAGCCCCTTGATGGATAAAATCGCAACATCGCGTTCAGAGGCGGTTAGCCCCCAATCGGCAAACCGGTCGTCCATCAGCATACTGAACTCTCCGGATGCGGCGCGAACCTGGTCAGAAAGCCGATTGTTCCGCCGTACTATTCGGGCAATTTCGCGGCCTGTAATCAGAACGCCAATCAACAAAGCGACCGCGATGAAATATTCGACGGTATCGAGTGCACGAATGCCGGTGGTGCCTTCATATCCAAGGAAATCCAAAATGGCATCGAGAACAAAGAAAACAGCGCAAAACAGCTGTAATGCAAATACCGCCCAAAGTACTGGAACGCGCGCCATCATCTGGCGCGCGCCAGAGCCGGATTATCAGTCGTCGTCGTCTTCGAGTTCAACCTCAAGAACTTCGCCGGAATCCGGGTTAAGCGTGACTTCATATTCCTGGCCGTCCAGCACATATTCAACTTCAATCTCGCCGTCCTCAACTTCGATCTCAGTTACGGTATAGCCTTGGGCCTCGAATTTCGCACGAATTTCATCGAGATCGGTGCCAATGCTGTCGCCGACCGCGAAATTTGCAAATGCGGCGGCCGGGATCAGGCCTACGAGAATTCCTGTCGAAATCATCCGATAATTTTTCAGTGTCATAGCGTTTCTCCTTTTGGGCTTCGTTTGCTCGCAGTTCGTTGCGATGTCCTGCAAATCGGGCCTGGCCTTCGAGCTTGCCATTCGTTTTAGGTTTGGATTTGGTCACCTAAGACCAAGGTTTAGGGGTACGGGCCGCTTGCTCTTGTGCGACTTAGCGGCCCATAAGGGTTGAGAATTCAAGGAGTAACGCAATTGGCTGACCCTGTTCTCTCGGTTCGCAACCTGGTTGTCGATATCCCTACGCGAGACGCAGTTTTGAAGCCGGTGGACGGAGTGAGCTACGATATTCAGGCGGGCGAGATACTTGGAGTTGTCGGCGAAAGTGGTGCCGGCAAATCGATGACCGGAAATGCTGTGATCGGTCTGCTGGACCGACCGGCGCAAATTTCCGGCGGGGAAATCCATCTCAAAGGACAGCGAATTGACAACATGGATCGAGATGCGATGCGAAAGCTTCGCGGCAAGGAAATTGGAATGGTATTCCAAGACCCGCTCACATCGCTGAACCCGCTGCTTCAGATAGGCGACCAACTGGCCGAAACGATGCTTGAGCATCTAGATATTTCCGAGACAGAAGCACGTCGTCGCGCAATAGAGTCGCTTGAAGAGGTCGGCATCCCTGCAGCGGCAAGTCGGATTGACAGTTATCCCCACGAGTTTTCCGGCGGGATGCGTCAGAGAGTTGTCATTGCACTGGCTCTGTGTGCTGAACCGGCGTTGGTCATCGCCGACGAGCCAACCACCGCACTGGATGTCAGCGTACAGGCACAGATCATTGCGCTGCTGAAGCGGCTTTGCCGTGACAGGGGCACGGCAGTAATGCTTGTTACACACGATATGGGTGTGATTGCTGAAGCGGCCGACCGGGTCGCGGTAATGTATGCGGGTCGTTTGTCTGAACTTGGACCTGTGCGGGAGGTCGTCCAGCGCCCGCGCCATCCCTATACAGAAGGGCTGATGGCCTCGACGCCGCTGGCGTCACACGGCTTAAAGCGGTTGCGACAAATTCCCGGCGCTATGCCGCGGCTCGATAATCTGCCTGTTGGCTGCGCTTTTCACCCGCGATGTTTAAAGGCATCGGACCGGTGCCGCGAGAATCCTTGGCCGACACTTGAAGCCGACCATGGGCGTGCAGCCTGTTGGTTTCCAGTAGATCACCTTGAGATTGCGCAATGACAGCACCGCTTGTCCGCATTAGCAATTTGACGCGCATCTTTGATGTTTCGAAACCATGGTTAAACCGAGTGATCGAGCGACTGCCCAGGGCTTTGTTGACTGCTGTTAGCGATGTCAGCTTTGAAATTCCCGAACGCCAAGTCTACGCACTCGTCGGCGAGAGCGGTTCGGGAAAATCGACCATCGGGAAGATTGTTGTAGGGCTGCTGACGCCCTCGGACGGTGCTGTAGAGGTCGAAAGCGTTGACCTGTCGCGCGAAATTGACAGTGACAAGATCGAGCGTGTTCGTTCGGATATCCAGATGATATTTCAGGATCCGTTTGCCAGTCTAAATCCGAGGTGGAAGGTTCGTGATATCATTGCCGAACCGGTTGCTGCCAAAGGCGGAGACACGGTCGGATTGGCGGAGCGTTTGCTAGAACAAGTAGGGCTGTCCGCTGATGACGCCGGGAAATTCCCGCACGAGTTTTCAGGCGGTCAGCGCCAGCGCATATGCATTGCGCGCGCGCTAGCAAGCGAGCCTAAATTGATTGTTTGCGACGAACCGACCAGCGCGCTTGACGTGAGTGTTCAAGCGCAGGTTTTGAACCTGATGAGCGATTTGAAAGATGAATTCGGACTCACTTACCTGCTCATCAGTCACGATCTAACAGTGGTTCAGCACATGGCGGACCGGATCGGGGTTCTTTATCTTGGCCGCTTGGTTGAAGAGGCCGACCCCGAGACGTTGTTTCGACGGCCGGCACATCCTTACAGCCAGATGTTATTGGCGGCGGCGCCAAAAATGGATGGCTTTGGACGCGAGGCCGATCCACCACAAGGCGAAATTCCTGATCCGATCAATCCGCCGTCTGGTTGCGCATTTAACCCGCGGTGCCCACTTGCGATTGGTATTTGCCGCACCGAGAGACCCGAGCTTCGCGAAGTTGGACGCGCTAGAGTTGCCTGTCATCGTGTGGAGGAGGCTTTGGCTGCTTTATCGGAAATCGAAAATGCTTGAAGCCAGGCGTTACGGAACTTGTGTTGTCAGCTCGGGATTGCGGACGTCGGCTTTCGGTAAGTCGTCAGTGATTTCATAGTAATCGCCTTTGTCGGCACAATATATATGACCGGCAAGCAAAAGACCGGTTGGCGCATCGAGAGTTCCAGCAAAAATCGACAAATTCCGTCCCGGTCCATCCCAAAACAAATTCGATCCACAAGTGCCGCAAAACCCGCGTTTCGCAATCTCTGAAGATCGGTACCAGGTCACGGCTCCTTCGATGTCGACCGAGTTGCGGTGTGCGCTGGTTGCTGCAACATGAAACCCGCTGGTCCGCTGGCATTGTTTGCAATGGCACGCGACCACGGGGCGAAGCGGTCCCGAAACGGTGTATTTCACCGCGCCGCACAGGCAAGAACCAGTATTCATTGATTGCCTCGAACCAACTGTGCGCCCAATCCGCTCATCAGTTGCTCGAATTCCGGGAACGAGGTCTGAATCGGCGATGCATCGTCGACTTTGACAGGTTCGCGTGTCGCCATGCCAAGGCATAGGAATGACATCGCGATCCGATGATCGAGGCGCGCCGCGACGGTCGAGCCGCCCTTCACGCCTCCCGGTCCCTTCCCGTGAATTTCCCACCAGTCTTCACCCTCATCGACTTCGGTGCCGCTGGCACGAAGTCCGACCGCCATCGCGTCGATCCTGTCGCTTTCCTTGACACGTAATTCCTTAACGCCGTGCATTGATGTTCGCCCCTCGGCAAATGCCGCGACGATCGACAGGATCGGGTATTCATCTATCATACTGGCGGCGCGTTCTGGCGGAACCTCGATGCCCTTCATGTCAGGAGAATAGCGCACCCGAACATCGGCGACTGGTTCGCCACCAACTTCGCGTTGGTTCTCGTAAGCCAGGTCGGCGCCCATTTCTTGAAGGGTCTCAAAGATGCCACTTCGCGTCGGGTTCAGTCCTATATTCGGCACAGATATATCAGACCCTTCGACGATCAAGGT
>JBPCWO010000323.1:0-3475 GCA_051009475.1 Boseongicola sp.
GCGCCTGACAAAGCTGCGCGGGATCAATGTCACCGTCATGTGGATCCCAAAGCCCGCCTAATAGGTTTTCGGTTGATATGAGCGGGTGACGACGGCCACATTCTTCGGCGTCGATGATTTCAAAATCCACACCCATTCCGCGTGCAACAGAGGCGAAGTGGCGGTAGCCGTCCATCTGGGTTTCGGTGTTCGCAAGTCGAATGCCGCCGTCGCCATAGTGGTAGTTGATCGGATACTCGGGATCATCAGCCAACTCGCGATAAAGCCGGATTGAGTGGGATTTTAGACCGACCATAGTTTGCGTCATGCCGAAATTTGTGACCTGAGCAGCCGAATGCCAGGTCGTGCCGGAGGTCAACTCGTCGCGTTCTAGAAGAACAACATCTGACCAACCCTCCTGGGTCAGATGATAGAGTGCGGAGCATCCGGCAATCCCACCGCCGATCACAACGACCCGTGCTTGCGTTTTCATAAATTCTACCTGTTGCCGCGCGACCCGATTTCAGACGGTCGCAGAAACGAAGATCAAATGCTTCGGACTGGCGCAAGGGCCAGTCTGTGCTTGTCTTTCTCACGGCTCCGCGCCACACCGCTATCGCGACAAATCCGGACGCAATTGCAAAGGACTGTTCATGAAACCGCTTGAAGGTCTCAAAGTCGTTGAACTGGCCCGAATACTTGCCGGGCCGTGGATCGGTCAGGCGCTTGCGGACCTCGGAGCAGAGGTCATCAAGATCGAAAGCCCCGAGGGGGACGATACGCGTAGGTGGGGCCCGCCATTTATTGAGCGAGACGGCGACACAACGGCGGCATATTTTTATGCGGCAAACCGCGGCAAGGACAGTATTGCCGCCGATTTCCGAACCGTGGCCGGGCGAGAAACCGTTCTGGATCAGGCTAGGGACGCGGACATATTCATTGAAAATTTCAAAGTGGGTGGTCTTGCAAAACATGGGCTGGACTACGCAAACCTGTCAGCGTTGAACCCACGGCTAATCTATTGCTCGATCACCGGTTTTGGCCAGACAGGACCATATGCAGAGCGACCAGGATACGACTTCCTTATTCAAGGCATGTCAGGTCTGATGTCAATTACGGGTGAGCCTGATGGTCAGCCGCAAAAGGTCGGCGTCGCCATCACCGACATCGTCACCGGGCTTTACGGAGCGATAGGAATTCTAGCAGCAGTTGAACAGCGTCACACGACCGGGCGTGGGCAACATCTGGACATGTCGCTGCTGGATTGCGCAACGGCGGTCCTTGCGAACCAAGCGATGAATTACCTCGCCACTGGTTCAAGCCCCGTGCGGCTTGGCAACAAGCACCCGAACATCGCACCTTACCAGGTGATCGCTACGGCCGATGGACACATCATCTTAGCGGTTGGGAACGACGGCCAGTTTCGGCGGTTGTGCGAGGTTCTTGGCCTCACTGCCTTGCTTGAGGACGCCCGGTTCAAAAGCAATCAGGAAAGGGTCACCAACCACGACGCTTTGACACAATTGTTGGAACCGAATTTCGGCGCCCGGAATTCAGCAGACACATTGGAGATCCTTGAAGAGGCAGGTGTCCCAGCGGGACCGATCAATTCTATTGAAGAAGCGTTGGCCGACCCCCAAATTCGGCACCGCGAGCTGGAAATCGCGCCTGAAGGGGTGAAAGGCATTCGAGGACCATGGGTGTTTTCTGACGCTGAGCTTTCGCTGGAAAAAACCGCGCCGAAACGAAGCAAATAGACCTATTCTGCGTTTAGTGCTTTCGGGCTAGTCCAGATGTCGGTTTCCTGCAGATTGATTTCGTAATTCGGCACGAAATCCAAGACTTACACGGTGACAATCGGAACAAAGGGAGACTGCCGATGAGCACTGATACCGCGCCGCGCGCCCGGGCCGGTGGTCGCGCCGCGCGTCGTGCAATCCGCACCGCGCCGAACTTCGAGATGTTGCCCGGCCTTACGCACAATCTGCCGACTTGCGAGGTCATGGACGGCGCCCAGGTGGAGCGCATCGACGCGGCTTCAATGGACATCCTCGAGAACGTTGGCATTCAATTTCGCGACCCGATTGCGCTTGAGGATTGGAAAGGCGCTGACGCGAAAGTTGATGGCGAGATGGTTTATCTCGATCGTGGTTTGGTGTGCGAGCTAATCAAATCAATTCCATCCGAGTTCACCTATCACGCCCGCGATCCACAGAAGAATGTTCAATTGGGCGGCCGGAACGCAGTGTTTGTTCCGATGACCGGCGCGCCTTACCTGCGGGATCTGGATGATGTGCGACGAAATCCGACGCTTGATGACCTCGCGATGTTCCACAAGCTCAGCCACATGTTGCCGGCGATGCATTCCTCCGCACACCACATTGTCGAACCTTATGACCATCCGATCAGTCAGCGGCATCTGCGCATCACGTATTCTTCGATGAAGCACTCGGACAAAATGTTCATGGGCATGACCACCAGCCCGAAGAATGCCGAAGACGTCATGGAGATGTGCGCAGTCTTGTTCGGCGACGAATTCCTCGAAAATCATCCTGTTACGACCGGCAACTGCAATGGAAACTCGCCGCTGGTCTGGGACGAAACCATGTTGGGTGCGATGCGCGCTTTCTGCTGCCGCAAGCAACCGGTTTTGTGCTCGCCCTTTGTTTTGGGCGGGGCGAACACACCGGCCAGCGTGCCCGCAACCGTGGCGCAATTGAATGCCGAGGCGCTTTCAGCGCTGGCCTATACGCAGGTGGTGCGTAAGGGCGCCCCAGCGATCTACGGCCATTACCTGTCGCCGGTGAGCATGAAATCCGGTGCGCCAATGGCCGGAACGCCTGAAATTAGCTTGATGAACTTCATGATTGGGCAGATGGCGCGGCACTATGATGTCCCGTGGCGCACGTCGAACACACTCGGCGGCGCCAAAACTTTCGATGCGCAAGCAGGGTATGAAAGCGCGACGACGCTGTCGGCCACGATCCATTCTGGTGCAAATTACATCTGGCACTCGGCCGGCTGGAACGAGGCGGGAATGCACTGTTCGGTCGCCAAGTTCGTCGTCGACGCCGAACAATGCGCGATGGCTTATCGCATGGCCGAGGGACCGAAATGGGATGATTTTGACGATGCGGTTTCGGCGGTCGCCGATATCGGCCCTGGCGGGCACTTTCTGGGACACCCGCACACACAAGAGAACTTCCAAGCTGCGTATTTCATGCCCGAGCTATTCGACAACAATTCAATCGAGCAATGGGCGGCGGAAGGATCGGTCGAAATCACCGAACGGGCGCTGGGCCATGCCCGCAAGCTATTGGCGGACTACGAGGAACCGAAGCTGGACGAGGAAAAAGACGAGGCCCTTCTCGATTATATAGCTCGGCGCGAGCGGGAAATTCCCGCAGCAGATGAATTAAACCAGAGTTTTTGACCGCGTTGGCATACGAGTGTTCTATTCGTCCTGTGCCCGCCATTCTTTCCAGCGGATGAGTGC
>JBPCWO010000324.1:0-4751 GCA_051009475.1 Boseongicola sp.
GTCAAAAAGCTGCCGATGTCGCTTGGCGAAGCTCTGGAACATCTTGAAGGCAGCGAAGTTGTTCGCCGTGGTCTGCCGGGTGAAATGTATCGTCTGTATCACGAATACAAGCACGACGAATACGCGCGCTTCATGGCGACCGTCACCGAGTGGGACAACGATACCTACATGGAGTGCCTGCCCTAAAGGCGCGCTCGAATAACAAGAATAATGCAAGGCGACAAAACCGCCTTGTCACCGAATGTCAGGAGGAGGCGCTTCGTAAATGTGCGGAATTGCTGGAATAATTCACAAGGGTAAAAGCTCGAACGTTGGCGGCGAAATGACCGCCATGCTTCAGGCCCTGAAACATCGCGGCCCGGATTCGACCGGCTACGCGGTTTATGGCGACGCGAGTGATGGTGATTATATCATGCGTCTGAAAATCGCGGAAGCCGAAGACATGGACCGCGGCCGCGGCATCCATGCGGTTCTGGACGAACGGATCGCAAAGGTTGACGAAATCCTGGCCGAGCATGGTGCGACCGTGAAGTCCAAGGATCGCGTCCGGCCCTATGCGCTGCGTTACTTTCTGGCGCATGACGGCGACACCGGCGACATGGCGGCGCACATCGAAGAGGTCGAAGACGTCGAGATCCTGTCGATGGGCAACGGCTTGGAGTTGATCAAAGATCTAGGTGATGCGGCCGAAGTGGCTGAAGCCTATGGACTAGACGAATTCGAGGGCACACATGGGATCGGGCACACCCGTATGGCCACGGAATCAGACGTCGATATCAAATCGGCGCACCCATACTGGGCGTTCCCTTACAACGACGTCAGCGTCGTTCATAACGGCCAGATCACAAACTATTGGATGATGCGCCGCGAGATGGAGCGCAAGGGTCATAGGTTCATGTCAAACTGCGACAGCGAACTTCTGGCGGTCTATACGGCGCACAATCTGGCCAACGGTGTCACCCTTGAAGACAGCCTGACGCGGTCGATCCAGGAAATTGACGGCGTGTTTACCTATCTGGTCTGCACCAAAGACCAGCTGGGCATGGCCAAAGATACAATGGCTGCGAAGCCGCTGGTTCTTTATGAAAGCGACGACCTGATCGCAATGGCTTCGGAAGAGGTGGCGATTCGCGCGATCCTTCCACACGAAATTGATACAACCGATCCCTACGACGAGGAGGTTCGCGTATGGCAAGCGTGAGCGATGCCGACCTAAAGGCAATGTCGCAAGAAGAGCGCGTTACCGCGCTTGGAATGCGGACGGAACAACTGACGGGCAAGTCGCTCTATCTAGAGTTTGACCCGGATGCGAGTGAACGGTTCACCTATCCTTGGGCGCCGGACGTTGATTTCAACAAGCGTACCGAAGTGGATTGCGATGGGCTGACCACGACGGAGGTCAACCGCAAAGTCCGTGATCTGATGGCTGAAGGCTATGGCACAATCGTGTTGCAGAACCCGCGCGGCAAGCACTCGCTTGGCGTAGGTATTCTAAGCCGCCTAAACCTGATCATCGAGGGTTCCACCGGCTATTTTGCTATCGGCCTGATCGATGGGCCGAACGTGCGTGTCACTGGTCGCGTTGGCTGGTCTTGCGGTGAGAACATGATGTCGGGAACGGTCATGATCGAAAAGAACGCCGGCTCGACCTTCGGCGCGGCGATCCGTGGCGGCGACCTCGTCTGCAGAGGCTCGGTTGGTTCCCGGACTGGCATCGACCAGAAGGGCGGCACGATTATCGTCGGTGGCGACACCGGCGCGCTATCAGGCTTCATGATGCAAAGAGGTCGGATGGTTGTCTGCGGCAATGCCGGCAAAAACCTCGGCGACTCGATGTATGACGGCACAATCTATGTCGGCGGCGAAATTCAGTCACTGGGCGTCGATGCCGTGCCGGAAGATCTAACGGATCTGGATCGGGCCTGGCTCACGCGGAAGCTGACTCAATATGGCCTGATGCCGGAAAAAGGCGTCGACCACTTCACCAAGATCGTCGCAGGCCGGATGCTCTGGAATTACGACAATCTGGAACCAAACGAGAAGAAACTCATTCTCTAACGCGCTGAAAGGACAAAAAAATGGCTGACGGAGACATGCCAAAAAAGCCCGCTTTAGCGCGGGACGTCAACCGGATTGGGGACAGCTTTATCTTTCCGCCCCATGTCATGGATGACATTCACATCAAGTCCGAGCTTGGCCGCTACCGGATGCGCGGCTTCTCGCTTTTCAAGAAGATCCCGCATTGGGACGACATAACCTTTCTTCCCGGCACACTGACGCGGTTCGTGATCGAGGGGTATCGCGAGAAGTGTGAAACCAAGACGGTCATTGGACCGCGCGCAAAAGTGCCGTTGGAGCTGGATATTCCGGTCTACGTCACCGGCATGAGCTTTGGCGCGCTTTCGTACGAAGCAAAAACCGCGCTTGCGCGTGGTGCGACAATGGCCGGAACAGCGACATGTTCGGGCGAGGGCGGGATGATCCCCGACGAGCGCCGCTATAGCTCGAAATGGTTCTATCAGTGTATCCAGTCGCGCTATGGCTTTAACCCGAACCACCTGGTTCTGGCTGACGGTTGTGAGTTTTTCATCGGACAGGGCTGTAAGGTCGGCCTTGGCGGCCACTTGATGGGTCAGAAAGTGACCGACCAAGTTGCCGAGATGCGCTCGCTTCCCGCCGGTATCGACCAGCGGTCGCCGGCTCGTCACCCTGACTGGCTGGGCCCGGATGACCTGGCGTTGAAGATCCTTGAGATCCGCGAGGCGACCGACGGTCAAATTCCGATCCAGCTGAAACTGGGGGCATCGCGCGTCTATGATGACGTTCGGATGGCGGTGAAATGCGACCCGGATTCGATCTATATCGACGGCATGGAAGGCGGCACCGGGGCCGGTCCGCACCTTGCGACCGAAGACACCGGTGTTCCGGGCATGGCGGCGATTCGTCAGGCGCGAAAGGCGATCGATGATCTTGGAAAACGTGGTGAGATCAGCCTCGTTTACGCCGGCGGCATCCGCAACGGCGCCGATGTTGCCAAGGCGATTGCCCTTGGTGCGGACGCCATTGCACTTGGCCACTCGGTCATGATGGCGTTGAACTGCAACAAGGATATTCCGGAAGCGAACTTTCCCGAAGAGATCGGTGCCGAGCCGGGCTATTGCTATCACTGCCACACGGGCCGGTGCCCGGTTGGCGTGGCGACGCAGGATCCGGTTTTGCGCCAGCGTCTCGATCCCGATGCTGCTGCAGAGCGGGTCTATAACTTCTTGCATACGCTCACGATCGAGGCACAGCTTTTCGCTCGCGCCTGCGGCAAGACGCATCTGCATTCGCTCGAACCGGAAGATTTGGCCGCACTGACTATGGAAGCATCGGCAATGGCCGGCATTCCGCTTGCGGGCACCAACCACACGGTTGGCGTCGAAGACTATCACCACCTTTAAGAGAGGGCTTGAGATATGGCTGGAACACAGTATCGCGGGTCCAAAATTACGGACGTCGATCAATTTGTGAAAGACGCGGACGGTCTTGGATCGGAGCGCGAAAAAGAGATCGGGCAGCACATCGGCTATCGCTACGATGTGAATCTGGTCCCGGATTACGACCGCATCACGCCTTTCCTGTCGAAATACATGGAAGTGATGGGTTGGGACGACCTGAATTGGCTCGAAGACATCCACATGGGTTACGAAGAGGGCAAACCCGCCGTCTTTGATCGCAACAACAACGGCTGGGTTCGGATCCCGGACAGCATCGAATTGCCGGACAACCAACAGGACCGCGACATGATCGCGCGCGAACTTCTGTTGAAATTCCAGATGTCCGACCGCCACCCTCTTGTGACGCTCAGAAAGGCCTACATGAAGTTCTGATGTCCCGTCCGCTCCATATCGCATGCCTGCAGACCCGGCCGATGCCCGACATGATTTCGGCAATTGCCGAGGCCATGCCGCTAGCCGACGCCGCGGTAAGCGCAAGTGCGGATATCATCTTTTTGCCGGAATATTGCGGCGGACTGGTTTCGGACGGGCAACGCATTCGCCCGCCTTCGGCACCTGAGTCAGCGCACCCCGTTTTGACCGCCTTTCAGACATTTGCGGCAGAGCGGAACGTCTGGGTGAACCTCGGCTCCATCGCAGTTGATGGCCCCGACGGCCGGATAATCAATCGCGGGTTTATGATCGACGACCGCGGCCACATCGCGGGCCGTTACGATAAAATCCATCTGTTTGACGTCGATCTGGCGGATGGTGCGGTTTATCGGGAAAGCGATACCGTAGAACCTGGGTCGCGCGCAGTTGTCCACGACACCAAATTTGGCAAGATCGGCCATACGATCTGCTATGACCTGCGGTTTCCTGGCCTGTTCCGCGATCTTGCCCAAGCCGGCGCCGAGATCATCATTTGTCCGGCGGCCTTTACAAAGCTGACCGGCGAAGCGCATTGGCACATGCTGAACCGCGCCCGCGCGATTGAAAACACGTGCTTCATCGTGTCCGCCTGCGCCGTTGGTCCTGTCCCCGGTGGCGGTGAAACCTACGGTCATTCCTTGGTCGTCAGCCCTTGGGGTGAAATACTGGCCGATGGAGTTGATATCCCCGGCGTTGTGCACGCTCAGTTGGACCTCGATAAAGTTGCCGAGACGACGGCACGCATTCCCAGCCTGACCCACGATCGCACCTATAACCTCAACCCTGTTGCAAACAGGAGTGTGGCATGAGTTCGGTCAGCGCGGTCCTAGGGCAGTCGTA
>JBPCWO010000325.1:0-3038 GCA_051009475.1 Boseongicola sp.
TGGCCGCAAGTAATTCATCGCGCCCTTGCGACGTCGCAACAGAAGCATGAACGTCTGCGTGACCGGGGCTCGCCTTCCAGGCTTGTGCAAGGAGCACCAGTTTGCCGAACTCTGCGATTGCAGCATCAGTCTGCTCAGCGGCGGGCAAAATGAGTAGGCGTGCAGGCAGTTCGTCAAGCCGGCTCGCGAGTGCTTGCGCCTTCGCATCGACCAGTCGGGCTGCTATCCGCCGACATCGATCCTGAGCATTCGCAACGAATGACCCGAGCCCTTGGCGCAACTGATCGAGGATCCACTGCTCGAGTTCTTCGAGACCGCCCGCAACGGATTGGAGTGTCTCGTTGGCGCGCTTTTCGGCTACGGCCTTACGTTTTGCGTCGCGCTTGGGATCTGTCCTGGGCTCGGCCTCGCTGCGGAGGGCTTCATTGAGGTTTTTGGCTGTGCTGCCCGATTGCGGGGCCGTGGCCGGCGCCCCGGTTTTTCGGCGTCGGCCAACCCAGTCGCTGACCCAGTCCGGAACATTGCCCGCCTCAAATTCTGACGCGCTTTCGGCAAACATCCACATCAGCGCCAGCGCATGCTTGCAGGGGAATTTGCGTGAAGGGCAGGTGCACTTGTAACCTTGGTCGCCAACGTCGGCCATGACCCGATAGGGATTCGAGCCCGACCCCTGACATTCTCCCCATATTAGATCAGTCGCTTCGTTGTGCCCACGCAACGGCCACTTCTTGGCGCTCAACTGCTTTGACGCGGCCTTGAGGGCGGCTTGATCGGGGGCCAATGCTTCGACAATACCGAGGGTCAATGTCATTTTGAATATCCAACGTGGTTGGATGGCATCATATCTGCCAATGACGGGTTTGGACTACCGATAGCCGAGCCAATAAAGCCAATCGTTGAATGAATATGGCTGCTAAGCAACGAAATTTGTGACTCGCCCGAAGCCCGATCCAATTTCCTATTGCGTTAGCACAATGATGCGATAGCGGAAACTCAGCCAAGACTCATTTCAACACTATCAGATTCAGCGATCGGCGCATTTCGATTGACACTCGCCCCTCGATCCTTGACCGCTACCAGGAATGACTACCTTGGCCGCAGGCGAAGTGGCTTCGATTAAACCAATCACTCGCTCTGATGGCATGACGAAGATCCGGGGCGACACGGCGAAACGGGTCGCCTTGCCTTTCGACCCCAGAACGCGCTCGCAACCAGCGACCAGGCGAGCAGTCCGCGGCCATGGGCGGACAGTGTGTGTTCATAAGCGAACAGCATAAGTTGGAGCAATCTTTGGGGAGAAGGTGGCAGCCGAATGACGCTTTGGATGGGTAGGCCATCAAAGTAAAACCAGTAATAGAAGTAATAGATCTGCGGAGACAGCCATTCAAAGACACCGAAGCCAAATATTGCGAGCCCTACCGCACCCCACAGTGGTAGGTTGCGGCTCGCCCGGTATATGGCATAGATGATCCCGGCACAGATGCCTATCGATAGCAAAACAAGGCCGAGCTGGCCGGATTGCGAGAGCGTAAAAAAAGAATCCTCGGGGTACAACAGGAATTCCCGGTAAAACGATTTGTGACCGGGACGAGCGTGGGTTGTCGCCGTTTCGGCTTTTCCGCCCGTCCCGACGACTTTACTGTTTCTTGATGTTCGCGACCGCCAGAGGAACACTGAATTTTTCACACCAGATCCAAACCTGGCTGAAAGATGCCGCGTTCAGGCGACCGGGAATGACGTAGGTCTGCTCACCACGAAACTTCTTAAGCTTCGCATAGATCGTGCCCTTCTTGTAACGACCGTTTCCGAAGGCAAGTTTGGGATCCGGTACTGAAGAGAGGCGGAAGTTGCTCTTCAAACGGATCAGCGTTTTCCCGTCCTTTTTAAAAATTTCGAAGTTGCCGGATGATTTTTTACCGCCCGCGCCCTTAAACGTACCCTTGTATAGGACAACTTGTGCGACGGCCGGGCCCGAGAGAAATGCAAACGCTACTGTCAGCATTGCAATTTTCTGAAGTGCTTTTAAACCCATGATTGAACACCTGTATGTTTGCTGAGTTGGAACGGTTTCTATATGGGCCTGACAAATGTGATCGCTTCAGGTTATTGGTGTTCACAACGCCATACGTTTGCGTGTCCGCTGCGCTATGTGGAGATCACTTTCTTGGGCTGACGACGCGGTCCGGCAGCGCCGAGGTGCGGCGCGAAAACCGTTGTTTCTGTTTTGGAGAGCGGAGTCGCCTCGGACGTCGGGTCGGAATTACAACCGGTGGTCTGATGGTTGGCGCTTGAACCGCCCCTGCCGTTATCGTCTCCACGGTTTGACGTCGGGCTGTTGCATTTCTGGAAGCGGTACTGTCCGGCCATCCGAAACCGTTGTCACGACCAGAGATTTTGCATTGACAATCGCGGGCGCGGGCGCTGGACGCATTTGATCAGCTATCACGGTTAGCTCACCAGGAATGAGCTTTGCCACACCAATGGCGCTGCCACCGACGATGGCGAGTGCGACCAGCACAATCGCAACACGGACCATCGTTAAACTTCGCTGCGGCCCAATTGCCAATTCAGCTCGAGCCGCTGCGACTTCGAAAGATGGGAGGTTTCTGGCGGTTAGCTCGTTTTCGATGAACAACTGCCAACCATTGCTGCTGGCAATCACGGCAATGCTCCGCGAACACTTCGTTTTAGGATGCATCAACGAAGAAGTGTGAACGCCGGGGGCAATCTCGTTAAATTGAAGTGTCATCGGTTGTTGCCCTTTGATGCTGCCACGCATGGCTTGATGGAATTCCGCGTCGCTATGGATAGTTGAAATTGGTGGGATCGTTGCTCCACGTCCAGAGGCGCGCACGTCACGTCTCAACACGTCCGCGCCAGCATCCCGTGTGGTCAACGTGATGGATGGTATCTCGAATATGTGCTGTGAGATCGGCGTTTCACAGAGCAAAATTGCCGTCTTATGATCAGTTGGATATATTCATCAAAAATTAACTTGATTACCCCGTCAGATCCGTTGGTTTCGGACGGATAGCGGC
>JBPCWO010000326.1:0-8376 GCA_051009475.1 Boseongicola sp.
TCCCTTGGTCGAATTGAACCACTTTACTGTGCCGGTTGGCATCGGTCTTCCTTCCGTCGTCTCCGCCGGTCGTCCGGCGGACTTCAAGTGCAACGAGTGTAGCAGGTCGACCGCGCATGCGGCAAACATGCGAACTGCGTTACCTCTTTAAAACTGGAACGAAACCGCTAAAAAACAAGCCACATGTCCGTGAGATGGAAATGTATCCAATGATTGTTTTGTACGGCATCCCGACCTGCGACACCTGCCGAAAGGCGCGAAAATCATTGGAATCCAATGGTCTGGACGTCAGTTTTCGTGATGTGCGAATCGAGCCACTCAGTCACAATGAAATTGCGCGGTTTTTCGATGCATTTGGGGCCCGCCTATTAAATACGCGGTCAACGACCTGGCGGACACTTGGCGATAACGAACGGTCAGGAGACCCGATAAACTTGCTCATCGCGCATCCCGCTCTGATGAAGCGGCCCGTAATTGAGGCTGGAAAGACGCTTACTCTTGGATGGGACGCGGCGGCACAAGCGGCACACCTTGGCGATGCCAGCACACAAGCTTAAGTAAGCTTGAAGAGGAGATTCGCCTATGCGCAACGCGGCCGCTGCACTTGGACTGATCGGGGGGCTCTTGGCCCTTCTTATGGGTATGATAAGTTTCGGCTACACAGAAGCGATATATCGCTGGGGCGAATGGCCGGATCTGGCCGAATTGCCTGAAAACGTTGACGCCGTTCGCGCAATAAGTGTCATTTCACCACTCTTGGCAATTGCTGGGGCCGCGATGGCGAAATACCGGGCCCTGTGGGGCGGCATTGCCTTGGGGATTTCTGCCGCAGGGCTGTTTTGGGCTTTCGGCATCGGCTTCTTTTCTATCTTTCCGATTTCGATGATTGCGCTTGCGGCTATCCTTGCACTGGCTGCCGGTCGTCCAGATGAGCCGAAGAGCCATTTCTAAGCAACCGATCGATCGACAGCGGCCCTCCGCCGCGCAGCACGAGATACAATAAAGCAAATACCCAGAATGCGCGTTGATCTAGGATCAGACCATCGGGAAATCGGTCAAACCAGGACCCGAGGGTGCCGTTGTCAATTCCGCCGTGCCCAAACAAATCGACCCAGCTTTGCAATGCGATGAATCCTATCATCCCAAGCGCTGCAAGGCGGGTAAAAAGACCGACAACAATCAAAAGTGGTAGGACGAACTCACTCCAGGTTCCCGCTGTAACTATCAGCCAATGCGTTGTTCCCAATTGAGAAAAATCATAGCCCGCAGCTTCAACCGTTTTGGGAAATATCTGGATATACGCTCCGTCCGAAGGGAAGATGAATCCCAAGACCCCATCACCCAATTTTGTTAGTCCGGAGTTCCAGTAATAAAGCAGAAGAACCGCGGCAAAGATGAACCGTGCAAGCGTTGTCATCAACGGAACCGTCACTTGTTCAATTCTTGAAAAAATGGCGTCGTATAAAGCAGTCAGGGCTCTGATCATCATTTAGTCCTTTAGCGTCTTCAGTGCGTTTTCACGCAACAGCAGCGCGAGCGTATCGGAAAGATTAAATTCGCTGCAAACTGTGGTGGCATTTTCTATTGCAGTCGCGAATGACTCTCCGGACAGCAGTGCAGAGATGAAATCGCCTGCGCCGTTTCTAAGAACATGGGGTTCCGGGTCAAATTCCGCACGGAGCACGACAACATCCTCTGCCGCCATTGCCGGTTTAGATGCTCCGACTGCGGTGTTGAATCGCCAGATTGCGTGAATTGGCCAAGGCGAGCGTACAAGTTTGACGGTCGGTGCGAATTCTATCTTCCTGGCCATCAACTCATGAACCGGCAAACTCTGTAAAATCCGCGGGTCAAGTGCGGTGACATCAGCGGCGTGGTAACTTTCGCGAAGTGCTATTTCCAGCCGCGCTACGTCTGCCAGATAGCCAATACTCGACGCTGGCTCATAACAGCTCAGAAACTCAGGTAACGCGTCGCCGTAAGACATCATAACCGGTGATATTGGTGGGTGCGCGCGCAGAAAATCGCGTGCCAGAGTCTTGAAGTTGTTTGGTCCCACCAGCTTTGCAACGACTGGAAAGGCTGCTTCCAAAGCTTCTATCAGTGAAACTGCAACGTTGTTTCGGTAAACGTCAAACCGGCGCCCGGCGTCGCGACCCTGCCCATCAACTAGCCCGCCGGGCTGCACAGCGTTCGGATCAAGAAGCGCCGCTTTAAATCCCGATTGAGTGACATTCATAACGGGCAACTGGCGAATACGTTTGCCGCCCGTCGCGCTTCGGCCTCCAAGGTTGGCCAATCCGGGACGTCGTTGTCCCATTCGATCAAAGTTGGTTTGGCACCCCCGCGACCGAGCGTGTATTCGTACAAGCTCCAAACCGGATCTGCGACCTCGCAACCATGGCTGTCGATCAACAATGGTTCGCCGTGGTCGTCTTCCTCACCGTCGTGGCCGCCCAGATGAAGTTCGCCCACTAGTTCCAAAGGAAATGCATCAATATAGGAAACCGGGTCCGTTCCCAGATTGGTCGCACTGACAAACACGTTGTTAACGTCCAAAAGCAAGCCACAACCAGTGCGCCGCGCAATTTCGCGAAGAAACTCTGTTTCCTCCATCGTTGATTCTTCAAATGCTAGATAAGATGATGGGTTTTCCAAAAGCATCTGACGACCGAGAACCGATTGAACCTCGTCAATATGATCAGCGACCCGTGCAAGTGTCGAAGCTGTGTATGGCAATGGCAAAAGATCGTTCAAAAACGCAGCGTCGTGCGTCGACCATGCCAGATGCTCTGAAAAACTCGCAGGCGATAACCACCCCACAAGCGCCTTCAGCCTTGCAAGGTGATCAGCATCCAATGGATCTTCACCACCAATTGACAATCCGACACCATGCACGGAAATCGGAAAACGCTCCGCAAGATGACGTAGTTGCGCGATCGGTCGCCCCCCGTCACCCATATAGTTCTCTGCATGAATTTCTAGCCACCGAACCGTACCTGGTTGGCTGACAATATCATTAAAATGCTGCGGCTTATAACCGACACCGGGCGCCGCTGGCAGGTGATCAAATTGATGGGCTGAAGTGTCCAACATAGCGATCTCCAGAAGAATCGCGCCCCCGGCAAATCGCTAGGGGCGCCGTCATTAGTCAAAACTTATGCAGGTAGGTCGCGGTCCAGTGCTTCAAGCGATCCTTGGCGCGCTGTTCCGTCGGCCATGATCGGAAGTTCAATCTCGGCGCAGGTGCCAGCGTCGACCAACGTCCAGGCATTGCCCTGATAGTCAACGGTTGATGTTCCAGCACATGTGGTGCCTGCACCGGCAGCACAGTCATTTTTTCCTGCAAGCGAAACGCCAAAGCATTTTTCTTTGGACTGTGCCTGTGCAGGAGCAGTCATCGTCGCGGAAATTGCAGCGGCAACGGCACCTGCGACAGCGATTGATTTAGCAGTATTAGACATTCGATGGTCTTCCTCACATTTGATAAATAATCTTAGATTGTCGTTAACGACATCGGCGTGAAAACATCCATCGCGATGACATTCCACTCACTCCTGCGTGTATGACACCGACGTTATGGGCTGAAACATTATTCCGCCGACAGAAGTTTCAAAGATCAGCGGAACCTTGCTAAAATTTTTGCAATCAAGTTCGCCGGCTGGAAACGGATCCTTAGCCCTCACACGGTAATCCGCTCGCATCCATACCTTGCAGAGAGCTTTGCCATGAGAAATATCTATTCCGCTGCGGCGTGTTGCCTTTTGTTCGGTCTTGCATCGTCTGCAATGGCCGCCCCTAAGCCGGTCGAATTGACCCCGATACACCATCGAGAAGCTCAGCTCGAAATTCGTGTCGGTGATGGAAGCGGCGCTTCATACGCACCAGAAGATCTTGAGGCTTTCCCGACCTATAGAATCGAAACGACGACGCCTTGGCGAGAGACGCCCGCGGTGTTTGAGGGAATTCTGTTAACCGATTTGCTCAAGGCGCACGGCCTTCTCGATGCCCCATCCATTCGTGTCACCGCCGAAAACGATTTTACGACCGTAATCAACCAAGAGGTTTGGGAGGCGGCACCCATTCTCGTTGCAACGCGGGTAGATGGCCGACCGCATTCGCGTCGCAACCGCGGACCGATTCAATTTGTTGTTGCTGCGGAAGATTACGTCGGCTCTCCCATTGTGACGGAGGACCATCTCGTGTGGATGGCCGCGGTTATCGAGGTCGGGAATTAATGTAAGCACTTTCGGGCCAGGCGCATGTTCAATGGCCGCTCAGACTTTCTTTCGTCTTGGACTGGGTTTGTCCTGACGTTGGCATTGTTATGTTCGGTGGCACTATTCGCCGCATATGGCTTTTCGCGGTCAACCAATGAAATTCTCTCGACACAAATTGAACTCGAGTATCATCAAACGGCAAATACCCATTCCGCATTGAACGATCTCGTCAGGCTGACGAATGAAATTCTTGAAGGCGTGTCAGGCGGTTCTGAAAAGGAAGTGTTATCCAGTATTTCGGCGTCTGTAGACATTCTTTTTGTGAGGGCCGATCACTTGCAGACGCGCCTAAAGGACCTCACAGGCCTGTTTCTGCGAGACCCTGATTATGTCAGTGCAGAGACGATGCTGCAGAGCGGTGCGGATGCGGTAACTGCAATCCAGTTGCTGGTTGAAGACGCGGATGCGGCGATGTCGTCACAGGATCCAATTTCGGTTTTTTCGACACCGGCATTGGTTGAAAGGGCAAAGTCCGCCAGAAGGGCTGTGTTTCGATACCTTGACGAGACCGACAAACTTGAAGTGCGAATGTTCGCGCGCCAAACCAAAGAAGTCGTTCGGCTATCGCGCGCAGTATACGTATTTCTTGGTCTGATCACGCTTGCCGGATTGGCCTGTCTGCGTTTGTTGCGCGGGGAAGTCATGGCAAGAAAAGCCCGCGACAAGGCTGAAAGACGTGCAGATCATCTTGCCTACTTTGACCCGGTCACGGGACTTGCAAACCGCGTGCAGTTTCAGGACCGCGTTGATGATTTTCTCGCACCCGGGGCAAAGGGCGCGTTGATCCTAATCGATCTGGACGGCTTTAAGGACATTAACGATCGGCACGGACATGTCGTTGGTGACAACGTTCTTAAATACGTTGGTCGCTGTATCAGGGCCGAGGCCGAGGCAAATCTTGGGATAGCGGCGCGTCTTGGCGGTGACGAATTTGCTGTATTTTTGGAATCCGACAGCACCGCTTTTTTGAAAACATTCTGCATGTCTCTCATATCAGAGTGCTCCCGGCCATTTCAGTTCGGCGACGAGCGCGTGTCACCTGGTATCAGTGTCGGACTGGCGACAACCACGCAACTTTCTGCGATCGACACACCGCGTTTCGAAGACTTGATGCGGGTGTCGGACTTTGCGCTTTATGCCTCCAAATCTGCCGGTCGGGGCAGATACACGCTTTACGATTCTGAACTTGAACGCGCGTTCAAAGAGCGTCGACGTCTAATGAAGGATCTGCCGCGTGCCATTCTTCAAGGCGAGCTTGAAGTTTATCTTCAACCCAAAGTCGATTTGCAATCCGGGCGCGTCAAAGGATTTGAAGCACTCGTGCGCTGGAAGCGGGACGGAGAAATTCTTCCGCCGGCGGATTTCATCCAGATCGCGGAAGAAAGCGGGCGCATCGTCGACATCGACCGCTACGTTCTTGATACCGCCGTTGAAATCATCGCCGTTTGGAATCGTCGGTATTCAACCGATTTTTCCGTCAGCGTAAACCTGTCCGGTCTTCATTTCCGCCGCGCGCAAAGCCTTTCATTCGTTCACGATGCGCTTCTGCGTCATGGTCTGCCGCCGGAACTGCTAACGCTCGAAATTACCGAAACCGTCCAGCTCGCAAACTGGGAACAAGTTGGGGAATCTGTGGCCGAACTCCGCAATCGCGGGTGTCGGATATCCATTGATGACTTTGGAACCGGGTATTCGTCGCTCGCTTATTTACGTACGATTTCCGCCGACGAGTTAAAAATCGACAAATCGCTCATTGCCGAAATTGAGACGTCGGGGGAATCTCAATTCATCTTGGATGCGGTGCTGGATCTGGCGCGCAGTTTGGGATTTGAGGTTGTGGTTGAGGGTGTAGAGCGACCAGAGCAACGCGAGATTCTCTGTAAGCTGGGGTGCACCAACGGCCAGGGATTCCTGTTCGATCGTCCGAAGCCAGCTGAAAATGCATTGGCTGGTGCAACATTCTCCAAGGATCAAGCGCAAAGCAAAGCATCTACTGCGTGAACTATTAGTGCGATAACAGATATGCGGCAGGCCAAACCAGAACCAGCCACGCGAGACTTGGCAGTTTGGTCCACCGAAGCTGAACTCTATTTGACGGACCGTGCCAAATCCGGCGGCATCGCCTCGTTTTCCAGATGTGACACGATGTCATCCAGGGGGATAACGCGCGTCTCTTTTTGGCCAAGCCGTCGCTCTGAAACGGTTCGATCAGCGACTTCGCGTTGTCCTACAGCCAATATGACCGGGACTTTTCCCACCGAATGTTCGCGGATTTTGTAGTTGATCTTCTCGTTTCTGATATCTGCTTCGGCGCGAATGCCGCGCGCCCTCAGTTCGGCCACCACTTCGGCGACATATTCATCGGCGTCTGAAACAATCGCCGCGACAACCACTTGTCTTGGTGCAAGCCAAAGTGGAAAGCGACCCGCATAGTTTTCGATCAGTATCCCCAGGAACCGCTCGAAACTGCCAAGGCACGCCCGATGCAGCATGAACGGACGGTGCTTGGCACCGTCTTCGCCAATGAATTCCGCGCCAAGCCGCTCGGGTAGATTCGGGTCGACCTGAAACGTGCCGCACTGCCAGGTCCTTCCAATGGCGTCGGTCAAATAGAAATCGAGCTTGGGCCCATAAAATGCACCGTCCCCCGGATCGATCGTGTAGGGGCGATCAGTTGTTTTGACAGCGGCCTCTAGTGCTTCCTCGGCATGATCCCAGACGGCCTCCGCCCCGACTCGTTTTTCGGGTCGCGTCGCGAATTTTATGTCAAAGCTCTCAAACCCGAGATCGCTATAAACGCTGTCCAGATAGTCAACGAACCGGACGCATTCGGACTCGATCTGATCGGCAGTACAGAAAATGTGGCCATCGTCTTGGGTGAATCCGCGCACCCGCATCAATCCGTGCAGTGCGCCGGATGGCTCATAGCGCGAACAAGAGCCGAACTCGGCCAACCGCAGCGGCAATTCGCGGTAACTTCGAAGCCCGTGTTTGAATATCTGCACATGGCAGGGGCAGTTCATCGGTTTTAACGCATTGATCGCCTTTTCTTTTGCGTGCTCTTCTTCAACTTCGACGACGAACATATGCTCCTGATAGTTTTCCCAATGCCCGGATTTCTCCCAGAATGATCGGTTCAGCACCTGCGGCGTGTTAATTTCCCGATAGCCGCCGTCGCGTTGCCGCCGCCGCATGAAATCCTGCAGCGTCGTGTAAAGCGACCAGCCGTTGGGGTGCCAGAATATCTGGCCGGGCGCTTCTTCCTGCATATGGAAAAGATCCATTTCGCGCCCCAAACGCCTGTGATCGCGTTTTTCGGCCTCTTCCAGCATTGTCAGGTGTTTCTTAAGGTCGTCGCGGTTTTTGAATCCCACGCCATAAATGCGTTGCAACATCGGGCGGTTTGAATCGCCACGCCAATAGGCACCGGCAACGCTCATCAATTTGAAGGCATCGGCTGGTAGTTGACCGGTGTGCTGCAGGTGCGGGCCGCGGCAAAGATCCTGCCAATCACCATGCCAATACATTCGGATCGGCTGCCCGTCGTCGGGAATCGCGTCGACCAACTCGACTTTGTATTCCTCGTTGTTGGATTTGTAGTGGTTGATGGCGCGGGCTCTGTCCCACACTTCTGTCCGGATCGGATCGCGGGCGTTGATGATGTCTTTCATCTTCGCTTCGATCACGCCCAGATCTTCAGGTGTGAAGGGCTCCTCGCGGTCGAAATCGTAGTACCAACCGTTCTCGATAACTGGCCCAATCGTGACTTTGACCTCAGGCCATATCTCCTGCACGGCGCGGGCCATGATATGCGCCAGATCGTGGCGGATCAGCTCAAGCGCCTGCTCGTCATCCTTCATCGTGTGAATTGCGATATTCGCGTCAGATTCGATCGGCCACTGAAGGTCCCAATGCGTGCCATCGATGCTTGCACTGATCGCCTTCTTGCCAAGCGAAGTTGATATATCGGCAGCAATTTCCGCCGGCGTTACTCCGGATCCGAAGTCGCGTGAATTGCCGTCTGGAAATGTCAGGGATATCTCGGCCATTGGCCATGCTCCTCGTCGGTTTGGCGCCCACGGAACGCCCGATTGCG
>JBPCWO010000327.1:0-5805 GCA_051009475.1 Boseongicola sp.
CCAAGTGCTTCCAGTCCGTCGCCAGCAACCGCGGCCAATTTCGCCGATGCATCTGCCATTTGTCCGCCGATCTCGCCAGCTTTTGAACCGCTCTCCCAAGCGGCTGGTAGTGCACGTGTCTCTTCGCCTAAATCTGCATTTGAGGTGCCCGGAGCCCAGTAGGTCCTTTGACTGATCCCACCCGACAACGTCGCAAGATTGTTTGCGGCTGCAGAAGCGGCGTCAGCGTCATAGTCCACCTCGCCCTTTGCCATTCCAAAAAGAATCGCAACATTGTGCTGGTACAACTGCATGTGCGCTTTGCGAGCCTTAACCGCAGGGTTGCCACCGTGACCGCCCGCAAGTGCGAGGCTCGCCGACGCCGTGAATGCGGCGGTAACGATTAACGTTCTTACAAATGCCATTTAATGAACCTCCCAAAGAATTGACTGGCCAGGGAAGGGTAGGCTGGTTTAGCAAAAAGGGAACTCTGCAAAACTGCGGACCTCCTTATGAAAAATGCACAGATTAACTGGGATGACCTACGCTTCGTTCTGGCCGTAGCCGATGAAGGATCCGTCGCTGCGGCGGCGCGTGTTCTCAATGTAAATCACGCTACGGTTCTTCGCCGCATCGCTGCCTTTGAAACCGCGCACGGACTTTTGCTCTTTGATAAAACTTCGCGGGGTTACCGCATTTCTGCGAACCGGCGTGAATTGATCGAGGCTATGCGCGAGGCCGGAACCTCTCTGAACCGGATTGGCACACTGATCGACGCCGAACGACCTGCGGTCACCGGTCGCCTGCGGGTCACATCAACCGATTCATTTTGCACTCTGGCACTGCCCGAGATCGCAAGGGATCTAGCGGACGGAATTGATCAGCCGGTCGATCTTTTGTCCGCCAATTTGCACGTCGACTTTTCGCGACTGCAGGCCGATATCGCTATTCGCCCGGCTGACAAACTTCCCGACGACCTGCATGGCCTGCGTGCGGGCAAGCTCGGGTTTTCAGTATTTGCGGCCAAAGACGGCGCCTCTAATTGGCTCGGTCTTAGCGGTCCGCTTCAGCGCTCCAAAGCAGCAGAATGGCTCGATCGCCAGACAACCAGCCTGGACCGTTCAATATCGGCAGATAGTTTTTTGACCCTTGCATCACTGGCTGCGGCAGGAGCGGGGCGCGCAGTACTTCCTACGTTTGTGGGTCACGGAACGCCCGGGCTGGTGCTGATCGACAAGCCTCAGGGTTTGCCGTCGGTGCCGATTTGGGTCGCTTGCCATCGCGATCTAGCCCGATCAGGGCGGCTGACAAAGGCGCGACGGTTCTTTGTTGACCGGCTTTCGGATATTCAACTCTGTTAGAGCGCCTAGAACTGAAAACCGATCGCTAAATCAAACGCGATGTCATCGCTGCTGGCACCGTCAATTCCACCTCGCACGTAAGCACCGGTTCCAGACATGACCGATGCCCCAAGTCCAAGTCGAAGTTCTTCGGAATCGGTCGCTTCCTCAAACTCGCGAAATCCTGATATACCTAACGTAAGGTTATTACTAACGGCGTAACCCAAAGAAATCTGGCTAACTTGAATGCCACCGTTTTCGCTGCCACGAAGCAGGTCGACCGCTGCTATCGCGTTGCCGCTTGTAACCTCGGTGCCAAGAAGAAAGTGTTCTTCCAACCCATCAGACTCTGCGCCACCATAAAATGTGATTTGATCCACATTGCCCAATTTTTCGAGGTCATAGCGCCCGGCCACGCCGAAGACGGAATCATTCGTCTCCGAAATCAGATGATAAGACGTTCCAACGCGCAGACTGCCGTTTTCCCCGATGATGCGAATACCGCCTCCGAGCGTATCATCCAGGGCGGCCTCGGCGGCCAGCGGACGTAATGCCGACCGAGTAGCAATCGATCCGTATCGCACTTGGTCCGGGATCGGGCCAAGTTCGAGAATTGACCTTGGCCGCCCAATATCGACGGTGCCAAAAGGAACCGAAATTCCGGCGCTCGCATAGTGCGCTTCGCGGCTGGCGTCCCGGCTGACCCCAAGTTCAAATCGGCCTTCCATCGCGGCGCCGCCAAACCGGTAGGTCGTCAGCGACGTAAACTCAGCCACATTATCATTGCTTTCCGCATTGTGCCCAAAGCGAAAAGTGCCCTCGGTCAAGGGCGGTTCTGCCGCGGCAATTGTGCCGAATAGCGAAAAAAAGAGGGCGAGGGCCAGTCGCACCAACGCATTCCTTCGACAAGGCCCCTCACAGACATGACCCTACGATTAAATGCGCCGGTGTTGCACTGAAATTCAGAGGCCGTACGCTGCCGGGTCCCGCAAATGTGTTGAATCAGCCGCAAACCGCCGATTTTTGTTGCCTAAACGAACCTTACTTTGCCAATAAAAGGTAGATTTCGGTTTCTTTGCGCATAATCGATGCCGTAGCCGACGACAAACTCATCTGGGATCTCAAAGCCAGTCCAGGTCGCCTTGATTTCGGTTTCTCGACGCGATGGCTTGTCCAAAAGCGCAATTGTTTCAAGCCGCCGGGGGTTTCGTGACCGCAAGAGCTGCGTCACATGTGCGAGCGTAAATCCAGTGTCGACGATGTCTTCCACGACCAGAACATCGCGCCCGCCGATCTCTCCTCTGAGATCCTTCAGAATTCGGACTTCGCGGCTCGATTCCATGCTGTCGCCGTATGAACTTGCCTCCAGAAAGTCGACCTCAACATTCATGTCCAGTTCACGAACCAAATCGGCGATAAACACAAATGATCCCCGCAATAGCCCGACAACTATCAGTTTGTCGGCATCAGCGAATGTCGTCTTAATTTCTCGGCACAGATCCTCGATCCGAGCTGCGATCGTCTTGGCTGAAATCATTTCGTCGATCACATAAGGCTGCGTCACCGACTGCCCCCTCTTGACTGTCTCTGTCGTCTCTACACTTAAGGGGCATCGACTGACCAGCCGGAAGCACAATGCCGACCCATACAGAGACCCGATTCGTGCCGTATTCGGCAACGCAAATGTTTGACTTAGTTGCCGACGTTGCAAGCTACCCGGAATTCTTGCCCTGGACGGCAGCCGCTCGGATTAGATCGACTGAAGATCAAGGCGATCATCAGGTGATGCTGGCTGAGCTCGTGATTTCATTCAAAGTCTTTCGAGAACGGTTTGGCAGCCGCGTCGTTCTTTGGCCAATTGCGCGAAAAATCGACACCGAATATCTCGACGGTCCATTCCGGCACATGCAGTCAAAATGGGCTTTCACCGAAACGACAGGAGGATGCGACATAGATTTTCACGTCGACTTCGAGTTTCGAAACAGGCTTTTGCAAACCGCCGCGACTCTGTTTTTCAATGACGCGATGCAGCGCGTGGTTCGAGCGTTCGAGCGCCGCGCACAGGAACTTTATGGATGACCCTAACCGCGACGCTTGCCAATTTTATTGTTACCGCCCAGCCGACCGAAGGCGCGCGTGCCGTAATGCGTCAATCGCTTTATGACTGGATGGCCTGTGGCATTGCCGGCGCGTCCGAACCTGTGTCGGCGATCATTCGCGCGCAGGTGCTTGCTGAAGGCGGTGCCTCCGACGCTCTCCTTTTTGGCGGCGGAAAGGTTCCGGCTCGCGCAGCGGCGTTGGCCAACGGAACGATAAGCCACGCGCTTGACTATGATGACACGCACTTCGCCCACATCGGGCATCCATCTGTTGCGGTTTTTCCGGCGGTATTCGCCTCCGGCGCCGACGCAGGCGAGGCGTGTCTCGATGCCGCTCTGATCGGCGCTGAGATATCGGTGCGCATTGGGCAATGGCTGGGACGCGAGCATTATCAGACAGGCTTTCACCAGACCGCAACGGCGGGCGCTTTCGGCGCAACGGCAGCAGTCGCCCGGTTGCGCAGTTTGAACGAGGCGCAGATCGAACATGCCATTGGTATAGCGTCAACTAAGGCAGCGGGCTTGAAGTCGCAATTCGGCACAATGGGCAAACCCTTAAACGCCGGACTCGCTGCGGAATGCGGAGTCGTCGCGGCGGATCTTGCCAGACGCGGTTTTCTCTCTAATCCGCGCGCGCTCGATGATCCGCAAGGTTTTGGTCCCACACACAATGGCGCCGGAGATCTTACGGCATTCGACATGTTGGGCGCGACGTGGCTCATGGAGAGCGTCAGCCATAAACTACATGCTTGCTGCCACGGACTTCATGCGATGATCGAGGCGCTAGGCTCGCTTAATCTGACAGCAGATAATGTGGCAGAGGTCATCATAAGCACTCATCCTCGCTGGTTGACTGTGTGCAACATTTCTGATCCCACATCCGGTTTGGAGGCCAAGTTCTCTTACCGCCAGGCTGCGGCGATGGTGCTTCGCGGGCTCAATACCGCTGACACCGCCAATTTCTCAGAAGAGACAGCGACAGATCCAAAATTAGTCGATTTGCGAAAGCGAATTATTGTGCATTCTGATGAGTCCGCCTCAGAGACCGAGGCAACTGTGAAGGTTACAACAAACGCTGGCAACGTGCTGACGGCTCGACACGACTTAATGTCTGAGATTTCACTGGATGAGAAGTGGCAGAAACTTCGTCGAAAGGGCCGCGCGCTTGTCGGCGAAAGTGTTGAAAACCTCCTCTACAAAGCAACGGCGAAACATGTGAATGCCGACGCGTTGATGGATCTGATGTAATTCGCCCAAGTGGTTTCTGGTGGTTATCTAGAATATATTATTTGACCGATCGTTCTAAACTTGCAACCCTTGGCACATGCCCTGGGAAAAGACCTACGATTCAGCCGAAGTCATCGACCGCGCCAAACATGCGTTTTGGGGCACCGGTTACGAGGCCACGTCAATCTCAAACCTTTTGGACGCGACGGGCTTGAACAGAGGCTCGCTCTATGCGGAATTTGGTGACAAGCGCGGGCTGTTCTTAGAGGCACTCCGGGCTTACGACGCAAACCAACGAGAGGCCTTCTTAGGCGAACTGGCTGCAAACAATGCACCGCTTGAAGCCGTAGCAGCTGCCTTTTCTGTTGCTGCAGAGGTTCCTAAAGACGGTGTCACGCCAACTGGATGCCTTTTGGTGAACACCGCACTTGAACTGGCGCCGCATGATCCCGAAGTGCGCGCCTTCATCAAAGTCTCATTCGCGGCAGTAGAACAATTTTTTGCCGATCGCCTTCATGATGCCAAACGTCGTGGCGAACTGAAAGCGTGCGTAGACCCCGACACCGCTGCCAAGACCTTGCTGGGCATGTTTCTAGGGCTTCGCGTGCTGACTCGTTCGGGTGCGGATGCCTCGGCGCGACGGGCCATTGTCACGCAGGCGACGACGCTGATTGCGTGATCGCCAAGCAATGAAATGCCAAATGAAAGGGAGGAAGTACAATGTCAGTTTCTTATGTTGAGAGAGATCAAGCAAACGAGGCGACGCTCGCATTTTACGATGCGGCCGAAGAGCGGTTTCAGGCGCTTTTGAATATCTTCAAGGTCTTTGGGCATCAGGCGGAATACGGCCAGGCATTCACTGACTCTGTAATGGCGATGCTGAAAGACGGCGAAATCGACTGGCTGACAAAAGAGCTTTTGATCCTGAAAGCCACGCTCGGCAACCAGTGCCAGTATTGCGTCGTTCAGCACGAAAGACTGTCCGACATGCTCGGAATGCCAGCCGAAAAGGTTGCTGATCTTGATGGCGGTAAATACCGTAACAGCCCGCATTTCACCGCAGGCGAAGTGGCGCTTTTGGATTTCTGCGTGCAGATTGGCGAAGATGCCAACCAAGTGTCCCAGGAACTTTGGGGTCGGCTGCACAAACACTGGAGCGA
>JBPCWO010000328.1:0-2513 GCA_051009475.1 Boseongicola sp.
TGAGTTCATCAGCACGCTTGTCGGCCATCTCCAGCAACCCGACCCGGTCGAGCAAGCGATAGGCCTCATCGACGTCCGACTGTGGGTATTTGCGCAGAAACGACCGCCAGAATCCGACATATCCCAATCGACCCGACAATACGTTTTCCATGACCGTCAGCCGCTCGACCAGCGCGTATTCCTGAAATATCATCCCCATCCGGCGCCGTTCGCGGCGCAGTGCACCCGAACCCAAAGATGTCAGTTCTACATCGCCCAGATAGACCTTGCCGCTGGTCGGTTCGACCAACCTGTTAATGCAGCGAATCAGCGTCGATTTACCAGCACCTGACGGGCCGATCAACGCCAGAACCTGGCCCTGCGGCACTTCCATATCGACCGACTTCAGCGCCTGATCCCCTGTGGGATAGGTTTTTACCAGTTTTTCAAGCCGCAGCATGCCTACCCCTTCGCCATAAGCATGGCCCGGGCGAACGCCCGGGCCATGCAGATCGATTCAGACCTCGATCATTCGCACGCGTAGCTGACGCCATTGGCTGTGTCGATCTTGCGGATCACTTCCCAGAACTCCTGGTAGGTCATTTCCAGGAACTGGCCTTCATTCGATTTCTCGAACTCTTCCTGCAAGCTCGTTCCTTCCCATTCGAAGCTGAAGAACGCATTGCGAATCTTTTCTTCCAGCTCAGGCTTCAAATTGTAGACTGTGCCAAAACCCGTGGTCGGGAATGTCTGCGATTTGTAGATTGTGATGACATCTTCTTCCTTGATGACGTCGCGGCTAATCATTCGGGACTTGACCGAATTGGCGATCGAGGCCGCCATATAGTCTTTGTTAGCGACGCCAAGAATTGAGTTGTCGTGTTTGCCAGAAAATACCGGCTCGAAATCGCGATCCGGCAAGAGATCGAAATCGCCTTTTAGGATTGCCGAAGGTGCTTTGAAGCCCGAGTTTGACGTCGGAGATGTAAAGGCAAGTTGATTGCCCGAAATATCTTCGACACTTTCGATGCCGGAGCCCGGATAGGTAATGATCTCCATTTCATAGCCAAAATTGCCGTCTTTCGACGCCATGATGGTAAAAGGACGAAAACCGGCGCAGTTCACCGCGAGCGGGTTCGAGCCAGTATTGAAGCCCGCGATATGCAAGCGACCAGAACGCATTGCCTCGATTTGGGCCGCGTTGTTCTGAACTGGGAAGAATACGACCGATTTTCCGGTTTCCGCCTCAAGATGTGTAAGGAAATCCGACCAGGCAGTTTTGTAAACGGCGGGGTCCTCTACCGGGGTATACGCGAATATTAACGTATCCGGATCGATTTGGTCAGCGGGATCGGTCGGGATATCCGCGATCAGGTCACCATCGACATCGCAAAACCGGTCATCCAGATCGCCGCGTGGGCAGTCTTGAGCAGACGCAGATTGCGACGAAAACGCAACCACGCCAGCGACCGCGGCCAAAACAGTCAGGCGAGTAAGAATTTTCATTATTTCCTCCCAAGTTTTTTGAGGTGCACAAGCACTTCCCCGACCCTACCCCCCAACCGCAGCGTGAGACAGTTTTTTCTCGGTTGATCGATAATGTTACTTATTGGCGGCATCGGATATCAACGCGAATTCGTGAATGCCGGTTTCTTGCGGAGCGTCCACTACGGGCTCAAAGCAGTCATTCGTGACTTGCTGGTGAGCTTAAATTCAAACCGGTCAATCGCAGCGACGCGCCGCAGGCCCGCTTTGCGGACGAAGCTGACAATGGTTCGATTCGTATCAGCTAGTGCAAGCGGCCGTTTTCTAACATTTTTGGTCGGGTTCTGCAGTGCAGCTTCCCAAAAGCGGCTGCGCATCGTGTTTGCACGACATGACCGCTGCGTGAGCTTCAACCATGAGGGGGAAACTGATACTGATGACTGGCCAGCGGATGATTGGTAACACGTGCTTCTGGTATCGAGACTAGCATCTATTCGAACGACGACAATTTCCGCAGGCTACAGTCACCGAGTTCTCAGAGCATTGCCTTGCTCGTCGAATGCATGGATATTGCCGTCGATAAAACCCAAGCCCGCTGAATCTCCCGGTTTCATGGTCGTGCTGCCACTGACCCGCACAGTGATCTGCCCGGCATTGCCGCAGGACATGATTACAAACGTGTCCGCTCCCAGATACTCCACCACATCTACGGTTCCGTTGATATTCCCCGACCCGGATGCGACCAGCGAGATGTGCTCGGGGCGAATGCCAAGCGAAACTGCTGTGTCGGGCAACACTATGGACGGTACAGAACTTGCAGAAACAACGTTCATCCGTGGAGAGCCAATGAATTGCGCAACGAACAAGTTAGCTGGGTTTTCGTAAAGCTCTCGCGGGCTTCCGACTTGCGCAATCTTACCAAACTCCAACACCACTATTCGGTCGGCCAGCGTCATTGCTTCGACCTGATCGTGCGTAACGTAGATCATTGTTGATTTGAGCGTTTGGTGCAGTTTCGCAATCTCGTACCGCATTTCCACGCGAAGAGC
>JBPCWO010000329.1:0-9706 GCA_051009475.1 Boseongicola sp.
CAGTGCCGACGTGGACTTATCTAAAGCGCCTGGAGTGATCTGATGACTCCCGCTGCGCTGCCTACGCTCAGGAAGCCGCGGCTCACGCTCCGGCCTCTGGAAACCACTGATTCCGACGCTATCGTCGACGGCGTCGGGAACTTCGATGTCAGCAAATGGCTGTCGGTCGTTCCTTACCCGTATAGTCGTTCAGACGCCGATTGGTTTCTGGAGAAAACGATTGAATCTCAGGCGCCGGTTTGGGCAATTTGTGACGCTTCTGGGTTGCAGGGTCTTATTGGACTGGAAGATGAACTTGGATACTGGCTTGCACGGACGGCGTGGCGCAAGGGTTATGGATTCGAAGCGGCGCACGCAGTCGTTGCCCAATGGTTCACTGATCCCGCAGCAGACGATCTGAGGTCCGGTCATTTCGAAGGCAACACGCGGTCCGGTGCGGTGTTGTCCGCGCTTGGGTTCCAAATCACTGGACATGCAACCCGGAATGCCTGTGCGCTCAGCCAACAAGTCACCGCGACCGAGATGGTCCTGACCCGGGCTCGTTGGGACGAACGTCGGAAATTCACGTTATACACGCCGCGACTGACACTACGCCCGCTTGAACTGTCAGATGCGGATCACATTGTCACGCTTGCGGTGGCCGATGTCGCACGACAAACCGGGTCTTTCGAGACCGGCTGGTCCAAAGAGGCCGCCGAGAATTACATCAAAGATCGTCAGTGGCGCGGACTTCCCGGTTTTATGCTTGCCGTCGAGCATCGCGGCGAATTCACAGGCGTTGTCGGCTGTGGCGGCACGCCGCCATCGGCGATGTACGCGCTTCATCCTGACCATTGGGGGCAGGGTATTGCGACCGAAGCGATGTCGGCCTTTTTGCCCGAAGTCTTTGATCGCTTTCCGCTGAATACCCTGGTGGCAAACCACTTCGAAGATAACCCTGCAAGCGGTCGCGTTTTGAAAAAACTCGGGTTCACTGAAATTGGTCGCGACACCGCGGAATCAAAGGCAAGGCTTGAGCCGACACCCGCGATCACCTACGCCGTCACTCGAGATACTCTGAGGGCATGGTCATGAAATTCCTGGACCTCGCGCGGGTAACGATCCGTTCTGGCTCGGGTGGCACCGGATGCGTCAGTTTCCGGCGCGAGAAATATATCGAATATGGCGGGCCTGATGGTGGTGATGGCGGGCGCGGCGGTGATGTGTGGGCCGAGGCCGTCGAGGGGCTGAACACGCTCATCGATTTTCGATACCAACAGCATTTCTTTGCCAAGAATGGCCAACACGGCATGGGCAAGCAACGCACCGGCAAGGACGGCGACAGCATCGTTTTAAAGGTTCCAGTGGGCACCGAAGTTCTTGATGAAGACCAGGAAACCGTAATCGCGGACCTGACTCAGGTTGGCGAAAAGGTTTCGCTTGCCAAAGGTGGCAACGGCGGCTTTGGCAACCTCCACTTCAAATCATCGACTAACCAGGCACCGCGCCACGCCAACGCAGGCCAGGCCGGGGTTGAACGCGAACTTTGGTTGCGGCTGAAGCTAATTGCGGATGCAGGAATACTGGGATTGCCGAATGCGGGAAAGTCCACATTTCTTGCCGCCACCTCAAATGCGCGGCCCAAAATTGCCGATTATCCTTTTACGACGTTACATCCGAACCTTGGTGTTGTCGGTGTTGACGATACCGAATTCGTCATGGCCGACATTCCTGGCCTGATCGAAGGCGCCCACGAAGGGCGCGGAATTGGCGACCGCTTTCTTGGGCACGTGGAGCGCTGCTCAGTTCTGTTGCATCTGGTCGATGGCACATCGGATGATGTTGCCACAGATTGGCGAACAATCATCGACGAGCTAGAGGCATACGGTGGCGAACTTGCCAACAAGCCCCGGATAACGGCGCTGAACAAGATTGACGCTTTGACCGATGACGAACGGGCTGCGCGAAAAGCCGCGCTCGAAGCCGTTGCCGGCCCGACGGCCTTAATGAGCGGGGTCAGCCGAGAGGGTCTGACGGACGTTTTGCGCGCTGTTCAGAGCAAAATTGATGATAATCGTCTTCGCTTGAAAGAAGAAATAGAGGAGCCGGGTCCTTGGCGCCCCTAAGTGAAGCAAAGCGCGTAGTCGTCAAAATCGGCTCGTCGCTTCTGGTCGAAGATGGGCGTCTTCGCAGGGCGTGGCTGAATACATTGGCAGAAGATGTGGCTGACTTGCGTAAGCGCGGTGCCGGCGTCGTCTTGGTCTCGTCCGGTTCTATCGCATTGGGTCGTGCAGCCCTTCAGTTGTCCGCAGACACGCTTGCTCTTGAGCAATCTCAGGCCGCGGCGGCGGTCGGGCAAATCCGATTGGCGCGCGCCTACGAAGAAGCGCTTGAGCCGCATGGTATTACAACGGCGCAGGTTCTTGTGACGCTGGAAGATAGTGCAAATCGCCGTCGGTATCTCAACAGTCGGGCGACACTTGAACAGTTGCTCAACATGGGTGTTGTGCCGATTGTCAATGAAAATGACACCGTGGCGACAGATGAAATCCGCTATGGCGACAATGATCGTCTGGCGGCGCAGATCGCGGTCACAATTGGTGCGGACGTTTTAGTCCTGCTGTCCGATGTTGATGGATTCTACTCAGGCAATCCAAAGACCGATTCCGACGCGCGGCGCTTCGAATCAATCGATCGTATCACACCAGAGATCGAGGCAATGGCCGGCGACGCTGGAACAGGTCTGTCGAAAGGCGGGATGAAGACAAAACTGATGGCGGCCAAAACCGCCATGGCCGGCGGTTCAGCAATGGTTATAGCATTAGGTGCCCCAAACAATCCACTGAAGCAGATCGAAAAAGCCGGAAACGCGACGTGGTTCAAATCCGAGACAGATCCGCAAGCGGCACGAAAGCGCTGGATCGCTGCGATGAAGCCCAAAGGCGAACTCTACGTTGATGAAGGCGCAGAGGGTGCACTACGGAAAGGCAAGTCGCTCTTGCCTGCGGGGGTCACCCGGGTCGCAGGCGTTTTCGGGCGTGGTGACCCCGTGGCAATCATGGGCCCCGGCAACGCCCGCCTTGGCATCGGGCTGACGCGCTACACGTACGAAGAAGCGATTGCGATCCAGGGCGAACGCTCGGACAAAATTGAGCCGATCCTGGGGTATCCGGGTCGCGCGGCACTAATTCACCGTGACGACATGGCTATTTAAGTTCGATGCAGTTCGCTATGCTCCTCGAGTTCAGTTTGGGACAACAGAAATGAAAGACGCGATCGACACCGCTGAAATCATGAAAAAAATCGGCGCCAACGCCAAGGCAGCCGCTGCTAAACTTGGGTTTGCGCCGGCTAAAGCAAAAGAAAAGGCTTTGAATGCCGCCGCCGATGCCGTCTGGGAGCGTCGCAACGAGATTCTCGAAGCAAACCTGAAAGATATGGAGTTTGGCCGCGAGAAGGGTCTGTCCGAAGCCATGCTCGACCGTTTGATGCTGGATCTGGATCGGATCCAAAGTATTTGCGACGGGCTTCGCGCAGTTGCCGCGCAGGCCGATCCCGTCGGGGAAGTCATCGCCGAATGGGATCGTCCTACCGGGCTTCATATCCAACGGGTTCGCACGCCACTTGGTGTCGTCGGTGTCGTTTATGAGTCTCGCCCAAACGTCACGGCCGACGCGGGCGCTCTTTGTCTGAAGGCCGGAAACGCGGTGATCCTTCGCGGCGGATCAGAAAGTTTTCACTCATCGGGCGCGACCCATGCTTGCCTGGTCGATGGTTTGAAGGCAGCTGGTCTGCCCATTGATGCAATTCAACGTGTTCCCACGCGCGACCGGACTGCGGTCAGCGAAATGCTGGCCATGACAGACCACATTGACGTTATTGTTCCCCGCGGAGGCAAGGGTCTTGTCGGCCTTGTTCAGCGAGAGGCGAGGGTACCTGTTTTCGCCCATCTCGAAGGCATTGTACACATCTACGTTGACGCCGATGCTGATCCCGAAAAGGCGTTGCAGATAGTGCTGAATGCCAAAACACGGCGCACCGGAATCTGCGGCGCGGCCGAATGCCTGCTGATCCACAAGGATGTACTGCATACGATTGGCCAAGGTGTGATCCGCGCTCTTCTCGCCGCAGGGGTTAATGTGCGAGGGGATGCTGAAATCCAAGAAATTGAAGGCGTTACGCCCGCGACAAGCAACGATTGGGGCCACGAATACCTTGATATGGTTATTGCTGCTAAGGTCGTCGAAAACGTCGACGACGCCATTGCACACATCCGCACATATGGCTCGGATCATACCGATTGTATCGTCACGGAAAATGACGCCACCGCCGCACATTTTTTCGCGCGGCTGGACAGTGCGATCCTGATGCGCAACGCTTCGACCCAGTTTGCGGACGGGGGCGAGTTTGGAATGGGTGCCGAGATCGGTATCGCGACGGGCAAAATGCACGCCCGGGGGCCTGTGGGGGCTGCTCAGTTAACCAGCTTCAAATATCTGGTGACAGGTGACGGCACGGTCAGAAGCTGACCGTCAATCTTGTTTCGCTAATGAAACTTGCAACGCGTCGGTTGGCAGCATGTGCTGCTTCTCCCACAAGTGCAAAATGCACCATCGACGCCGCAACCTCCGTTGTTGCGGATGGGTCGGTAATCATGTTCCAAAGATCGTCATCGACCTTCAGCTTTTCTCCGCGAGCGTCGAGATGCCAGTTGCCGCCTGATCGTTTGATTGCAATTTGACCACCCCAAGCCAACGTGCTTTCAAGGCATTGTATCAAAAGAAAAACCAGCTTGATCTCTGCGCGAAGCAATTCACCTTCGACCCACCAATCCACGCGGGTGCGGCCCGATTTGTACATGTCGCGCAGTATGCTCTGAACCTCGTTTTGGCTGATCATGGCGTCAGCTGCGGCCGCGCCAAAGGCGACACGAAAGAACCGAATACGAGAGCTAGCGCTTTCAACGGATTCCGCGATCAGTGCAATTTCCGAAGTCGAACCGATCCCGGACATCGACAGCAATTCCACACCGTTGCCAATTGCGCCTAGCGGGCTGATAAGATCGTGGCAGATGCGCGAACCGATCAATGCGCTCAAGTTGTTGCCAGACGCGGTATCTTTCATGTCAATAAAAGGTTCCAACCCATGTCCGAAGTGCCGTCGTTATTGGAACCCGGAATGTTTGTTCGCCACCCAGATCGCCCTGACTGGGGAACTGGACAGGTGCAATCCAACGTCGGCGGTCGCGTTACAGTGAACTTTCCCGACGAAGGCAAAGTTGTCATCGACACTACTCGGATCGCGCTGACCCCTGTTTTTGACGTAGATGGCATTTAATTAAACCTATCACAACTTTAGCGGGTAAACAATGATTGCGACAACCGTGTGGGTTTTGTGTCGTTGCAATAGGCATTACGGCATCCTAGAAGGCCGCATCCCGAAGCCGAAGGGCCGCGATGGACCGCGAAAACCCGCAACTATTAACCCGCATTGCCACCACTGACGCCGATCTTCGCGCGGCAGAACGTCTGCGATACCAAGTTTTCGTGGAAGAACTCGGTGGGGACGGTGCGCTGGTTGACCATGAAAGTCGGCTTGAAAAGGATCGGTTTGACCCGTTCTGCGACCACTTGGTTCTGATCGATCAAAGACGCGATGCGCGCACATTGGATCATGTGGTGGGCGTCTACCGCTTGATGTCCGGAAGGGGTGCGGTTGCCGCCGGACAATTCTATTCTGAAGACGAATATGACCTGAGTCTTTTGAAAGGCTCCGGCCGTCGCCTGCTCGAACTCGGGCGATCGTGTTTGCATCCCGACTATCGAGGTGGGCTTGGCATGCAACGCCTGTGGCGCGCGCTCGCAACCCATGTTCGCGAAGAAGATATCGAAGTGCTGTTTGGTGTAGCGAGCTTTCACGGCAATGATGTCAGTGCGATTGCGCCTTCGCTCTCGCTTTTGCATCACAAGCACCTTGCGCCACCCGGTATCCGTGTTCGAGCACACGAGGCCGTATATCAATCCATGGATATTCTGCCGCTAGACCAGATTGACCGACCCACAGCGATGCGCGGCGTTCCGCCTTTGATTAAGGCTTATCTCCGTCTGGGTGGCGGTGTCGGCGACGGTGCATTTATCGACCGGGAATTCAACACAATCGACGTCTGTTTTGTGCTGGACACCAGCCAATTGAATGCCCGTGCAACTGATCTTTATAACCGAGGCGTTGAGTGAGCCGTGATCCAACATGGACTGGCGAGGGTATTACGGTTCCGCCCGTCAGGATTGGGCCATTGGGCTGGGTGCGCGTTGCGCTTCGCGGCGGGGCACTTGTAGTCCTTACTTTCGGATGTCTTGCAATTCTGCTTTTGGTGAGACTGGTGGAACGCCCGCTACACGGTCTCAATCGCCCATGGACGCCGCATATCGTTCAGTTCGTTTCGCGGAATGCATTTCGCATATTCGGCATCGGTTACAAACAGCACGGTGCGCGCATGGAAGAACCGGGCGCGGTTGTCGCTAACCACTCTTCTTGGCTGGACATTTTTGCGCTGAATGCGGGCAAGCGCGTTTACTTTGTCGCCAAAGCCGAAGTCGCAAACTGGCCGGCAATCGGGTTGGCCGCGCGGTCGATAGGGACCGTATTCATTCGCCGTAGCGCCCAAGATGCAGGCAAACAGCGCAAAGTTTTGGAAGACCGATTGATCATCGGACACAAGCTGCTGTTTTTTCCCGAAGGTACTTCAACCGATGGATTGCGCGTGCTTGCTTTCAAGCCAACGCTTTTTGCGGCGTTCTTCGCTGACAGCTTACGTGATTTGATATGGGTCCAGCCGGCGACTGTGATCTATCGCGCACCGTCAGGCAAAACGGCGCGGTTTTATGGCTGGTGGGGGGACATGGATTTCGGCCGCCATCTTTTGAATACGCTTGCTGCGCCAAAACATGGGTCGGTCGAAGTCTATTGGCACCAGCCGCTTCGGGTTTCCGACTTCGCAGACCGCAAGGCCATTGCGATTGCGTCCGAAAAAGCGGTTCGCGGTCCGTTTGAGGATCCGGCCACTGCGCCGCTTAAGGATGAGAGCTGAACTTCGCGCAATTTTTGAGGTAGCTTCTGGTTGCAGCACACATACCCTTTTGATTGCTGTTAGGAGCCCTTCGTAACCAATGCTGCACCCTGCACCAGCGGCAGCTTTTTGTGATTGGCCGAAAACTGCTAAAACGGGGCCGTTTGTGTCACGAGCATTTCGGCGTCGGATCGGTTGCCGTTCGGCAGGGCGCCTGGGACGTCGAAATCGGAAAAATGCATGTCGTTTGCGACATGGTTTCACCCTTCGAAATGGCTACAATCTACTGGACGTTAGGTCGGCCCAATCTTCTGGATTGAAGAAGGAATCTCATTTGGACCTCACCAGTTACATCAACGACGCCCGTCAAGGGCTCATGCGGCTGCCGCAGGTGGATGAGCATAAGATGCGCATGGACAGACTTGCCCGGTTGCAGGAGCAATTGGCGAAAGCGGATTTTGGCGGGATGCTGCTCTACGACCCTATCAATGTTCGTTATGCGACAGATTGCCGGAACATGCAGGTCTGGACCATGCACAATGCTGCAAGATACTGCCTTGTGCCGACCGAAGGCAAAGCGATCATGTTCGATTTCGTCAATTGCGGGCATCTGTCAAAAGGCCTGGATACAATTGCCGAAAGCCGCCCGGGAACGATCTGGTACCACCTGACCTCAGGCGACAAGCGGCCCGAACTGATCAACGCATGGGCGGATGAACTGGCCGATGTAATTGCAGAGCATTGTGGCACTACACGGATTGCGATTGACGTATTGGACGCCGAGGGGCGGGACGCCTTGCACAACAGACAGATTACCACTGTCTACGGGCAGGATGTCATCGAGTTCGCGCGCTGTATCAAGACGCCGGAGGAACTGAAAGCCCAACAGCATTCTGCTTTGGTTTGTATGACGGCCTTGCGCGCGATGCATGACAAAACAGTACCGGGAGCGACTGAGAATGATCTCTGGGCGGTTCTGGCCTCGATGAACTCAAACCTTGGCGGCGATTACATCGAAACCAGATTGGTCGTTGCCGGGGACAACACCAACCCATGGTACAACGAGGCCAGCAATAAGGTGCTGAAGCCCGGCGAGTTCCTTGCAATTGACGCCGATATGATCGGGCCGTTTGGCTATAACACAGATATCTCGCGCACATGGTTGTGTCAGCCGGCAAAGCCGACAGCCGAACAGAAAACCCTGTATCAGACGTCCTATGATCAGGTGTTTACCAATTTGTCGCTGATCAAGGCAGGCGTTTCCTTCCGCGAACTGGCCGAAAAGGCCTGGAAGATGCCCGAGAAGTATCAGGATCTCGATGTCGGTATTATTCTGCACGGCACCGGCCTGTGCAACGAATACCCGCAAGTGCCGCTGATCCAGTTTTGGGAACGTACCGGCTATGATGGTGTGTTCGAAGAGAACATGACCATCTCCGTCGAAAGCTATGTCGGCGAAAAAGGAGGATCAAACGGCGTGAAGCTGGAACAGATGGTGCGTGTAACCGAGACTGGTTGGGAAAGCATTGCCGACTTTCCCTACGAAGATGAACTTTTGAGCTAATCGGGGTCGGGTTCAAATGGATTTCTAGCTCGTCTGCTGATGAAGCGGTACCGAACATGGTGGCAACTAAGAAGCTGGGTTTGAAGCCGCCATTGGCGCAGCCGCAGCGAACGGCCGATTCGTCCGCAAAGCTGACTTCGGGGGTTACTTCTACGCAATCGCGTCTGAAGCATTGCATTCGCATTTTGGTTGCGGCGACAGACCCGCATTCCTTTGGCTGCCACTGGCCGAACTATTCGTTTACTTTCAATTCACTAGATCGTGACGGTCAGGAAACTCAATGACTTGCGGCAAAAATGTTTCGCGCGCGAAACATCACTCCATTGCGGCCACAAGCACTGCCAGAGCAGTAGCGGCATCATCGGTGCGCCAGATTTCCTCACCGACTGCAAAGAAATCGGTGTAAGGAGCCAGTTCTTGTACTACGTCGATGCCAAGCGCGCCCTCGGCGACTACCGGAACTTCGATCACCTCCGACCACCATTTGAAAACCGCCAGATCGGCCTGTGTTCCATCGCCAAGGCTCGTACCTCCCACGGGACCGAAGGTTACATAGTCGGCACCGGCTTCTGCGGCGTTCATTCCGTCGTGTTTCGATGCGCCGCAAAATGAACCGACGATTGAATCGGGACCAAGTGCTTTGCGGGTCTTCCTCACCGACCGTGCCCCATCAGTCAGGTGAACGCCGTCAAGACCGAGTTTTTCCGCCATGGCGACATGGGTATCGATCACCAATGCGACGTTACGGGCGTGCGTGACTTCGCGCAGCGCATCCGCCGCGCGGCTCAGCCGGGCTTCGTCTTGGGTCGCCAGCGCCAGACGAACGCAGGCAATGTCATGGGCGTCCATAACGCTGGCGAGTCGCTCCGGAAACGTGGAAAGCTCAAATTCCGGCGGGGTAACAAGGTACAGCTGAGGTCGCTCGGTATCGGCCATATCCGGTTCCGTTTCACAGATTTCTGCCGCCTATAGCCGTTGGATCACTTCGGGGGAAGGCTTCGGACGTTTTCCAGCGCCAGCGCCAAAAGCTGGTCGCGCCGCTCGTCATCTGCCAAGGCCTCATCAGTGACATCAATCATCCCGCCCATCGGGCGACC
>JBPCWO010000330.1:0-3422 GCA_051009475.1 Boseongicola sp.
CGACCTGGTCGCTGGGACCACCCGTTCACCGAAACCGAGAACGGAGTATTTGAGGGATGGGAACTGGTCGCTTCAGGCTATACCGGCGTCTGGGCGATGGAAAACACCCGCGCGTCCTTGTGGGACGCGATGATGCGGCGCGAGACCTATGGCACGACCGGACCGCGCATGATGGTGCGGTTTTTTGGCGGATGGGAGTTCGAAGATGGCGATATCAATAGCCGCCAGCCGGCCTTCCGCGGTTACGAAAAAGGCGTGCCGATGGGCGGCGACCTGCGGGCCAAATCCAGCGACGCGCCGAACTTCATGGTCTTTGCGCTGCGTGACCCCATCGGGGCAAACTTGGACCGCATCCAGATCGTCAAAGGCTGGAGGAATGCGGACGGAAGCTTGGGTGAAAAAGTCTATGACGTGGCCTGGTCTGGCGACCGCGAGGCCGGCGCGGATGGGAAACTGCCACCTGTTGGCAGCACCGTCGATATCGCCTCCGCGAACTGGACCAACACCATCGGTGCACCGGAATTGGGCACGGTCTGGACCGACCCGGATTTCGACCCTGCTCAGTCGGCGTTTTACTATGCCCGTGTCCTGGAGATCCCGACACCGCGCTGGGTGGTCTATGACGCCTTCCGATATAACTTGGACATTCCCGAAGAGGCCGAAACCACAGGGCAAGAGCGCGCTTACACATCCCCCATCTGGTACACCCCAGAAGGCTAATTACCTAATAAAAGGATATACTTAATGAGAAATTTCTCTCTTCTGCTCGCCAGCGTCTGTAGTTTTGCGCTGCTAACGCCCGCTTCTGCACAAGAATCCTTTGGTGTCGACACGGTCGGGAATCTCGGCAAACCCAGCTACTCGCCTTTTGCGGGGCGCAACATGCCAACACGGCCATTGTGGGGGGATACGCACCTGCATACGGCATTATCGCTCGATGCTCGCGCCGCAGGCGTCATCCTGACCCATGACGACGCCTATCGGTTTGCCAAGGGCGAGGAGATCACCACATCGAACGGCATGCGGGCCAAGATTGGCCAGCCGCTCGACTGGCTGCTGATCACCGACCATTCCGACGCCATGGGCGCGATGAACGAAGTTATCGCGGGCAACTCGCTTTTGTTGACTGACGAGACGGTGCGCGACTGGCATGAACGGATCAATGCAGGTGGCCCCGAGGGCCTAGAGGCCGCGTTTGAAATCGTCGAGGCTTTCAGCGCGGGAAATACACCCGACGTCATGCTGTCGCGGGATTTTCAGCGCCAGATCTGGGATGGCGTGCTGGAAGACGCCGAGGAACACAACGATCCCGGCCAGTTCTCGGCGATCATCGGGTTCGAATGGACCTCGACCCCGGGCGGCAACAACCTGCACCGAAACGTCATGTTCCGCGACGGCGCCGACAAGGCGGGGCTCGTGTTGCCGCTGACGGTTGCCGAGGGCCTCGACCCGCGCGATCTGTGGCGCTGGATGGAGAATTACGAGGCCACGACCGGTGGCCGGATGTTGACGCTGGCGCATAACGGCAACCTGTCGAACGGGATCATGTTCCCGGTCGATACGCTGGAATTCGGCGATCCTATGGACCAGGAATACGTGGAAGCCCGCGCCCGGTGGGAACCACTTTATGAATACACGCAAATCAAAGGCGACGGCGAGTCGCATCCGTTTCTAAGCCCCAACGACGAATTTGCTGATTATGAAAACTGGGATGTCAGCAACCTTGGGCCAGACCCCAAGCAGGACGACATGCTGCAGTACGAATACGCCCGCGAAGCGTTGAAAAACGGGCTGCTTCTGGAAGACCGGTTCGGCACCAACCCATACCAGTTCGGCGCGTCCGGCGCGACTGACAGCCATACGGGAATGGCGACTGCGGAAGAGAACAACTTTTTCGGCAAGCATTCGCAAACCGAGCCAAATCCCAACCGGATGACCGAAGCTGTCGGGCATTTCCCGCCAACAGTGTGGCCGGGATGGTTTCAGGTATCGTCTGGTTACACCGGCGTCTGGGCAACCGAAAATACCCGCGAGGCGATCTTCGACGCGATGATGCGCAAAGAGACTTATGCCACGACCGGCCCACGGATGACTGTCCGGTTTTTTGGCGGCTATGATTTCGTGGAAAGCGATGCGGCCAGTCGACTGCCGGCCAACGAAGGTTATGCCAAGGGCGTGCCGATGGGCGGAGACCTTTCGGCAGCACCCGACGGCAGGGCTCCAACATTCTTAGTGGGCGCTTTGAAGGATGCCTTTAGCGGTAACCTTGACCGTATTCAGATTGTCAAAGGTTGGTTGAACACCGACGGGACGACGGCGGAAATGGTTTATGATGTGTCCTGCGCGGGCCGAGCGATCGTCGATCATAAATGCGATGGGTCCGTCGGCAACACGGTGGATGTGCCAAACGCCACCTGGACCAATTCAATCGGTTCGCCCGAGCTGATCACGGTCTGGACCGATCCCGATTTCGATCCCGCCCTGCGGGCGGTCTACTATGCCCGGGTGATCGAAATTCCAACCCCACGCTGGACCGCTTATGAGGCGAAGTATTTCGAGATTGAGGCCCCGGCGGAGGCTCCGATGATCACCCAGGAACGCGCCTACACGTCTCCGATCTGGTACACGCCGGGGTGACGAACCGGATTCGGACAAAGCTGCAATCGAACGAGGTTGCGGAAACCAGTCATGCTCCGAATGCCGACCGTACGGAGGTCTACAAATGGTGATCAGGTTGGCCGCACGAAGCCACAAGATGCTTGGTAAGGTCCTGTTTGGTGGATTGCGCGCGAGGACGTCGATTCTGTTGCTCGCGACATTCTGTCTTGGTTCGGGTTTTGCCTCCGCTTGCGCCTTTGACATGGTAAAACCTGAACGGACTCAAATTGACTGGATCGTGGAATCAGAAATATTGGCATTGGCCCGTCCGGCAGAAACGAACCCCTTCGCCTTCGATGTGAGTCATGTCCTGGTCGGGGAAGATGAAGGGCCACCCATCAGCCTGCTTGTCGATAGTCCCACCCGGAGAAAACTGGCGGCGGATACCTCCGAAGCGGTTCTGTTTGCCCATAATTCTGACATCGGATGGAGACGGGTCGCATACGTGGACGAGAGTTTTCGCGGCATCCTCGACACCGTATTGGATTATCGCTTGGCCTGGCAGGCAGGAATGCCTCAAAGCCGTTTGGAATTCATCACGGCTCTTCAAGACAGCAAACAACAGGCGCACAAGGCCATCGTAATTGGCGAGCTTGACAAGGTCCCATATACAGACCTGCGCGCGCTCGATCTGCGAATTCCAAGCGAGGAGTTGCTGGCGGACCTGTGGGCGCGGGAAGAATATCCATATCAGGCCATTCGCGCCCTGCTTCTGGGGTTATCCGGCACACCTTCCGCTCGGGCCGAAATCCACAGTTTCATAA
>JBPCWO010000331.1:0-4056 GCA_051009475.1 Boseongicola sp.
GTCATAGTCAGTAATCATCGCCACGCTTGCATAGCAAAGCTCTGCCTCGCGGGCGAGTTTCGCCTCGAGCATGTTCGTCATGCCGATAATATCGCAACCCCAGACTTCGCGATACATCTTCGATTCCGCCAGCGTTGAAAATTGCGGGCCCTCCATCGCCAGATATGTGCCGCGACGATGCACGGAGATACCAGAGTTCCGGGCCGCGGTTTCGCAGGCATCTGAAAGCCGCAGACAGGTTGGATGTGCGACGCTGACGTGGGCTACACAGCCTGTTCCAAAGAATGACTTTTCTCGCGCAATTGTGCGATCGATGAACTGATCGACGATCACGAAGTCGCCTGGCGCCAATTCTTCGCGAAATGAACCGCAGGCCGACACGCTGATAACATCGGTAACACCCACGCGCTTTAGCGCGTCGATGTTGGCGCGATACGGCACTGTTGACGGCGAATGCACGTGACCGCGCCCGTGGCGCGGTAGGAAAGCCATTTGCACTTCGCCAAGCTTACCGGTCAGGATCTGATCCGAAGGAGTTCCCCAAGGACTTTCAACAACGATCCATTGGGCATCCTCCAGCCCGTCGATATCGTAAATCCCGCTGCCCCCGATCACACCGATCATAATGGATTCATCACTCACTATGGGTCTCCTCAGTCGTTAAAATCAGACCCTAGAGCGCAAACTCGCAGTTTCAACCGCTGATCGCTGCGTCAGGCTCCGAAGACGAAATAGTACAGCGTCAGAAAACAGCCAAAGGCAATAATCCCTCGGCGCAATTGCTGCTGCGGAGCGATCAAAGACAATGTACCACCGAGATATCCGCCCAAAGCGGAGCTGCCCATCATCACCAGTGCAAATGTCCAATTGACTGTGCCTGACCAGACAAAAATGGTCACCGCGAACAAACCGATTACAAAGCCAACCAAATTTTTTAGTGCGTTGGCCTCGCGCAAATCTTCAAATCCAATCAGGATCATTGTCGCCAACAAGATCTGCCCGATCCCTGCCCCGAAATATCCGCCGTAGATAGAGAATATCAGGACCAGAATTGCCGTTACCGGGATCGACGGTTCTGTTCCTGGCGAATTCCCCGCCGCAATTTTTTTGCGAAGCGTGGGGGCGGTCGCAAACAGCAGAGTAGCAAATGCGATCAGATAAGGCACAGCAGAAGCGAATACGGCGTCTCCAAGAAACAGCAGCAGAATCGCACCGGTTGTGCCGCCGAACACGCCTGCAGCGACTGGAACAAGAACGCGCCAACCTAGCTCTCTGAGCTGGTGCCGCAATGGCAACAACGCCGTGCCATTGGCAGGCACCAGAGCCACCATATTAGTGGTATTGGCGACTAACGGCGGCAGCCCTGCCCAAATCAAAACCGGAAAGGTGATGAACGTGCCTCCGCCGGCGACCGCGTTCACGGCCCCTGCCAGAATGCCCGCAACGCCAAGCACAGCCAGTGTCATCAAATCGGTCATTTGCCGGTCAACCCTGCCCCATTGGATTGCAGACTTTGCATGACTTGAATGCAGGTGCCAGTGTTCGAGTGGCACAAAAAAGAAAACCTCCAAGCCTAGTGGCAGGAGGTCCCTCGTCCCGTGTATTGGGTCCCCGATGCCGCAGGCTGGGTGGGGGCTGTTGATCCGCGACACCGGGGATAGCGTCTTTTCGCTACCATTTCTGAGTGCCCTGCAACTTAGGCGAGAACACGGGCTGCATGCGCCGTCCGGAAGGTAATTTTATGGCGAAGTTGCGGCGAGGCTTGATTTGCCTGTCTCTGGCAGGCAGGCTGCGGTCATGAACGTGCAAAACACGACGCCTTTTCCCAAAAATGCGAGTTTGGCCGAACAAGTTACCTTTGACAGGTCTGAGCTCTCTGCGATTCTCGGAATTTATGGGCGGATGGTTGCAGCTGGAGAATGGCGCGACTACGGCCTGTCATTTCACAAAGAAGTGGCGATTTTTTCGATATTTCGCCGCTCGTCCGAACACCCAATCTTCAGAGTCGAAAAAAGACCAAAGCTTCGGCTCCGACAATCAATGTATTCCGTCATTGGAATGGATGGGCAGATCCTGAAGCGCGGTCACGAACTAAAGATCGTTCTACGAGTGCTCGAACGGAAATTGATCCGTGCTGTAAGCTGAGTGGCCACTGCAACAGTTTTTTGTCACAAACGACCTGCCCAAAAAATTATTGAGAAACAGGAATCCATTAAAAATCAGTTTTGTAGCAATTCGATCCTGCTTGGACGGAGACGGGATGTCACCGGTCCGGTTTCACTTTTTGCGATGCGTGCGATGGCTTCGCTGATCGATTCTTCGACTGTGTTCATATGATAAGCATTAGAGTGGATCATCATTGTCGGGCTTGCCACCAAGGCAACGTGGCCGTGCCAGAATATCAGGTCGCCCGAGATGAGTTCCGCGTCATTGCCCAAAGGTTCACCAGACATCGACTCTTGCTGATCGCTATCGCCAGGGCACGAAAACCCACACGTGTGAAATGCCGCCTGAACAAGTCCGGAGCAATCAATACCCCGCCCGGAATTTCCACCCCAAAGGTAAGGCGTCCCGAGAAAGAGCCGCGCGACATCAACCGGATCGTGCGCATGTTCTGAAACGGGGCGGAGGTGGCAGCTTGGCAGGTAAAACGTCTGCTGATCGTTTGTAGAAGCGTGACCATTCCCAACCCGACTCCAATCGCCAACGGTGCCGGACACTGACACCTCGGAACCAAGGAAGGCCGGGAATGTCCACTCGGTCGTCTTAAGATCGGGTGTGGGTTTAAAATAACTCTCGCGAACTGCCACCGTATGCGTGGCTGGTTGGACATTCGACAACATCTTTCCGTGCACCCACCCACAGTAGCCATCGCGATCCGCAATACCATAAACCCAAGGATCGGCGCTTTCAGCATCGAGCGCCAGAAATTTCCGGCCGAAGAGCAATTCTCGATCCATCGGACCGTCTGGCATTCGAAGCAACGGCGCCTTTGTCAATGCGATCTGCATTTGCTCACCAGCACTAAACCGTTCAGCGTCCACCTGACCTTCAAGTGACACGTGAGCAACGCGACCGTTGAAGGGTGTCAGGCGTGGATCGCTCACAGACCTAGGATCCTGGGCAAAGCCGCTTCAAGCGCCCGTATGCCCTGACCGGCGCCACCCTTCGGGCGCCCGGGTTCGCTGGTTGGGGTCCAGCCGAAAATGTCAAAGTGAAGATATCGAGGCGTGTTTGTAACAAATCGCCTCAGAAAGAGTGCAGCCGTTATCGAACCGGCGAAGCCTCCTTTCGGGGCATTGTCCAGATCAGCGATCCCGGGTTCGATCATCGATTCATATGGTTCCCAAAACGGCATTCTCCAAACCGGATCACGCACTGAGTGGGCCGAAGCTTCAAGAGCATTCGCGTCATCGTCGTCCGCCGCATAAAACGGGGCAAGATCGGGTCCGACGGCGACCCTGGCGGCACCCGTCAATGTTGCCATCGATACGATCAGATCGGGCGAATCCTCGTCTGCTAGTGCAAGCGCATCGGCCAATACCAAGCGTCCCTCGGCATCGGTGTTGTTAATTTCGACCGAAAGCCCCTTGCGTGATGTCAGGATGTCCCCAGGCCTAAACGCTACTCCGGATACGCTGTTTTCCACCGCTGGTATCAGAACGCGCAACCTGATGGGTGCGGCGTTTACCATCAGCATTCTCGAAAGGCCAAGGACGTTCGCCGCACCGCCCATGTCCTTCTTCATCAGGCCCATTGATGCACCTGGCTTCAAATTTAGCCCGCCGGTATCAAAACAAACGCCCTTTCCAACCAGCGTTAGCTTCGGACCGGCGTTACCCCACGTCATATCGATAAGGCGCGGTGTGCGCGGGGACGCTCGACCAACGGCGTGGATCATCGGAAAATTATCGCTTAGCAAATCATCGCCGTTGGTGACCGCGATTTCGGCGCCAAATTCTGTTGCCAGCTCTCGTGAGGCACACTCAAGTTCGCTTGGACCCATGTCTGACGCAGGCGTATTGATCAGGTCACGTGTTAGCGCCTCAGCAGCCG
>JBPCWO010000332.1:0-13748 GCA_051009475.1 Boseongicola sp.
CGGTTATCGGTGACACCGTCAATAGTGCGAGCCGTTTGGAGGGTCTCACTCGCTCGATCGACACCGATCTAGTGGTCAGTGAGGCGCTGGTCCAGCGCGTGCAGGAAGAATCCGGCGGCAATGAACCCGAAATACTAAATGGCCTAGACGTGGTTGGTGACCAAGAGGTTAAGGGGCGCAAAGGCAAGATCCCGATCTTGGCCTTAAGCCGCGAACCGGAAACTTGATGTTTATTTTGACCGATAGGTAGCGGACATCGTCGTTGTAAATGCTCACTTCAGCTTGGGCTCAAAGCAGTCGTTCACTGCGTGGCAGCGACAATCTACCGGATGAACGTCCGCTCAGGGCTCAAAGCCGCCATTCCGACAAAAATAAAAGCCCCGCGTTATTTAACGCGGGGCCAGGGGGACAAACGGCCGGTTGTGGAAGGGAATTCACTAGGCCGTTTCCAATAGTCCTTTTTGCCGTGCAAGCTCCTGCATCTTTTTCTGCAGTTTTTCGAATGCTCGCACTTCGATCTGGCGGATGCGCTCGCGGCTGACATCATATTGACCGCTGAGCGTTTCCAGTGTGACGGGTGATTCCTGCAGGCGCCGCTGTGTCAGGATGTCCTGTTCGCGTTCGTTCAATACACCCATTGCTTCGCTCAGCAGATCACGGCGCACATCAAGTTCGTCGCGTTCGGCATAATCACCGGCTTGGTCGGCGTCTTCGTCTTCCAGCCAGTCCTGCCATTGAGCAGTGCCTTCGCCATCTGCCGATACAGTCGCATTCAGCGACGCGTCGCCACCCGACATGCGGCGGTTCATCGAGATGACTTCGGCTTCGGTAACGCTCAGGTCATGCGCGATCTTGGCGACGTGATCGGGGTGCAGATCGCCATCTTCCAGCGCACCGATGCGCGCTTTGGCTTTACGCAGGTTAAAAAAGAGTTTCTTTTGCGCGCTGGTGGTGCCGAGTTTCACCAGGCTCCACGACCGCAGGATGTATTCCTGGATCGAGGCGCGGATCCACCACATGGCATAAGTCGCGAGCCGGAACCCTTTTTCGGGATCGAAGCGTTTGACGGCCTGCATAAGACCGACGTTCGCTTCTGAAATAACTTCGGCTTGCGGCAACCCATAGCCGCGATAGCCCATGGCAATCTTGGCCGCTAACCGCAGATGCGACGTTACCATCTGGTGCGCAGCGTCAGTGTCCTGGTCTTCGACCCATCGCTTGGCCAGCATATATTCCTGTTCCGGTTCCAGCATCGGAAATTTCCGAATTTCCTGAAGGTACCTGTTCAGCCCTCCTTCTGGAGTTGGTGCCGGAAGATTTTTATAGTTTGCCATCTTAATCCTGTTCCCTGTGTGTCGCGATGTTGCGACGCTTAACATAGATGGTGAACTGTTCTGTTCAGTTCAAGTCCCGAAGGCGCATTTTTTTGCCCTCGAATGTTAATTTAGAATGAACATTGAGTGCGGTTTTTGCCAGTCACGGGCTGGTGACTTCACTTCTATGTGCACAGTCAGTGAGATAACGCGCAGTATTTGTGCAGAAATCTAGGATTCGACCAAAGCTCTGTGCAATTCAGCCATGTCAGCAGGAACATCGGCCATGAAACTCTGCGATTGCTTAGTAACCGGGTGCAAGAAACCTAAAGTTTCGGCGTGAAGTGCCTGACGGCGAAAGGAATTTGCGGCATTGCCGCCGGGTGAGGAAATTGGCAGTTTTCGCCGCCCGCCATAGACCGGATCTCCGATCAGGGCATGACCGATGTGGGCCATATGCACCCTGATCTGGTGCGTGCGTCCCGTTTCCAGCTGACACAAAACTTCGGCAGCGGCAGCGCCAAATGTTTCAACCACGCGAAGCCGTGTGACGGCGTTCCGACCACCCTGAAACAAAACTGCCTGCTTCTGGCGGTCTTTTTTGTGTCGGGCGATATGCGTTGTGACCTTGATTGTCGTGCCTTTTTCGAAACTGACACCTGGCACACCGCGAAGTCGCGGATCGCCCGGATCGGGATTGCCATGGCAAATGGCGCGATAAGTTCGATCCACAGAATGCGCGGCGAACTGATCGGAAAGGCCATGATGTGCGGCGTCGGATTTTGCCACGACCAACAGCCCGCTGGTATCCTTGTCGATGCGATGAACGATTCCAGGGCGCTTGGCACCGCCAATCCCGGATAGGTTTCCGCCAAAATGATACAAGAGCGCGTTTACCAGTGTGCCACTTGCCGAACCCGGGGCAGGGTGCACCACCATCCCTGCGGGTTTGTTCACCACGATCAGTTCGTCGTCTTCGTAAACTATGTCTAGCGGAATTTGCTCTGGCGCGGCGTCGATTTCGGTGGCGTCGGCGACACTGATTTCAAATTCGTCGCCTTCTTTGACGCGCGAAGTGGCGTCAGTTACGACCTGTCCGTTTTTCTGAACCGCGCCGTCCGACAGCAATTTGGCAATCCTCGATCGCGACAGATGCGCGTCCTCTGGCACATCCCGTGCCAGCGCCTTATCAAGGCGCGACGGCGGGTCAGCGCCGATCGTGATGCGATGGGTAGTTATTGACATGGACGGCGACGGCGCTCCTCAATCCGAGGTCGGACACCTCAGATATCTTAAATGGCTGGTGACGATCCTGACCGTCACGATGATCGCGGGATTTCTAACCATCGTCGCGCTTTTTGTCATGCGCTTCTCGGAAATGGGCGCTGTCGAGTTGCCGGATCAGATCAGTTTGCCTGAAGGTGTTGCGGCTACTGCATTTACCCGTGGCGAGGATTGGTTCGCAGTTGTGACGTCAGACAACGAGATTTTGGTCTTCAGCCGCGTGACCGGAAATCTGCGCCAACGCATAAAGATTGAACCGGAATAACGATTAGGCGATCCATCCGGTTTCCAGTGCCTGTGCCCAACTGTCGGCGCCTTTGCCGCGGGCCAGCCTGACCATTCTCGAAGTGTCATATGGCACTGAGATCAGGTCAGCGTGCCAGCGGTCACCGAAATTCTCGAGGATTGCATAGCGTGCGTCCGGCGAACCAGTTTGATGTATGAACGGCGGATCATTTCGTTCGTCCAGATACGCAGGAATTCCGATAGCACCCGGGTTCACAATCATCGGCCCATTTGGAATGTGAACGATTCTGGGTGTGTGAGTATGACCGCAGCAGATCACTGGCGCGGTAATTCCGCATAAGCGATCAACGACACCGGGCAGATCACGCGCGATCAATCGCTGACCGGGACCGCGAAAATCCAGCCAGTTTTCTTCGTCGTTGTCCGGGGTTGCATGACAGAATAAAACGTCGCCGTGGGTGTAGGTGACCGGGAACGTGCGAAGCCAATTGATGTGCTCTTCGCTCAGGTCATCAATAATGTAGTTTTCCCAAGTGCGCATTTCCGCGCGTGGGCGGTCAAAAAGCTGTCGGTCATGATTGCCGCGCACAGTCGGGATATTAAGCGCCATGAGTCGCTCGGCAGTAGCAGGGGCATCCATCGGCCCGCTTAGGCAGTCGCCCAGGCAGACCATGTCGGATACTTCGTGCCGGGCAATATCCTCGAGCACGGCGTTAAGCGCGTCGATATTTGCATGAATGTCGCTAATTACGGCCAGTCGCATGCGCCAACACTCGCCTAATTTCTGGCGCGTGGAAAGGACTTGAGGCCATTTAGATGGTGGTACCGCCTCCCCGGCTCGAACGGGGGACCTCTTGGTCCACAACCAAGCGCTCTAACCTACTGAGCTAAGGCGGCACGGGCGTTGTCCTAGCGCCGAGACCGCGTGAATGCAAGAGCGAGAGGCTAGGCCAGCTGCAGTTCCCAGTGCTGCTGTTCGCGGTTTTGTCCAAAGTGGCAAACTGGTTCAGAGGCCATCATTTTGAAGCCGTTTCGTTCATAAAGCCGGATCGCACTTTGATGAGTATCGTGCGTCCAAAGCCGCAGCGTATGATTGCCCGACAGGCGCGCGAAGTCGACGCAAGCGCTTAGCAAGCGCTGACCTAATCCAAGGCCCCGCGCCTCTGGTTCAGTGAACAGCAGACGCAGCTGCGCAATGCCGGATGTTTCGGTTCGAGCGCAAAAAACCGAGCCAAGTCGCTGATCGTCGGCCACAGCAATCCATGCGCGATCGTGCGCTGGGTCTCGCGTCGCGAGGAAATCCTGCAAAATATTCTCGACAAGGTCGCCAAAGGTTTCGTTGAAACCGTCGCTCGCAGCGTAAAGCACACGTTGTCGCTCGACCAGCCAATCGAGATCACCCGGCTGCATGTCACGAAGACTTACACATTCATTTTGCATCTGCTCGACTGAACGATTCCGCCGGAGCGGCGTCAAGTCGGTCAGGTTAAATTCGCTACACGCACGTTAACTTCGGCGGGCAGTGTGAACGATGTACGAAATGCGCCGATGCGAATTCATACATGCTTGGTTTTGCAACCCAAGTTTCTAGTTAGGGACGGCTTCGCCGTAAAATCCGCCTGTAATTGCATGGAAAACAAAGGAAAAAGTGGGCTCAGTGAAAAAATCCGAATTGAATCCGGACCCTGCGAAAACGGCAATCACTCCGGAATCGCCGATGCTGCTGGGCAATTGATCGGCCGGGGCGCCTGGAAAGTAGAGGCCGGACTCGCCATTGTAGTCAATCGTTCCGATCATCTCACCGTAGGCGCTCACTGCACCTAAATAGGTGACTTCGCCGCTAAGTTGATTTTCGGCAAATGTGGCATCGACTTCGAATCTTCCGGGATCAAGCCCGGTTAAGGTGCCGGTTGCCAAATCGGCATTCAGCAATATCGAGCCTGACGTCGAAAATCCATCGGGATCGCCACTGACCTGACCCACGATTATCCAGTTTCCATCATAGGCGACATCCGTCGACAAAGGTCCGCCGATATTGCCGATGTCGGTGATTGCGGCCAGAGCATAACCGCCGGAGTGGGCCAATGCACCGAGCGATCCGACGTTAGTAGTTGCTTCGAGTAGCTTGTCAGCCAAGACGTCAGCAGCGGCAGCCTGGTACTGAGCCGGATCAGTTGTTCCGGCCAAGTAAGGCCCGTCGTCCCCGTCACACCCCTGAATTATCGGAATGATGGCAATCGCACCAAGTAACCTCATGACTTCGATTCCCCTGCGACGTTGCCCCAAACTGAGGCCGTGCCGGAACATACATGAAGGTCTTGAATCGCATTGAATCTGCAGGAACTCGGAAAAAAATGCTAGTGGTGTCAGTTTCTCAACTCGATTTGACTGAAATCACGGTTCCAGTTGCTAAATTGGGACGGGAAAGCTAGGCGCACGGTCAGGAGGGCCAACGATGGGCATCGACAGCGAGCGTGACATAACTGCGAATCTGCAGATTGGACCGACTTCATTTGGTATGGTTCGGATTTTTGTCGAAGGCGACGGCGTTGAGATCCCGATGGATTTTGAGCCTGACGAAGCCGAAGAGATAGCCGATGAGATACGTGCTGCCGCGGGTCGCGCGCGGGCGACGGCGTCAAAACCACTCAAGGGCCCTAGGAGAAATTGAACCCCGGGTCGCGTGCCGAGTGCCAGCGTCTTGCGGCGTGACGCGCAAACTTCCGCAACATCACTTTTCGTCGTGCAGCGGCAAGTTTTGACTCCGGACCCATCCGGATAATTTCGGCATCATATGCGTCAGCTATGATGAGCCCGGTTTCGTCAGGCAGGATTTCAGTAGGGAATGTCTCGTCGACGGCCCAGAAAAACCGGTCGCACCATTCGAGATACCCCTGCCATTTGTGATCTGACTGAAAGTCGATGCGGCTTGATTTGCACTCTATGATCCAGATTTCGCTTCTTGGGCCCATTCCCATGACGTCGACTCGCAATCCTGAGGTGGGAATTAGTTCTTCGACGGAAACGAAATCATGCGCGGCCGCCAGATGGCGGCAAACACCACGCGCCAAAAGCTGGCCGGGCATCAATGGTTGGATCGGATTGTCGTCGGGCATGAATGGAATTGTGAACAAAAGGGAAACATTTGACAAGCTAATGATACAACAATCGTGTGTCTTCTTGTCCGGCACTTGCCGCGCCATCTTCACGGCCTTATCTGTCGCTGGTGACGGGCTCTGCCCTTCCCGTATCGGGGTCAAATTCCGGTGGCCTTACTCAATTCCGAGGGAGCTGGCTCTGTTCGGATCGTGGTTCGATTACCTGGCGCCCACCTGTGTACGCAGGTCCTCGGGAATTTTAGGTGCCTCTACGGTCGCGGTGGACCCGTCACTCCTTTCGGCTGTTTTTGTTTTCTGGTGATTTTGCCGAAGTATTGTGACCTGTCCTTGTTCGACTGTCCGAAAGATTGAGCGGCGACCGCTCACGCAGGTTTCGATAGCCCATTTTGTTCAGTTTTATGAATTCGTCTATCATTCCGGTCAGCCCGCTTGTTCGTCCCTTGATCCAGAAAAACCCTGAGATTGCGCCGATGCTGGCGCCGACCATGTCCACGATAATATCGCCCATCGTGTCAGTGAGACCGCTTTTTTGCATGTTGAGGCCAAAAAGCTGGTCCATCGCAAATTCGAAGACTTCCCAAATCGCGCCAATCGAGACAGCGAAACAAAAGGATATCAACGCCAATGCCCATGGCGGAGCCGCGTATTTGTCGCCCTGGAAAAGATAGAAGACGAACAAGAACCCGATGATACCAAATCCAACAGCCGAAGCGCCATGCAGTACGATATCCCACCACCAGTACCGGTTGTAGAAATCAAATACTTCGCCAAGAAAAAGGGTCGCGAAAACAAACAATGAAATCGCCGCCAAGAAACTTAGCGGCAGGTGAATTCGAAATCGCTCGGAGTATATTGCTGGCAAAAGAGTCAGAAAGAACGCTGTCACAATAACAAATACGTTCGACCAATGCTGTGTTCCCACGGCAAAAACCGTGGCTGCCGCAAGGATCGTCCACACTATCCATGTCAAATACGGGATATTCTCCAACTTCATACCTACATATGTAGCGATCGGAATTGAGAGAACAAAGGGTATCGCGTGACCGAACTACGACTTGCCAGTTGGAACATCCGCAAGTGCGTTGGGCTAGACCGGCGGCGCGACCCGGCCCGCGTCGCTCGTGTGTTGGCCGGATTGGATGCAGACGTCGTGGCTTTGCAGGAAGCTGACCGTCGAATTCGGCGACGTCCGGCGGCGTTGCCTAATTTCCTGATTGAACAAGAAACCGACCTTCGCCCGATTGATGCCGGTGGCCATAGCGGCAGCCTGGGCTGGCACGGGAATGCTGTTCTTTTGAAGCGTGAAGTGAGCTGCATTGAAAGGCATTCGCTACATCTTCCAGGTCTTGAACCGCGCGGTGCGCTGATTGCGGATCTGGTCCGCGAAGAAATGAACTTTCGCATTGTTGCCGTTCATCTTGGTGTTTTGCGCCGGCATCGAAAAAAGCAGCTGGCGAGTATTCGAGCCCATCTTGATACGCTTTCACCGTTGCCGACCGTGATCATGGGAGATTTCAACGAATGGTCCCAGTTCCGCGGCTTTGAGGCGCTAGATGCTTTTGAAGTACATTCACCCGGCCGGACTTATCACGCATCAAGACCTATCGCGTCACTCGATCGCTTTGCGGTAAATAATGGCGTAGCGGTGGCATCGGTTTCAGTGGTTGAAAACTCGCTGACACGGGTAGCTTCGGATCATCTGCCGATTTCGGCGCAGGTTCGCTTGAACGCCACGCAAGATTTTGCCTGAGGTCAGTGTGTTCGTGGCTTATGCAAGGTGAAATACAAACCTGAAGTTATACGACGACGTCGAATTCTTGTTGTTCACCGACGCCAAAGACGCGCTTGTATCGAGAGATTTCGTCGGCCGGACCCATTGCTTTTCTAGGGTTGTCGCTGAGTTTGACGGTGGGGACGCCGTTGGCGGCGACAGCCTTGCAGACCATTGAGAACGGCGCGAGGCGATCTTCTGTTGCGAGCCCACGAAAGTCATTTGTCAGCATCGTTCCCCAACCAAAGCTGACGCGAACGCGACCAGCAAATTGAGTGTGAAGCTCGACAATTTTGTCGACGTCAAGTCCGTCGGAAAAGATTATGAGTTTTTCTGATGGGTCTTCGCCGCGCTCTTTCCACCACTTGATTGCAATTTCTGCGCCTGTGGCTGGGTTACCTGAATCGATCCGAATGCCTGTCCAGCCAGCGAGCCAGTCAGGTGCATTGTTCAAAAATTGTTCCGTTCCGTATGTGTCGGGCAAAATGATGCGCAGGTTGCCGTCATGTTCTTCGTGCCAATCCGCCAATACGTCGTAAGGCGCCTGGCGCAGTTCCTCGTCCGTGTTCGCCAGCGCGGAATAAACCATCGGCAACTCGTGGGCGTTTGTTCCGATTGCCTCAAGATCGCGGTTTTTGGCAATCAAACAATTTGAAGTGCCGACGAAACTTGCCCCAAGACCTTCGGTCAGGGCCTGAACACACCAATCCTGCCAAAGAAACGAGTGCCGCCTCCGTGTGCCAAAATCGGCCAGAAGCAATCCGTCAATGTCACGCAGCCGTTCGACCTTTTCCCAGACACGGGTCATTGCGCGCGCATAAAGGACCTGTAACTCAAACTTGCCCATGTCTTTCAAAACAGCGCGGCCGCGCAGTTCCATCAACACCGCCAGCGCCGGGATTTCCCACATCATGACTTCAGGCCAGCTGCCTTCGAACGTCAACTCGTACTGATCGCCCACTTTTTCGAGATGGTAGGGCGGCAAGCGGAGTTTCTCGAACCATTTCATAAAGTTAGATCGAAACATTTGGCGTTTGCCGTAGAATGTATTGCCGCGAAGCCAAGTGGATTCGCCGCGTGACAACGACAACGACTGTATATGATCGAGCTGCTCGCGTAATTCGCCTTCGTCGATCAATCGCGCCAACGGTACGTGCTTGGCGCGATTGATGAGGCTGAAGGTTACTTGTGTTTTTGGCCGATTGCGAAAGACCGACTGGCACATCAGCAATTTGTAAAAATCGTCGTCAATCAAGGATCGGACGATCGGATCGATCTTCCATTTGTGGTTCCAGACACGTGTGGCGATATCAACCATGCCGCTACTCCCGATCGTGGCCGAAGCGATGTTGCCCCGGTGCAGATCTTATCCCGCTGTTGCCTTTGCGAGCCCCTGATCCAGGTCCGCAATAATGTCGTCGGCATTCTCGATCCCGATTGACAATCGCACGACATTTGGATGCGCGCCGGCATCCTCGCGCTGCTCGTCGCTTAGCTGACGGTGCGTTGTTGAAGCAGAGTGGATGATGAGCGACCGCGCATCGCCCAGATTGGCGACATGGCTAAACAATTCAACTGAATCCACTAGTCTGATGCACGCCTCATAGCCGCCTTTGACTGCGATCGTTAAAAGCGCACCTGCACCGTTCGGGCAGATACGTGCCTTGCGATCGTAATACGGCGAACTCTCGAGTCCCGCATAGGTGACTTCATCAACACGCGGATCGTTTTCCAGCCATTTCGCGACTTTCTCGGCGTTGGCGACGTGCTTTTGCATCCGCAGTGAAAGCGTCTCGATGCCCATCAGCGTATAATGGGCGCCTTGAGGGTTCATCGTCATGCCCAGATCGCGCAAACCGACAGCGATGGAATGGAACGTATACGCCATCGGCCCCAGGGCTTCGTGAAAATTGAGCCCGTGATATGCTGGTTCCGGTTGGCTGAGCGAGGGAAACTTGTCGCTGGCGGACCAGTCAAACTGGCCGCTGTCGATGACAGAGCCACCTGTAACCGTCCCGTTGCCGGTCAGATACTTTGTCGTCGAGTGCACGATCAGCGTTGCGCCATGTTTGAACGGCTGGCAGAGGTAGGGTGAAGCTGACGTGTTGTCGACGATCAGTGGAACACCGGCATCATCGGCAATCTTACCAATCGCATCGAGGTCGGTAATGTAACCGCCGGGGTTGGCGATGGATTCGCAGAATATTGCGCGTGTGTCGTCGTCAATCGAAGCACGAACGGCATTCAGATCATCGAAGTCCACGAGCTTCGCGGACCATCCGAACCGTTTGATCGTTTGGGTGAACTGGGTGTAGGTGCCGCCATAAAGCTTGTTCGATGAAACGATATTGCGCCCCGGCATCATCAGTGGAAACAGGGCCATGATCTGGGCGCCGTGGCCGGATGAACAGCATATACCGCCGGCCCCGCCTTCCAGGTGCGTGATGCGTTCGGCCAGCGCGCCGACGGTTGGATTTGTCAGCCGACTGTAAATGTAGCCGACTTCCTGAAGGTTGAAGAGCCGTGCAGCATGATCAGCGTCTTGAAAAACATATGCAGTCGATTGATAGATTGGCACTTGCCGAGCACCGGTAGCCGTGTCAGGCGAGGCGCCGGCGTGAATCTGAAGTGTATCAAACGCTTGTTGCCGATCTGACATTGCAGCTCTCCGTGAATTGTTCCGCAGGCGACCCTATAACATTTCTCTAAGGTGTCGAATCAGAATTCGCTAAGGCTTGGCGGTGGGGCCAAACACTGAAAAAGCGCGTCTTATGGCCGAAGCTAATTGGAGGCGAGGCTATCGCATCCAAAGACGCTCGCGTTTGATCCGCGCCCTGATGTTTTTTTCGCGCTTGGGAAGGTTCGAGCGATCAAATAGTGCCCGCACCCGGTCACCGCGTTTCTGATAAATCATGCGTTTGAAAGCCTCATAGTTTTTGAGAACTTTCTTGATCTTGTTTGGACGCGTTACGTGATCGAAGATTTCCATCTGTTTGGACGTCGCGCGCGCGTAAAGAAGTGGTAGGGCGCGCCAGTGCCAGGTAATTTCCCCGTCCAGACCCGATAACTCTGGTCCGGGTCGGCCGCCGCCAAAATCGGAAATGACGATCGGCAGAGCAATCTGATCAAGCCAGGGCAGCAACTTTTGCGACGCAAGCTCCGGCGGGGCATCATTTTGGATGCTGGTCATAACTTCCAGCATCCGATCGCGAAACCGGTGCGGATGCTGATAGTGAAACCAGCCAGCATTGAAATACAGATAGCGTTCCCAATGTTCGTCCGGGTGACTGGTATCAAGCGTGGGTGTGAACGCGACGCCGAAGCGATCGTAAATAGACTGCCAGATGTCGCTGTATCCCGGGCCGTACAGTGGTGGTTCGGGCCAGGTGTTTTCGCGCACCATCGACGCAGATGGTCGGGTCATGTCGAAGGCGATTGAATCAATTGGGCCGGTTATCAGCGTATCAGTGTCGAGAAACAGAAACGCTTCATCGGGCGCAAGTGCCGATAACGCTTCGATTTTGTTGCCTTGCGGGTATGCGGCGCCAAAGTGCTGGGACTGAAACGGCATTATCTCGGCGCCAAATTGAAGTAGCAGCGCCCGCGCATCTGAATCCGAGATCCTTGGGTTCCGAGGCCAAAGCGGACCCGGTTGTGGTTCCGCAACGACGAGCCTTCCTTTGAATTCGGGGGCCGAATGGCGGAGAGATGCAGCCAGCAGAACGGCCTCGTAGGTCAGTCGGCCGGACTGGGCGACGATCAACACGGTCGGCGGTGCGCCGTGGGTCAGTGGTGGGGCTTCCAATTGCGGGTTCCGATCGGATTGGCTGATCGACGTGGTTTTCCTCGCCGAGTATAGGCAGGCTCAGGCGCGTCGGAAAGCCTTCCTGGTATCTGATATCGCGAACTGATCTTCTGCTGTTTCAGGATTGGACACTAGATCCAGCAGCCAATCGGGCGGCGCGCCGGGGTCGGCGAGGGCGGGCTGTTGGATCACTGGCGGGGACCTGCCAAATACCCGGCTCATCATGGTAACAAATGTGCCGGAACTCTGTGCCTCAGACGACATGGACTCGCGCCCAGCGGCGAATAGTTTTTGAATCATGCGGTCGCGCGTTGGTCCGCTGGGCAAACAAAACGACATGCCAAGGTTTTCCTGGCCGTCCTGATTAAAGGTGCGACGAACAAAGCAAGGCACAGTCCCAACATCGACGATTTCCACACCAACCCAGTCTCCGGCTGCGATTTTCGGTGTTTCCATAAACTGATCCAAAACCACTAGAATACCAGTCAGCGAAATATTGACCGTTTCGCCGGTAGCGCCGCTGATTTTAGTCGCAATGCGGCACGGTTCGGCAATCTCAAATCGTTCTTCACTGCGAAATATTGGACGCGGCACAGCAATTGTCGCAACAATCAACAGCACGATCATATTGAAAACAGACCAAAACGCGACGACGGGCAGAAGCTCGCCCGCAGTGACAATTCGGGTGGCGTAATTCGCGTTTATTATCAGGCCGAAACTGGTCAGAAAAATAATCCCTAAAGCGACTTTGATTGTGAAACGATCCTCGCTTGCAAGGCCTGCGTCGCTGCCCTTCGGCGTGACCTTAAAGCCATGCCCATTGGGTTTTACGAGCGTCAGGAGAACCACGGGCATAAGTTTAAACGACTGCAGCACGCTTTCGACGGTCGATGCGATAGGGGAAAACTCCCGCGAGGCAAGAAAGTTCATGAAAATCATTGCGGCAGCGACGGCAGGCAACTGCAGCGCAAAAATCTCTTCGACAGAAGCGTTTAGAAGCGGCGGCCAGCCGGTGATAAGAAAAATCGCCGGCGTCGCCATCGCAATAGGCTGGCAAATCGACTGGCTCAGCCAATGGCTTGGGTTGAAGAAAAGCCGCTGAAGAAAGGTCAATCCGGGGCCAAATGGGCCGTTATCAACGTATATGAGCTGGACGCCACCTTGCGCCCAGCGCGCACGCTGGACGAAATACGCATCCAGGTTCTCGGGCGCGAGCCCGATTGCCAGTCTTTCGCTTAGATACCGTGTAACGTATCCAATTCTAAGAAGAGCCAGCGTCAATAACATATCCTCGGTGATCGAGTCGGTCGGCATCGCGCCACCGATTTCTTCCAATGCGGAGCGACGGATGATGCCATTTGAGCCGCAGCAAAATGCGCAATCCCAACCATCGCGACCTGGTTGGATGACGTCAAAAAAGAACCGCTGTTCGTCCGGAAGCGACGCCCGCATGTCCATGTTTGTCTGTAGCGGCGTGTTGTTGAAAAAGTGGTGCGGCATCTGAACGATGCCGATCTTCGGGTCCTGGAAGAAACCGATGGCACGCATCAGCATTTTGTTCTGCGGAACAAAGTCCGCGTCCAGAATCAAGATGAATGGCGCATGCGTATGTTTGACCGCAGCGTTTATGTTGCCGGCTTTGGCATGGGAATTATCTTCGCGTGTGACGTGGTTTACACCGCGCGAGACGCAATATTCACGCAGCCATTCCCGGCGACCGTCGTCTAGAACGTGCACGAATAACTTGTCTTTTGGCCAATCGAGGGCCAAAGCGCCGGCAATGGTTTTTTCCAGCACATCAAGAGGTTCGTTGTAAGTCGCGATGAATATGTCGACACTAGGAAGCGCATTGACCGGAAGTGCGCGCAGTCGGTCTTCGTGGGCATCCGCCTCGGGAGTTCTGTTCGAGCGTTTGAGCAGGATCAGCGCGAGTTGCAATGTCTCGTACCAGAGCCAGAGCTCGGCCAGAAAAACCACCCAAACAAATCCGGAAGCGGCCGAAAAATCCCGAGCTGGAAGGACTGTATCGACGAGGCGCCAACTGAGATAGATCGCAAGGACTACGGTAAAGCCTGCGATCATGATGGAAGTACGAACCGGTGCGTCTCTTGAAAATGGCGGCATGAATTGTGCGACCAGGATCAAAAGCATGATGGGGATTATCGCCAGGTCCATCAAGGTAAGCCGGACGTATACGCACTGTGCGCGTC
>JBPCWO010000333.1:0-5425 GCA_051009475.1 Boseongicola sp.
TCCGTATCCATCTTTTCAGCGAGCGCAGACACAAGCTGAGTTTTAGTCATCGGTTTCGCCATGTTGAATCTCCTCGACGTTGGCCCATTCTAGGGGCTTATTCGCCTTATTTAACTGGATATGGAGGGATAACACAACAATTTGTGGCGCAGAAACCGGCAATATCCCGCATTTTGAGGGGGAAATTCGCCTATTTTAGAGGAATGCGGTCTCTTCAAAGCTTCTGAGCTTCCGTGAATGGATACGCTCCAGTGGCATTTCGCGAAGAATCTCCAGTGCGCGAATCCCTGTCTGGAGGTGCCGCGACACCTGAGTCCGGTAGAATTCGCTGGCCATTCCGGGCAATTTAAGCTCGCCGTGAAGCGGTTTGTCAGACACGCAGAGCAACGTGCCATAGGGCACCCGAAACCTAAATCCGTTCGCCGCAATCGTCGCACTTTCCATATCAAGCGCAATTGCACGGCTCTGGCTCAACCTTTGTACCGGCCCCGATTGGTCGCGAAGTTCCCAGTTCCGGTTGTCGATTGTCGCAACCGTTCCTGTTCGCATGATGCGTTTCAACTCGTATCCCTGAAGTTCGGTCACATCAGCGACTGCAGATTCAAGTGCGATCTGGATCTCGGCCAACGCAGGTATCGGAATCCATACCGGCAAGTCATCATCCAACACGTGATCTTCGCGAAGATAGGCGTGCGCAAGGACGAAATCCCCAAGCCGCTGGCTGTTTCGAAGCCCGGCGCAATGCCCCAGCATCAGCCAGGCGTGGGGGCGCAGAACCGCAATGTGGTCCGTGGCCGTTTTCGCATTTGACGGGCCGATACCAATATTGACCAGGGTGATGCCTGTACCGTCCGGACGCTTCAGGTGATAGGTCGGCATCTGCGGCAACTTCGATGGTTCTGCCATGGGGGATTCGGGATCGGTTATCTCGACATTCCCGGGAACAACAAAGGCAGTGTATCCACTTTCAGCATCGGAAAGTGCGGCGCGCGCGATGCCAGCGAATTCGTCGACGTAGAACTGATAGTTTGTAAACAGAACGTGGTTTTGAAAATGCTCCGCCGCAGTAGCTGTATAATGCGATAGTCGGGCAAGCGAATAATCCACACGCTGGGCCGTGAAAGGTGCAAGCGGACGCGATCCGTCAGCGTGTGTGAATCCGTATCCATTCACAATATCGTCGTGAGTGGTTGCCAGATCCGGCACATCGAACACATCGCGGAGCGTGAATTCCATCGCGCCATCCTGTGGCACGCTAATCGACGCATCATTGGCAACCGCAAAATGCACCGGCATTGGTGTTATCGAAGTGCCAACCTCAACAGCCGCACCGTGGTTTTCCACAAGTAGCCCGATCTGCTGGCGCAAATAGTTTGCAAACAGATCAGGGCGAGTCACCGTAGTGGAATACCGTCCGGGTTCGGTGACGTGGCCGAAGCTCAGTCGATTATCAATGGGCGCGAAGCTGGTCGTGGCAAATCGTATTTCAGGATAGAACGCCCGATATCGCGTCGTCGGCTGTCCAGTCTTCAAAACATCCGCAAACTGTTCACACAAAAATTTTGCAGATGTTTCGTAAATCTCGGTCAGGCGCGCAACGGCTGCGTCGGGGTCGCGAAACATCTCGTGCGCGGGTGCATCCGGGCTGTGGACCCGAAGACTCTTGAGACTATTCATAGTGACACGCGTTGGCAGCAAAGAGGGCTTAGGGAAGGCTTCAAAATTTCCATCCTAGAAAATGGCATTGAACGGGGGGTGGCTTCAAGGCCTGTGTTGCGACATTGCCTGTTGCAGTTAACGTCGCAATGGACTTGCCTGCCGGGATGGACAAGGTTTTGCTGTCAATCGGCCACGGGTATTGCGCGCAAGCGCTTGCCAGGCGGCTGCTTCCCAATGGCTGGAAGGTTTTCGGGACAACGCGCAGTCCGGGCAATTCAAAATCTATGATTGCTGACGGCGTCGAGCCGATAATCTGGCCTGGTGACGAGCTGCCTATGGCCGATGCCAGCCATATTTTAACATCAGTGGCTCCCAGCGACCGCAAGGATCCAGTGCTGGCTAAGGAAACGGAGGCGTTCAAGGGCGCATCACACTTGAATTGGGTCGGGTATCTTTCCACCACTGGTGTCTACGGTGATCATTCCGGCGGATGGGTGGACGAAATGACGCCGCCAGCGCCAACGACCGAACGCGGAATAGCCCGGGTCGCGGCGGAATCAGAGTGGCAGACACTGGGACTCCCGCTGCAGATATTTCGCTTGGCCGGAATTTACGGACCCGGACGCGGGCCCCTTGAAAAAGTGCGTCAAGGTTCCGCGCGTCGGATCATCAAGAAAGGTCAGGTGTTCAGCCGCGCTCATGTTGAAGACATCGCACAGGTGCTTGAAGCATCAATCGGCGCCCCAATCCCCGGTGCGATATACAACATTTGCGACGACGATCCCGCCCCGCCCGAAGACGTGATCGCATTTGCGGCAGAACTTCTGGGTTTGCCAATACCGCCAGAAGTCGACTTTGAGGACGCCGATCTGAGCCCGATGGCGCGCAGCTTTTACGCGGAATCAAAGCGGGTTCGAAACGACCGGATCAAATCAGAACTTGGGGTCGTCTTGAAGTATCCCGATTACCGCAGCGGATTGCGTGCACTACTGAGTGCCTGACAGATCGAGTTCGGCCAGTTCAAATCCTCAAGCGCGCTTAGAGATATCGGCAACGTCGAGAACTTCCATCAGCTTGGCCTCGATATGCTCGGCATTCATGGCGGCGATATCGTACATCTGTTTCGGGCTGGCCTGGTCGATAAAAATATCCGGCAATACCATCGACCGGAATTTAAGTCCGGCGTCGAACACGCCCTCATCAGCCAGAAGCTGCGAAACGTGGCTGCCGAAACCGCCAATTGCGCCTTCTTCGATTGTGATCAATGCTTCGTGGTTGTGTGCGATATCCAATATCATTTCGCGATCCAATGGCTTTGCGAAGCGAGCGTCGGCAATCGTGGGGGCAATACCGCGCGAAGACAGTGTATCACCGGCGGTTTCGACATCGCGCAATCTCGTTCCGAATGAAAGAATGGCGACCCGGGAACCTTCGCGAATTATTCGCCCTTTGCCTATCGGCAGAACCTCTCCCGTTTCAGGCAAATCCACACCCACGCCTTCTCCACGCGGATAACGGAACGCAATCGGGCTTTCATCCCAGGCCGCGGCAGTTGCCACCATGTGGACAAGTTCGGCTTCGTCGGCTGCGGCCATCACGACCATACCAGGCAGATTGGCAAGAAATGCAATGTCGTATGCCCCGGCGTGCGTCGCACCGTCGGCACCGACAAGTCCAGCCCGATCGATAGCAAACCGCACCGGAAGGCGCTGGATGGCAACGTCGTGCACGACCTGATCAAATCCGCGCTGCAAGAAGGTCGAATATATTGTGCAGAAGGGCTTCATGCCACCTGCGGCAAGCCCGGCGGAAAATGTCACGCCGTGTTGCTCTGCGATACCCACATCGAAGCAACGGCTGGGATAACGTTCAGCAAACAGATCAAGTCCGGTTCCGTCCGGCATCGCCGCCGTCACCGCAACAATCTTGTCGTCCCGCGACGCCTCGTCAATCAAAGCGTTTGCAAAAACCTTGGTATAGGACGGAGCATTCGAGGCAGATTTCTTCTGTTCACCTGTTACGACATCAAATTTCGAAACCCCGTGACCCCGGTCGCGCGCCTGCTCTGCCGGGCCATAGCCTTTGCCTTTTTTTGTGATTGCATGGATCAGGATCGGCCCGGTCGCGCGCGCTTTGACCGTACGCAGAACCGGCAAAAGCTGGTCCAGATCATGCCCGTCGATCGGGCCCAGATAACTGAAGCCAAGTTCCTCGAAAAGCGTTCCACCGACGACTGTGTGCTTCAAAATGTCCTTCGCGCGCTTCGCGCCTTCGCGAAACGGTTCGGGCAATAAACTAACTGCGCCCTTTGCTGCCGCCTTGAATTCCTGAAACGGATCGCCCGCGTAGAGGCGCGACAAATAAGATGACATCGCCCCGACCGGTGGTGCAATCGACATCTCGTTATCGTTGAGGATGACAATCAGTCTTCGTTTCAACGCACCTGCGTTGTTCATGGCCTCGTAGGCCATCCCCGCACTGATCGCGCCGTCACCGATCACCGCAATCGCGTCACCAAGGCCGCTTTCTGTCGTGCCGCCCAGATCTCGTGCAACGGCAAATCCCAATGCAGCCGAAATAGATGTCGAGGAATGTGCAGCACCAAACGGATCATATTCGCTTTCGCTGCGCTTGCAGAATCCGCTCAGACCGTCCTTTTGGCGCAGCGTCCGAATGCGATCCCGTCGCCCGGTTAATATTTTATGCGGATAACACTGGTGGCTGACATCCCAGATCAGCTTGTCCTTGGGCGTGTCAAAAACTGCGTGTAGGGCAACCGTCAGTTCAACCACCCCTAGACCAGCGCCTAAGTGACCCCCGGTTTCGCTAACCGCGCTTACGGTTTCGGCGCGCAGCTCGTCCGCCAACTGGTGCAACTCAGCGTCAGTCAAACGCTTCAGATCGGCAGGCGAGGCCACTTCATCAAGAACGGGGGTATGAGGTCTTTCAGACATTCGGGTTCCTGCGAGTCAGTGCTCACGCGAGATAACGAAACGAGCGGCGTCACGCAAACTGTCCGCCCGTGCATCATATATGCAGAGCGCGTCAATTGCATCCGCGGCCAGGTCACGCGCCTTTTCTTTTGCTCCTTCGAGGCCAAGAAGCGAAACAAATGTCGCTTTGCCGGCGTCAGCGTCTTTTTTAAGTCGCTTCCCGGTTTTTGCCTCTTCCCCGGTTTCATCAAGAATATCGTCTGCAATCTGAAAGGCCAGACCAAGTGCTTGTGCATATTTTCGAAGCGGTCCCGGATCTGAACCACCAAGAATTGCGCCGGCTTCTACTGACCAGCCAATCAGCGCACCGGTTTTGTTGGCCTGCAATGCCGAGATATCTGGAAGGGTGAGCGGCGATTTTCCAAGGCTTGCAAAGATATCCTGCGCTTGACCGAGCACCATGCCTTGTGCTCCGGACGCCATTGCCATTGATCTGATCAGCGCCAGTCGAATAACCGGATCCGAATGGACTTCGTCTCGCGCCAACAGCTCAAAAGCAAAGCTTTGCAATCCATCACCAACCAGAACCGCCGTCGCTTCATCCCATTTTTTATGCACGGTTGGCATGCCGCGGCGCAGATCATCGTCGTCCATACAGGGCAAATCGTCGTGGATCAGGGAGTACGTGTGAATCAATTCCACGGCGACCGCGGAGGGAAAGGCCGCTTGACGCGCCCCTCCGGCGGCCCCGCACGCGGCGCAGACCAGCGCCGGTCGCAGCCGCTTCCCACCCGGAAAGATCAGGTGGCGCATCGCTTCGCGCAGCGCTGTAG
>JBPCWO010000334.1:0-4917 GCA_051009475.1 Boseongicola sp.
GCCATGCCCTTTGCTTTTCAGGATCGCGCTGTGCGGACGCCCATGACGCGGCGTTGGACAGGCCGCCGACAAAAAAGAAAATGGGCATGACTTGCACAAACCAGGTGGCGTATTGCGTCCAGGGCTGAAGGAATAAAAGCTCGGTGAATTTCAGTTGGCCGTCAACAAATCGCGGAACACTGACGATCCAGTGCCCGAAAACGACATTTGTTATCGCGGCCGCGCGAAAGAAATCTGCGGTCCGGTTCCGATAGGCTGGCGTTTGATCGGCCGCGTTCCTGGCTTGTGCCCATATGGACATCTTTGGTCTCCGGTATTTTTCTTGATCGTTGGCAGAGCCTTTGGTCCATAAGGTTGAATGCATTATGCGGCTGCATTGCAGCGGTGCAAGCGCCGTCCAGAAGACTATCGATTATCCTGACGCGAGGCAGGCTTTTGGAATTCCGGCGTGTGTGGCCGCGCGAATACGATCTTTGCTCAAGTCCATGTAGTGACGTTTGCGACGATTGAACTCGCGGTCGTTGTAAACCTCACCCGCCAACCATCTGAACCCTTCTTCCAATTCTTCGACAGTCATGTGTTTTGGGCGATAGTTAACATCGAAAAGCGTGCATCTATCCCAGAAGCGATCCCACAAAAGCCGTCCATCCTGTTTCAGACGCTGATAAAGTGGCGTGCCAGGGAATGGTGTCTGCACGGTCAGTTGCACCTCAAGAAGCTTCGAGACCCGGATGAAATCGCGCAATTCCTCAATCACCGCTGTCGTGTGGGAGTCGAGCCCAACAACGAACGTGCCATTGACGCTGATGCCAGCGGCCTGAACATTCGAAATCGCGGACAAATACCTGTCGAACCGCTTGGCTTTCCAGTCGTGGGGGTCAAGCCCGTGCAGACCGGTCGCATTAGGGCTTTCCAACCCGATTAGTATCTGCCGGCAACCGGCTTTCGCCATCAGATCCAGCAACTCCGGGTCGTCGGCGACCGAAATGTCGGTTTCCGTGAACCAGCGAAGACCAAGTGGCTCCATTTCGCAAAGAAGGGCCTTTCCCCACTTCTTGTTGACGAAAGTGTTGTCGTCCGCGAACTCTACGAATGGGATATCGACAACGCGTGTCACAGCACGCAACTCCTCAATCACGAGATCGACAGGCTTTTGCTGAAAGCTAGATGTGATGCGGATGCTTGCAGCACAGAATTCGCAATTGATCGGGCAGCCACGCGACGTCTGAACTGTGACCCGGTTGTAGGGCTGACCTTTAAGCAGCTCAAAACGCGGAAAGGCGTAGTTGTCAGGCGCAAAAACGCCCTTTCTCAATCCGCGGTAACGCCTCTTCATGCATCCAGCGCGGAAATCAGCAATCAGCTGCGGCCAGGCACCCTCGGCGCCGTCAACAACGATGGCATCGGCATGCGCTTGCGCCTCATCGGGCATCATCGAAACGTGCAGTCCGCCCAGAACAACCGGCACGCCCATCGCGCGATAACGGCTTGCCAGCCGGTAGGTCGCTTCGATACGCGCGGTAAATGACGAAATTCCAACAAGATCAAAGCGTTCCAGTTGCGCGCCCTCGTCAGGGAGTTCATCAAACTCGACATACTCAACCTCGACATCTGGCGGCGTCAACGCCGCAACTGTCAGCAGCCCGAGGCTCGGCAGTGAAGCAATGACTTTGCCGCGATTGACAAATCCCGGAAGCGTCACCCCGAGTTCAGCCAGTTCCTGCGTTCGAACCCGCACGCCGCTCATTGCAATCAGCCCAATTCGCATCAGACCGGCTCCATTTCTTGAACAATGGCGGCCTCGACGATCTTCGCCATTCCGCCGATCGTCGACGCCTCGTCGCTGTCGGCCTCGTAAATTGTCAGGTCGAACCGTTCTTCGACTTCGGAAAGAAGCTCCAGCCGTCCAAGGCTATCGAGGCCAATTGCCTCGCCCAAGTCTTTGTCGGACGGGACTTGTGAAACATCCTGATCTACCAGCCGGGTCAGTGAACTACGGATTTCGGCTTCGATGTCTTTTCTGTTCATCTCAGTCCTCCTCGATGTTGGCGAATAGCGCTCGCAGTGGCGACCGCGATGGCCGTTGTTATGGCGAGCGCGGGAATCGGCGTCAGGAATTTGAACGGCTGCCAAACCGCTGCCACGATCAGCACGGCCGGCATCCCAATGTTGCCAAGCGCCATTGCAAAAAGTGCCAGTCGATCAAGGTCTGGCCGAACAGGGGACGCGGCGATTTGTCGGGCAACAATCATGTGCAGGACGCCAAGTGCAAACATGGCGGTGTGGGCAAGACGCAGGAAGCGTCTGGCGAGTGTGTCGTAACCACCAAGCCATTTGGGCGGCGGGATGGGGCCGTCAAACGACCAGAGACCCATCATCAGACCGCTGAGCGCACCCGCCAGAATAGAGCACCAGGCGATCACTGACGCTCGCGACGTTTGTGATGATATTGGTCTTACCGAGATCGATGTCCCGCGGTGAACTGATTTTCCAAGTGCTGCTGTCATTGGTGTTGCTCCGTGTTGCCGGAATTCCGGGCAATCGCCCAAGAGGCGAAATTCTTCAGGCCAGAATCCTGAGAGAGAGGTCAGCAAGGATGAACGCATAGATCCCGATTAGACCTGTCAGCATGAATGGGGGGACGCGTCTACCGGGTGTCGAACATCCCAATACGGTGTCGATCGACCTGTCGGTGACAATAGGCGTTGATGCAGGACCAACAGGAAGTGATCTTTTGAATTGTGGGTGGTCGCGAAGTCGAACGATCGTTGCGGTGGCCGTTCTCTCAAATATGGATTCTGATGCGACAGTCATGGCCCAAATTCCCGTTTTATTAAGCGATGTTTAATTTAAGTAGCATATAAATAATCACTGCTCAATAAATTTCTTCCAATCATCAAATAATTCGTATAACACTCTGAAATATGGCCAGAAGATCAGATCACACGCGCGACGAACTCACTGAAATGGCTCTGGATTCAGCTAGGGCCATCGTGATCGAGAAAGGAATCTCGGCGCTGTCCGGGCGGAAAGTTACGGCGCGGATGGGTTACACGATCGGCACGCTCTATCAGATTTTCGACGGAATGGATGACCTCGTCGAAAAGGTGAATGCCCGAACACTTAGCGCGCTCTATGATCAGTGTGCGCCAAGCGCCGAAGTCGAAACTGTTGCAGATCGACTGAGGGCTTTTGGCGTCTCATTCGTTGACTTTGTGAATGCCCACTCGAACGAATGGGACGCTGTGATGTCCTATCCTTACGGGCCAGACCACAAATTCACGAGTTCATACGATGACCAAATTCACAGACTTTTCGGCCTGATGATCGATGCGACGCAACATCTCTATGATGCGGAGGAGGAGGCGGAACACGCCGCAGACATGGCGGTACTATGGGCAAGCCTGACAGGTATCCTCAGCGTGTCTGCATCGGAACGGCAAGTAGGTGGGCTAACACTTAAGCAGATGTTGGATCGGTTGGTGCAAATGTACTTGAATGCGCGCCGGTAAATTCGCGCCAGGCTTCGGCGGGTCTGCCGAAAGCAACCCAATTTTTTTCCTCAGCTGGATCAAGGCCAACCCCGCAGGGCGCTCTGCAGACTAAATTGGCGGCCTGTCGGAAATTCACGCAGCCCACGCTACTTTCTTAACTCCAACAAATCGCCTCATTCGATCAAGTTCTGACGCCAGTTTTTCGTGTCTGCCAGCAGACCAGCGAACCCCTTCCTCCGGCCAGAAGTCGATGACGGTTAGAACTGATGCTTTGCGATCAGCCTTGATCTCAATCCGGCCAACGAACCTGTGACCTTCAAGGATTGGGAAAACGTAATAACCCCAAATGCGCTTGGCTGCTGGAACGAACATCTCAACACGATAATCAAATCCGAACAAACGACTTAGTCGGTTCCGGTCACGGATCACGGGATCAAAGGGGTTGAGAATGCGAAGCCGGGTTGTCGGAGGCTTCAGTGCTGCCAGACGATCTTCAATGTCGGCCGGGGCGAACCCCGCAATCAACTGCCCCTGATCCGTTTCTATTTCGACGGCTTGCAGCATTTCCTTCGAGCGCTCTAACCACGCCCGGACCTCGCCGGCTCCGACGGCATCCCAAAACCTTTGCACCTCACCGGGCGTACCGAACCCCATGCGGTCCAACGCAGCGTGACACAACCAATCGATCTGTTCCTCATCCGTCAAAACACTCTCGCGAGGGTTTTTTGGAAACACCCGCTCGGCCAGGTCATAATACTTGGTAAAATTCACCCTGTGGCAAGTCGCGAGTTCGCCACAGTACCACATATAGTCCAACGCAATTTTGTGTGGTGGGCGGGTCCACATTTCTTTTGGGTCTGCGACCTTCGTGTCAAAGGCGTGGGTGGAAAGTGCGCCCTTATCGCGAATCTGCTCCTTTATCTTGTTGCACTCGGCTTCCTCCGGCGGGTTTTTGAACCATCCAGGGCGATCCATCTGTTCCTTTTTCCGCCGAAATTGCCGCTCCCACATCGGAAGGTAATCCATTGGAATTACCGAGGCATCGTGAGTGAAGTGCTCAAAAATCGACCGATCCTGCGCAAGCAACCGATCAAGCATCGGCTCACGGTAATTCTGATTGCGGCTCCACAGGATGTGGTGATGTGCTCGGGAAACAACTTGGATCGTGTCTAGCTGCACGAACCCGAGCTTTTTTATTGTTCCCAACACGTCAATCGCGCCAGTCGGCGTCGCCGCAAGCCCTTGCGATGCAAGCCAAAGGTGGCGCGCTTTCCTGTTCTCAATACGGATCGGTTTCAACCGATTCACCTCACCTGCCAAAGATATTGCAGTGAATGCGACCGCTTGGCACAAGTCGAGTCCCGATCATAAGGCTTAAGGAAATTTCTTCAGTATGTAAGTGATGTCCATAGTCTGGATTGTC
>JBPCWO010000335.1:0-13672 GCA_051009475.1 Boseongicola sp.
CCGTATGCCGCAGAAGGAAGCCAGGCTCGCTATGACCGCGCCGCACAGGCTGTTGCATGGGCGATCATGGAGCCAGAGCGCAACCGCGAGTTAGCGGAACTGGCGGTGAAAACCACCGGTCTGGGAAATGTTGACGACAAGATCACTAAGAATCACCGCAAAACGCTTGGGCTGATGCGCGATATTCAGAACGTTGCCACCTTTGGTGTGATTAGCGCCGATCCCGACACTGGGATTACCGAGATCGCCCGACCAATGGGTGTGATCGGCGCAATTGTCCCATCGACCAATCCTGCCGCAACCCCGGCCAACAACATCATCAATGCAGTCAAATGCGGCAATGCAATTGTGGTTGCCCCATCACCAAAAGGCGTTCCCTGCTGCGAACGCCTTCTTGAATTCGTCCACGCCGAGTTTGCGAAGATTGGCGAAAACCCCGATCTGGTGCGGATGATTCCGGCCCCCGGCTCCAAGGAGAAAACGCAGCGGTTGATGGAAGCTTGCGACAAGGTCGTTGCAACAGGCAGCCAGAACAACGTGCACCGCGCACAAACTTGCGGCACGCCGGCGGTGGCCGTCGGCGCAGGAAACGTCACGGTGATTGTCGACGAAACTGCGGATTTGTCCGATGCTGCCGGTAAAATCCGCGCGTCCAAGACTTTCGACAACGCGACCTCGTGTTCTTCCGAGAACGCCGTTGTTGTCGTTGATACAGTTTATGATGCCTTCTTGACCGCACTTGAAGAATCGCAAGGCGCGGTTGTTGACAGCGAAGCAGACATTGTCGCGAAACTTTGGCCCGACGGGCATCTGAACCGCAACATCATTGCAAAAGACGCGTCGAACGTGATCAATGCATTGGGGCTTGAAGACAAAGTTCCGTCCGGAACCGAATTTATTGTCGTTCCAACTTCGGGTATTGGTCCGGAGCACCCGCTAAGCGGTGAGAAACTCAGCCGAGTGTTGGCGCTTTTTCGCGCCGCCGATTTCGAAGATGCCGTCGCGATAACACGTTCAATTCAGCTTCATCAGGGGGCGGGCCACTCTGTGGGTCTGCATTCTAAATCTGATGCCCGCGCAATGCAGCTTGCGACATCCATCCCGACCAGCCGCGTGATCGTCAATCAAGCGCATACCTTTGCAACCGGCGGGGCCTTCAACAACGGAATGCCATTCTCACTCAGCATGGGGTGCGGCGCCTGGGGTGGCAACGCCGTCAATGAGAACGTGCATTGGAAGCACTTCCTGCAGACGACAAAGATTGTCCGCGAGATACCTCCACGCGAACCCTCGCTTGACGACATCTTTCAAGATTACTGGCAAGTGACCGGCGAATGAGTTTGTCAGCGGATACTCCGCCAAAAGGAACTGTCCGGGACTGGATGGACGATCGTGCGGCAAAAGGCGGTTTGGCGATTGTCTTTCCCGAGACCGGCGAAGAGCTTGACTGGACCGACTTGCGAGAGGGTGTCCAAGCATTCGCGTCTAAGCTGACATCGTTGGGCGTGGCCAAGGGCGAAAGCGTTGCAGTTGTTTCGTCCAACTGTGCCGAAGCAGTGACCGCTCTGTACGGTGCGCTTTATGGCGGATTTCGGGCTACTATGATCAACTTGGCCGCAGGTCGCGATGCTATTTCTTATGCGCTTGAGCATTCGGGCGCACGTTTCGCTTTTGTTCACGAATCTTGCGCATCACAATTTGGCGAAGCAAATACCTGCGGCGTTCAAACTGTCTCGCTCGACGGGAACGATCATGCAGAACTCTATGACATTCAGCCCGACGATCACGCGCTGCTGATGTATACATCGGGCACCACCGGCACACCGAAAGGCGTCGTTCACACCCATGCCAGTCTGCTTGCGGGCGGCTGGACAACGGCAATTGCACACCGACTGACGGAAGATGATCGCGGATTCTGTGTTCTACCAATCTATCATATCAACGGGCTATGCGTGACTGTCATGGGCAGCCTGGTTTCCGGTGGGTCGCTCGCCATGGTTTCGAAATTTTCGGCATCGAAATTTTGGGCGCAAATTGAGACTAGCGGCGTGACTTGGTTTTCCGTTGTTCCGACGATCATCTCGCACCTCCTTCACGGCGCTGCTGAACCCGCCGCAATTTGCAGGGACCGCATTCGTTTCGGACGGTCGGCATCATCTGCCCTGGCGGTCGAAACACAGTCGGCGTTTGAGACCAGATTCTCCATTCCGATCATCGAGACTATGGGTTTGACCGAAACCGCAGCTCAGATCCTGTCGAACCCGCTTCCGCCGGCCCCGCGGAAGATTGGATCTCCGGGAATTGCTTTTGGATGCGAAGTCCAGATTCAAACTGCTTCGGGCACTGAGGCAGCGGCCTCAGTCGAAGGCGAAATTGTTATCCGTGGCCCCAATGTGATGTTTGAGTATCTTATGAACCCGGAAGCAAATGCATCTGCTTTCCGCGATGGCTGGCTTCGGACGGGTGATCTTGGGACAATGGACGCTGAAGGCTATGTCTTTGTCACCGGCAGGCTTAAAGAACTCATCATTAAAGGAGGCGAGAATATTGCGCCGCGCGAAGTCGACGAAGCGCTTTATGCCCACCCGGACGTCGTAGAAGCAGCAGCATTTTCTAGACCATGCACCAGTTACGGTGAGAGGATCGAAGCCGCAGTCCGTATTCGTGAAGGATCAACAATAAGTGCAGCTGATCTGATAGACATCTGCAAAGAAAAACTCGGTCAGTTCAAGTCTCCGGACGCGGTCTACTTCATGAAAGAATTACCTAAGGGACCATCGGGTAAGATCCAACGACTGAAGTTGGCTGAATTGATTGCACTCGATTGAGTTTGGCATGTTGCTTGTTTCACGCCGAGCGCCGCACATTGAACGAATGGCTGTTTGATCAAACACTACGCAACATTGAATATGTGGTGTGAAGGGCTGCGTTTGGTAGTTCGGGCAGTGGTGTTTATCGAGATGCTGCGCATCAGATACATCGGTGACCGAAGCTGCGATGCAAGTCGCAGATAGAGGCAATCAAACGTCTTTGGTGGTGATCATTCGGAAGCCTATCGCGTTTTGAAGAGTTAACCGCCGACCACCTGAGGGCCACCGTGCGTGGCCGCCTTCTTGATTGCGTCCAAAACCTGGAGATTCCTATGACCCTCCTCGGCGGAAACCAATGGCAGGATGCTGCCTCCGATGACATCCAGAAAATGCAAGAATTGTTCATTGACGGGGTCCGCGGCATTGACTGACAGCACTGTCGCTTCAATTGGAGCCCACCAACTTTGTTTGCCTGGATGGTGCCATAGTCTGAGGTCAGGGACGGACAGCGAGCCTTTAGTCCCCCCAAGCATGTAGCAAGACATTTCGGTTTTTGGATAGGCCGGGTTCTCGCCCGCCGTAAGTTCCCAGCTCCATGGGGCGGCGACAGTGTCAGAGATTGAGACTGTTCCAAGAACGCCTGTATCAAACTCCAAAATCACGGCGCTGGTGTCCTCGACATCGTATCCGCGCACAGCACGGCTTTCCGAGGCTTGAACGGCCCTGATGTCGCCACAGAAGTGACGGAGCAGATCAATGTCGTGGATCAAGTTGATAAAAGTCGGACCCGCCCCAGTTTGCCTGCGCCACGCGACATCAAAGTATTCGCCGGGCTTCAAAAGCCAAAACTGAGCGTTGACAGTGACAAGCCGGCCAAGGTTGCCTGCTTCGATTGCAGCTTTGGCGGCCTTTACAAGTGGACTATGTCGTCGATGGTGGCCGACCAGGATAGGCACATCGGCTTTGCGCGCCAACTCGGCAAGCCTAAGCGCCGCATCCGAGCAATCGGCCAACGGCTTTTCAATTAGTGTCGGGATACCCGCATCGATGAAGGCTGCCCCGTGTTCCAGATGCAGCTGGTTTGGTGTCGCAATTATCACGCCGTCGGGTTGGCCGACTTTCAAATAGTCTTCGACTGTCTCGAACCATTTCGAACCTAACTCGGACGCCAGCGTTCTCGCGGCGTCAGTCGGGTCGACGATCGCGTCGAGCAAGGCATTGGCCCTAACAATTTCAATATGCTTCTGGCCGATCAAGCCCGCACCAACAACGGCAACACGTTTCATTTAGCAGACCCGTTCTCTTTTGATAGATGCCGGCGCAGTGCCGCGGTTCTGAAGGGCGCGTTCATGGCACCGTACCCAGTATAACCGCCTTCTCGTTCGACGATCTCAACAAAGAATCCGCCGGCGTAAGGCTGGCTGTAGAGTTGATAGAACCGCTGGCCCTCTTCTTCGTCATATAGAATATTTAGTTTTCTCAGTTTGGCGCGCTCGGAGGCGCTTAGACCAAAGCGGGCTGCAATATCGTCGTAGTAATTGGAGGGCATGGGCAGGCTTGCAAAGCCGGAAGCCGAGAGCTTCGATGCCGTTTCAAAAATATCCGCCGTTTCAAATGCGATGTGCTGGACCGCGGAGCCTGACCTGTTTGCCACGAACTGTCCGGCAACGGTACGGTCTGTCTCGGCTCCGTTGAGCGTCAGTCGCAAGTTGGCATCCGGCGCCTCGATAACCTGGCTGCGAACAATTCCGCCTGGATCGATCACGTCCACGACCGGCTTTTTATGGAGGTCGAATAAGGACGTATAGAACAGCGACCATGTTAGCATATCCGAGTAGTCCATGCTTTGCGCGATATGGTCGATGCGCGTCAGCCCGACGCTTGCAGTCTGGTCTGACGGCATCGGTTCAAACTCGACATCCCAAACGCGCGAAAGGCCGGATGGTTCGTCAACGAAGTGCATGACGCCGCCGCCTATGGCTCGGATGGCTGGAAGTTCCAGCTCGTTTTCCTCGAGCGATTGTAGAAACGGCTCCAGTCCCAAGGCTTGCGCCCGCGTGACTGTGGCTGCGGCATCATCGACTTTCAAGCCTATGTCACAAACCGAGGTTCCGCGTTTTTGGAACGATGCGCGCGCATAACCGCGGGGTTCGGTGTTAAGGATGATCCGAATGTCGCCTTGGCTCCACAGTGACACCGCCTTGTTGATATGCTGCCCAGTTTGCTGAAATCCAAGGGCGTTGAAAAAGCTGCCCAGCTGCGCAGCTTCCTCGACACTGGTTGCGAACTCCACAAACTCCACGTCGAGTACGTTGGCCCGTCTGGGCATTGCGGGCACTTTTAAGGCTGGCGCTGGCTCCGCCATGACCACGTCATCCATTAATGCAATGAGCGATCGGTGCCCGTCCTTGGCAATTGCATGCGCATCCCCGCCCCGAAACTGGTCATTGAATATTTCCAGTGAGATCGGCCCGGAGTACCCTGTCGCAGCGACGGCGCGCATGAACGAGACGATATCCAAGTCACCTTCACCGGGCATATTGCGGAAATGCCGCGACCAATAGAGCAGATCCATTTCGATCAGTGGCGCATCGGCCAGTTGGACGAAGAAGATCTTGTCGCCGGGAATTGAGCGGATGCTTTCAGGCGACAGCTTGCGGCCGAGGGTATGAAAGCTGTCAACGATGATTCCGATGTTGTCATGATCAGCGCGGCGCACGGCCTCCCATGCATCGCGGTGATCGTTGACATGTGTGCCCCAAGCCAGCGCCTCATACCCCACACGAAGGTTGCGGCGAGCGGCTCGCTCCCCCAATTCATGCAGGTCCGCCGCCGTTCGGTCGATGCCGCCAAGAGCCTTCGGATGCACAGTGGAACAGATCAACATCAGATCCGTGCCCAGCTCCTCCATAACGTCGAACTTGCGTTCGGCCCGGTCGAAAGCGCGGCTGCGGTATGGTTCCGGAAGACACTCAAAGTCGCGAAATGGTTGAAACAGCATGACGTCCAGTCCGTAATCACGAACAAGCTTTCCTACTTCACGCGGAGATTGATCATAAGCGATGAAGTCCTGCTCGAAAATCTCGATGCCATCGAAATTGGCGTCGGAGATGGCACTGAGTTTCTCGGGAAAATCTCCTGAGATGGACACGGTCGCAATCGCGGTTTTCATAGCGTGGTCCTTTGAAACGGAAGCGGAGAAATCGAACGAATTGGCACACTCAATGCGATCGGGAAGTAATCTTCCTCGAAAGTTTCCCAATCATTTGAAAGCTGAAAGCGAGTGTTCGAGGCCACGCTCGATGTGCAACCGCAGGATCTCTGCGGTGCGGTCAACATCACGATCCAAGGCGGCTTGAAGCATCTCACGATGCTCATCGACGGCTTCTTGGCCCCGGTTTGTCAGCATAAGCATCTGATATCGAAGGTATTTGTCAAAAAGAACGGCGTGCAACGACAACAGATTACTCGATCCACAGGCTTCAATCAGAGCAAGATGGAACTCCCAATCATACCGTTTCCAGTCTTCTTTGCTGGACGTATCCCCAGCCAACAACTTGGCTTCTATCAGGTGCAGCTTGTGATGGGCGGCAACAAGATTGCCTTCCCAATCCGCATCGCCCTTTGCAACCGACAGCCGCAAGGCATGGCATTCAAGAAGGATTCGCAGATTGGCAATCTCGATCAAATCCTCCCGCGATACATCGTTAACAAAAAAGCCGCGCTGATCCCGCGCTACCACGAAACCCTCGCTCGCCAGTCGGTTCAACGTCTCGCGCAATGTCGACATGCTTGCCGAGTAGCGTTCACGCAACCCGTCCAGCTTAAGTTTAGTAGACGGCGCCAAATCGCCAAAAATGATGTCGCGCTTGATGCGCTGGTACGTTGAGGCACCAACCGTATTGAGTGAATTAGCCATACCGATTTGTCAGAAACCTTCGATCATATCTTCCGCCCAACGGCCGAAAAGCAGCCATCACAACTACTCTGCTATTATCCAAAATATCTGATATTTTCCATAATGTCTTGCAAAATTTTACAATTCGCACTAACTGGGCTGATCGCGTTAAGATGTTCAAATCCACGGGAGGAATACCATGATCACTAATTTTACCCGCCGCGCCGCAGTTGCGTCGCTGACCGCGCTTAGCTTGACGGCTGGCCTCGGGGCCCCGGCACTTGCCGATGGCCACGCAGTGACACTACGCATGTCGACCCCGGCATCGGCGACCGACCAGCGCTCAATCGCACTGGAAGAAGTCTTTGCTCCAGCTGTTGCCGAATTCGCGAAGTATGAGCCGCATTACAACGGCTCGCTGATCGCGCAGAACTCAGAGCTTGAGGCTATCGCTTCCGGCGATCTGGAAATGTCGATCACTTCGGCGCAGGAGCTGACACAGTTCTTTCCAGAATTCTCGATTTTCGCGACCGGCTATGTGCATCAGGACGCAGCGCACCAGGTTGCGGTCTTCAATGACCCACTTATGGAGCCGTTCAAGCAAAAGGTTGAAGACGAACTGGGCGTTAAACTGCTGAGCGTCATGTATCTTGGGCAGCGCCACGTGAACCTACGTCAATCCAAGGAAGAGCTGACGGTGATGAAGCCTGAGGATCTCGCTGGGGTGAACCTGCGGATGCCCGGCACCGATGCCTGGCAGTTTCTTGGTAAGGCACTCGGCGCAAACCCGACACCAATGGCATTCACCGAAGTCTATACTGCGCTTTCGACCGGTTCGGTCGATGGCCAAGACAACCCACTGCCGACGGTGGTGGACGCCAAATTCTATGAGGTTACCAAGCAGATCATCCTGACGTCGCATCTGGTTGACCTTAACTATGTGGCCTTTTCGAAAGCGGTCTGGGACGGTTTGACCCCTGAGCAGCAAGCCACTGTGCAATCTGCGGCTGACGCTGCTGCCGAAAGTGGACGCCAAATTCAGCTTCAGAAAGAGTCTGAACTTGGCGCATTCCTTACAGAAAACGGATTGGAAATCTACGAACCCGACTTGGCGGCATTTCGTAGCCACGTTCAGTCGATGTACCTGAACACCGATGCTTCGGCCGATTGGCCCGAAGGTGTCCTGGACAAGATCAACGCTCTCGGCAACTGATCTAGGAAAGGCACCGCGGGGGATCTAATGAAACCGATTTTCAGATGGATCACCCACGGAACAGAATTCGTGGCGGCCATGCTGATGGCCGCCATGTTTGCGACTTTCATCCTTCAGGTCACCGTGCGCTACACAGCGCGCGCCGAATGGATCGCCGAAGCGATCCCTCTACTTGACCCAAACAGTTACGGCTGGACGCTGGAATTCTGCCTTTTAATGTGGGTCTGGATCGTCTTTTGGGGCAACTCGTTTATCGTCCGCCAGCGCGATCACGTAATTTTCGACATCATCTATACCGGCGTTAGCCCAAAGGTTCGAAAGTGGTTCGCAATCATCGCGGCCGTTGGCATCTGCATCGGCCTATTATTGTCGATCGGACCGACTTGGGAAAAATTCTACATCCTGCGCCTGAAGAAGACACCAACCCTGTCAACAGTCTTTGGCGACTGGATCCGGGTGCGCCACGTTTATTCGATTTACTTCGCATTCCTCGCAATCGTCGCACTGCGCTATGCCTGGCGCACCTGGGATGTCATCCGCAACGGTGCAGATGCCGATCTGCATCACTACGATGAACTTGCGAAGACTGCGGACGACCAGCCGGAGGATTCCGGGAAATGACGCTGGAATTCGGGCTTTGTCTTCTCACGCTGTTTGTGATGGCCGGAATTGGCACGCCGATCGCTTATGCGATCCTGCTGGCTTCGTTTGTCTACCTTACCGTCAGCGGCGCAGGCGTCGGCATCGCCGGAAAAGTGCTGATGGATGGACTCTACAACAGCTTCATCCTGCTTGCGGTGCCGCTGTTTATTGTCGCTGCCAACATCATGAACGCCGGCACAATATCAGACCGGCTGCTTCGCTTCTGTATCGGTCTGGTTGGGCGCTTCAAAGGCGGGATGGGTCACGTAAATGTGGCAGCCTCGCTGATCTTTTCAGGCATGTCCGGTTCGGCGGTCGCGGACGCCGCCGGGATAGGTAAAATCATCATCGAGATGATGACGAAGTCGGGCCACTACACACGCGGCTACGCCGCCGCGATCACCGCAGCCTCGGCAACTATCGGTCCAATCATCCCGCCTTCGATACCGATGGTGCTATACGCACTGGTCTCAAATACATCGATCGGATTCCTCTTTTTGGGCGGCATCGTGCCAGGGTTGTTCATGGGGGTGGTTCTGATGGGGATGAACTATTTCATTTCACATCGACGCGGATTCCTGACTGAGGAAGCCGTGCCTTTGCGGGAACTTCCTGCACTAACGGTCAACGCCTTCCCTGCACTTTTGATGCCCGCGATCCTGCTTTACGGCATCTACGGAGGTGTCACGACACCGACGGAAGCTGCCGCAGTTGCTGCGTTCTATGCGCTAATCTTGGCGTCGGTGTTTTATCGCGCGCTGAGCATCGGCGCCTTTTATCGTATCCTTGTTGAAAGCGCTCGTTCTTCGGCTGCAGTCGGTCTTGTGATTGGCGGCGCGCTGATCCTCAACTTCGTCGTCGCCTCGGAAAACATCCCCGGTATGCTGGCAGATGCGCTAGTCGGGATCGACGTCGAGCCGATCGTATTCTTGCTTGCAGTCAATGTCCTGATACTTCTTCTCGGCTGTGTTCTTGACGCCACCACGATCATCCTTGTGATCATTCCGCTGTTTCTGCCCTCGTGCCGCGAGCTTGGAATTGATCTGGTTCACTTCGGTGTCGTTGCGGTCGTCAATTGCATGATCGGCCTGATCACGCCGCCGTACGGTATTCTTTTGTTTGTTATCAACGCCGTGACACGCATACCGCTTGGTGAAATCATCCGCGAGGTTATTCCCTTCCTCGCAGTATTGATCGCGGCATTGCTTGTGCTGATCTTTGTGCCGGACCTGGTTCTCTGGCTTCCGCGCATGTTCGGATATCTTGGCTAAGAGGCCTTCCGCTGCGAAAGAAAAACGGCCCAAGCAGCTAGGCGGAGGACTTCTCAGGAAAAGCGGCCCTGATCGTCGCCAGCGCGTCGCCCTGCAAAGCTTGCAGCGGCGCGCGAAGGTTTCCCCAATTTGCGTTGCCGGTTTTCGCTGCCAGCGCTTGTTTCAACGCCGGAATCACAGGAACCGACACAATCTTATCCACTTGGGCGGAGAGCGCTTTATCTTCCATCCGCGTGTCGAACAATTTTCGCATGCGCCCCGGATAGAGGTTCGCCATCCCGCAAATAGATCCCGCACCTCCCATTGCGGCTGCCTTGTGCAACAACCGTTCGTCCCCGACTAAAACCGGTATATCGCCGCTCTCTAGCAGCTGACGTGTGTTGTCCCACTGCCCGGCGCTGTCCTTGATCGCCAAGATGCGGTCGGGAAATGACTTTCGCAGGCGTTCGACCAGATCGACTGAATAAGGAACATGGGTCACTTGTGGGATATGATAGATGATGAATTTGGCCTGATCATCTGCTGCCGCGAACAGCCGTTCGTGCCAATCAAACAAGCCCGCATCTTCTAGGTCTTTGAAGAAGAACGGCGGCACCAGCAGAAAATTTGTTATTCCAAACTCAACACCCTGTTGGACCTGAAGTGCCGTATCTCCGATTGCTGACCCGCACAAGCCAAGAGTAATTACTTGGTTCGGCACACCGCATTCGGTCAAAGCAGAAATCGCATCAGATCGCTCGCCAAAAGCGATAGAGGCACCTTCGCCCGTGGTACCAAAAAGCGTGACGCCGTCTGCTCCGTTCTGCAACATTGCGACTGCATGTTCGCAAAACAGCGGCAGGTTCAAACTGCCGTCTTCGTGAAAGGGCGTCAGCAATGCCACAGAGATTCCAAATTGGGCGATGTTTGTCTGCCTCCGCTTTTGTCTAAAACCGCACCAGATTTGCGGTCATATCAAGGTTGAGAGTTCACCATAGTCGAGACATGTTATGAATAACATCAGCGTCTGGAAGACGTATCAAAATTATCATCGCCAGCAACGAAGATTTACGCAAAGATGCAGACATCCAAACAATCATTGACGGTGAACGGCGAACCGGTCCCCGATGATTGTGTCGCCGAGCTCCGTGCCGCCGAAATCAATGGCGACATTGCGGAACATCTTCGCCAACGGGGCTATCTTTTGTTACGCGGTGTGCATGACCCAGCCGAAGTCGACGCGGCACGCCAAGAGGTGCTGCATCGGTTGTCAGAGGTTGGCGAGGTCAAAAATCCAGTCGAAAGTGGCTTGGCGTCAGGCAAGTCTCACCGACGCGAAGTCTATCCGACCACAGATGACCTCGGCGCATTCTGGCGGTCCGTCAGCGAAGGTAAAGCAGTACGAAACGTCATTAACGGACCTCGCATTGCCAGCGTTATGGACAAACTCTTTCAAGAACCAGCCAAGCATTTTTCCTTCGCTTGGTTACGTACCATGACCGCCGGCCGCGCCAGCCCGCTGCACATCGACCATCCCTATATGAACCGCGGTTCCAAGCGGCTGGTGACGTGCTGGACCCCGTTATGTCCGATCAGCTTGAGCGATGGCACCCTGTATATCCTGGAGGATTCGCACACATGGTCTGACATTCGTCAGCAGTTCGAGGGCCATGATGTGGATCGTGATCCATCGCGCCCTGGGCATATTCAGGAAAGCCCAATCACACTGGCAGAACGCAAATCCAGCAAGTTTCTGACTGCCGAATTTGATATGGGAGACTGCCTGATTTTCGGTATGTTCACGGTTCATGGATCTTTTGACAACAATTCGGAGAACGGATTGATCCGGCTGTCGTGCGACACTCGGTTTCAACCATCCAAGGACCCAATGGACGAACGATTTAGCGGGCCTAACCCGCCTGCCCACAATGGGCTTGGCTATGGTTGTCTGTCCGCGTCACGTCCAATGACCGAAACCAGCATATCGCGCTGAGGTAGGAGCCAGATTGTCATGAAGGGTATCGTGCCCAGCCTGAACACGCCCTTCGACGCCGACAACGCCATCGATCACTGCTCTTTGCGCAGATTGGTGAACCACACGGTCGAGGCAGGCTGCGGAGGGATGCTGGCCTTGGCCGTCGCCGGAGAGTATCCGACATTAACGCAGGACGAAAAGACCGCCGTCATCGAGACTGTAGCCGAAACCAACGCGCTGCGGATCCCGCTCATCGTTAGCGTCACTGCGGCAGATCAGGAAGCTAGTGTCGCACTGACGAAGGCCGCCAGATCCGCCGGAGCGGCAGGGATATGCGTGCAGTTGCCGGTCAGTCGCGATCGCCAAGAAAAGTTGGGCTTTCTTCAGGAATTGGAATGCCACGCGCCAAGTATACTAATGGTGCAGGATCTAGATTGGTCGGGCGGGGGACTTTCCCTAGACGAAATCCAGTATCTTTACGAAAACGTCAAAGGCTTTTCCTGGCTGAAGATCGAAACAGCGCAGCCCGGTCCAAAGTACTCAGCCGTCATGCGCGCCAACAATGGAGCGCTGAACGTCTGCGGTGGTTGGGCGGTCACGCAATTGATGGATGCGATGGCCCGCGGGGTGAACGCCTTCATTCCCACAGGGTTAGAGTCGGTCTATGTCGCTATTTATAGGATGTACGAAAGTGGAGAACATTCCGCGGCTCGGGCGCTGTTCGAAAGGGTGCTGCCGATCCTGAATTTCTCAAACCAACATATCGACACAAGCATTCTGTTTTTCAAACAACTCAGGAAAGCAGAGGGGATTTTCGATACCGCAAACTGTCGAACAGCAAACGCCAAATTTGACGAAGTGCAGCAGATCGAAGCGGGCTTCGCTCTTAGCTCTGCACTGGAGTTAATTCGCCTGCATCAATCTGGCTCTCAATACGCTTGAACTTTTGAAATCGTCTTGGCTGCTCGGGCTTTTCACGATCACTGACGACTTGCGCCCAATCTGCATCCACTACATCGCCGACATAGAGATCGCCAGTGCTGTCATATGCAATGCTGTGCGGTGACAGAAATTGCCCTGGTCCCAATCCGGGCCCCTGCTGTGCGTCAAGTCGCGACAGCAGGTTGCTCTGCTGATCAAAAACGCTGACAAACGGGCCCAGGTTAGGAAAATCCCGGTTTACTTCCAAATACGATGCCAACTCACCGACAATGCAATCGGGACAACTCCCGGGCGTGATAGCAAGGCCGCTCGGTCGGTGCATGTTGTTGATCTGGGATTCATAATTGCCGTTCTCATCGAAGATCTGAACGCGCGAATTCTCTCGGTCCGCGACATAGATCCAACCATCCACATCGCAACAAATATTGTGCGGAAGATTGAACTCTCCGGGCCCGGTTCCCGAAGCACCCCAGCTTATTAGTAATCTGCCACCGGGATCAAACTTGTGGATACAGGCGTTTTGATATCCATCGGATACAAAGATATCGCCGGACGGCGAGACAGCAGAATGCGTGCATCTACAAAAAGGCTTGCCACTCATGAAGCCGGAACCTGTTCCCGCTGTTCCAATTTCCAAAAGCAGCTTTCCATCAAGTGTAAATTTTCGAACCGTGTGGTCGAAATTGTCGGTCAGATAGATGAATTGGTCCGGCCCGATTGAAGCTCCGTGCGGGTTGGAAAACACACCTTGCCCCCACATCGACAGTACTTCGCCGGATTGACTCAAGACCACAACAGGATTGCGGCCACGATTGAACAGATAGACCCTGTCTTTGTCATCCACGGCAATTCCAGCGACGTCGCCTAATTCGACGTCCGATGGCAACTGTGCCCAGTCTGGAATTGGTTTGTATGAGTAGTGGGTTTTGCCCAAAAAAGTTG
>JBPCWO010000336.1:0-8216 GCA_051009475.1 Boseongicola sp.
ATTGTACGGAAGCCCGCAAAGCTATGGTGACGCACCGTCGTGTCTATTTCGACGTCATCTTCCGCGATAATGATTGCGACCGGGCCCTTTGCCCGACGAATTATTGGGTCTGCGGCTGCGCTGCCAACTGTCGAGAATCGCACCACTAGGTCTTTCCATTGCCCGATTGCAGGCGACGATGACACGGGCGCCAAAGGCTTGGCAAGACGCCCGTCGCCGTGTAGGACCCGCGCTGATCCAGATTAGGTGCCCGCGATGTCCGCGCCAAAAAAATTGTTCATAAAAACATTTGGCTGTCAGATGAACGTCTATGACAGCGAGCGGATGTCTGAGACATTGGGTGCGCAGGGTTACGAGCAAACTGATCATGCTGACAATGCCGACATGATCCTGCTAAACACCTGCCATATCCGTGAGAAAGCCGCGGAAAAGGTTTATTCTGAATTGGGCCGCTTTCGTCCTTTGAAAGAAGCAAACCCGGACCTGAAAATTGGCGTGGCGGGATGCGTGGCACAGGCCGAAGGTGCCGAGATTATTAAGCGACAGCCAATGGTAGATTTGGTCGTCGGTCCGCAGAGTTATCACCGATTGCCGGAACTCGAGGCCAAGATAAGAGCCGGAGAAAGGGCGCTCGATACAGATTTCCCTGAAGAAGACAAATTCGATCATCTGTCTTTGCGGCCTAAGTCAGCGCGAGGGCCGACTGCCTTTCTAACAGTGCAGGAAGGGTGCGATAAGTTCTGCGCTTTCTGCGTTGTGCCCTATACCAGAGGTGCCGAAGTCAGCCGACCAGCGCCACTGGTATTAAAAGAGGCGCGCGATCTGGTTGAGAGGGGCGTGCGCGAAATCACATTGCTCGGGCAGAATGTGAATGCTTACCACGGCCATGCAAATGGGCTTTCGGGTTTAATCCGCGAATTGGCGGAAATCGAAGGGCTGAAACGCATTCGGTATACCACGTCCCATCCCAACGATATGGACGCTTCATTGATCGCAGCGCATGGGGAAGTCTCAAAATTGATGCCCTATCTGCACTTACCAGTGCAGTCCGGTTCGGATCGGATTCTGAAAGCAATGAACCGAAAGCACACGGCGGAGCAATACGTTAGGCTAATCGAACGCATTCGCGATGCAAGACCAGACTTGCTTTTGTCCGGCGATTTTATCGTTGGTTTCCCAGGCGAGACTGACGAGGACTTCCAGGCAACGCTCGATCTGGTTGATACCGTTGGGTATGGTCAGGCCTATAGTTTTAAGTATTCAGCCCGCCCGGGCACGCCGGCTGCCGAACGGAACTGTGTTGATCCGTCCCTGGCAAATGAGCGTCTGCAAAAACTCCAGGCGTTGTTGAAGCACCAACAACGTGCGGCGCAGGAGGCGATGGTGGGAAAGGAAGTTGAAGTTTTGTTTGAGAAGCCAGGCCGGATTGCAGGTCAATTAATGGGTAAATCGGAGCACCTGCACGCTGTAAATGTGGCAACCGACAAAGCCGCAATTGGCGATGTCGCCCGAGTTAGCATCAAAAAGTCGAACAGTAACTCGCTTGCGGGGACGGTTGTTTCCAAATCCCATTGAATTTGCGGCAATCAAACCCTTCAAAGGTCAAATTTTTGCTTTTTTCCAGTGTCTTATTCGAATTGCCACGTGTTGAGCGCGGTTAAGGAGAATAGTAATGCGTTTAATTAATAAATTTCGAACAACATTCGGCCCGTTTATTCAAGACGAAGCGGGCAATGTGACAATTGATTGGGTTCTGGTCACTGCCGGCGCTGTGTCAATGTCAATTGCGGTCATGATCTCGATTAGCAACGGAACGCAGGAGTTCTCGGAGAAAATGGATACTGAGCTCACCAATCGGAATGTGACCACCACCTACTGATCCTGTTTGTTGAATTTCGCGCCCCGCAATGTCTTTGCGAGGCGCAGTCATATTTGGTTGTGTCAGCGACGCCCCATCGGATCGATAATCAAGTCGTCTGCAGCCAAGATCTTCGCATATTCCTAAGCCAGAGCCATCCGGTCATGTGCACCTCGCGTTGCCGGTTTTTCGCGTCCAGTTCCAATGTGAACTAGCGGTGCCGAAGGCAAGGTCAGCGATGTCATTCGCATCACTTCCACGATTGGTCACACAGTCTTTGCAAGTGCCTCGAGAATTGCTGTCCAGCCACCTTGATGATTGTCGCGGATTTCTTCGGATGGGAAACGCACGTGACGCAATGTAACCTCGGTTCCGTCCTGCGCTTCCCTAAAGTCCACAGTTACCGTGCTGTCTTCCAATGTTGAAAAGGGCGATTCCCAAGTAAACGCCAACTGGTTCGGTCGGTCGATGGTTTTGTAAGTGCCTTCGTGCGGGAGTTCTTGATCGCCCGCGAGCATTACAATCCGGAACCGACCGCCTTCGCGTGGGTCTGATTTGGCTTCGGGAACGCTCATGTTTTGTGCGGGCATCATGAATTGCGCGAGCATGTCCGCATCAAGCCAGGCATCAAACAGCTTTTCGCGCGGCGCTGCGATGGTGCGTGAGGTTTCCATGCTTAGTTCTGTGGCAGTATCAGTCATATTGTTCGTCCTTTGAAATTAGTGTTTCCAGAGTTTCCAGGCGCATGTCCCAGATCGAGCGCAATTCGGTGAACCACTGATCAATCAATGCCATGCGCTCGGGTATTAGGGCGATAAGATGTTCGCGCCATTCGGTCCGGCGACTAACGAGTCCCGCATTTTCCAGCGACTTTATGTGCTTTGACACCGAATTCAGGCTTACATCAAATCGCTGCGCCAAATCTGTAACCCGCATTGGTCCATTCTGCGCAAGCAGCGTCAGAATTGACCGCCGGATCGGATCGGACGTCGCTTTGAGGACGCCAGTCAATGCTTTCTGATCTCGTTCATCCATTTGGTTGAATTACGGTATTCGATCAAGTCAGTCAACCCTTTGGATGAATGAAGTAAGAATAATCTCCGGAAGAGCATTTTCGATTGCGATACGATCATTTCCAACCTGTTGCGAATTAGGGAGAAATCCCACATTTATGGCGAACAATCGGATCTTCATCTAATCGGATGGGCAAAGATTTTGTCCTGGCCTGCAATTTCAATCTGCGATGCGGTATTCCCTCTAATCGGCATTGAGGCACCGGCGCTGCAAAAATATAGAACGAAACTGTGTATTTTCTTAGATTTGCTTGCGCGTAGGCGACCAAATTGGCAGCATCCGACTGAGAGTTAAAAAGGACCACGGAGTTCAGCTATTTGGCCATTCAAGCAGTAACACCGCCAATTCCTCCCGACGACGCGCTCGAGACGCGTGTCGAGTTTCCCGACAACCGAATGCTGATCGACCTATTTGGTGAATTTAACCGAAATCTCGCGCAAGTTGAGACGTCGCTGGGTGTCCAGATACTTCATCAAGGAAATCAGGTGGCGATATTCGGTGAGCCGGATGTGCGAGCCAGAGCCGCGGAAATTTTGAATGCGTTGTATCAGCGCGTTGAAGCCGGGCGCGAGCTGACGCCCGGAGACATCGAGGCAGAGATTCGCCTGGGCGGTTCGAAACCGGATAGCGAGCGCAATGCGGCAGGCGATCAGATGGAGCTTTTTCAAGGCGGGCGCGTAGAAATCAAAACGCGGAAAAAACTGATCGAGCCGCGGACTAAAGCCCAGAAAGAATATGTTCGAGCGCTTTATTCAAACGAAATGGCTTTTGCGATCGGTCCTGCCGGGACCGGAAAAACCTATCTTGCAGTTGCAGCTGGTGTGAACATGTTTTTTGGTGGCCATGTGGATCGCATCGTTCTGAGTCGTCCAGCGGTCGAGGCGGGCGAACGGCTTGGTTTCCTCCCTGGCGATATGAAAGACAAAGTCGACCCGTATATGCAGCCGCTATATGACGCGCTGAACGATTTTATGCCGGGCAAACAACTTGCAAAATTGATCGACGAGAAGCGTATAGAGATTGCGCCTCTGGCGTTTATGCGCGGCCGAACTCTGTCGAACGCCTTTGTCGTGCTTGATGAGGCGCAAAATGCAACCACGATGCAGATGAAGATGTTTTTAACCCGGCTTGGTGAAGGCAGCCGGATGGTGATTACTGGCGATCGAACGCAAGTAGACCTTCCACGCGGCACAGCGTCGGGACTAGCAGATGCCGAAGCGCTGCTTGGTAGTATCAAAGATATCTCATTTAGCTATTTTACTGCCAAGGATGTGGTGCGCCATTCGCTGGTCGCAAAGATCATTGAAGCTTATGGCGCTGCGGATGGTGAAAAGGGACAATAGCGAAGAACGCGAAGTTTATCCGGACCCGATTAACACGCCAGCAGCCAGAACAAGAGCTCCGCCAAGGACAACTTGCAGAGTGGCGCGAAAGAAAGGCGTCTCCATAAACCGGTTTTGGATCCAAACTATGGCCCAAAGCTCTACAAATACGACCAATATGGCGATTGTGGTGGCGGTCCAGAAGTCCGCTATCAGATAAGGTAAAGCATGGCCGAGTCCGCCGATCGTTGTCATGACGCCCGAGGCGATGCCGCGCTTGGTGGGCGAACCGCGACCCGAAATGGTTCCGTCGTCTGACGCCGCCTCGGTAAATCCCATTGAGATGCCAGCGCCAACGGATGCGGCCAACCCAATGAGGAATGTGTTCCAGGTGTCGCCGGTTGCAAATGCAGCAGCAAATATCGGCGCGAGAGTCGAAACTGAGCCGTCCATTAGTCCGGCTAGCCCCGGTTGAACCCACGTCAGCACAAACTGACGATGGGCAGTTCGGGCTTCCTGATCGACGGTTGCGCTGTCCAGATATTCTTCTGCAAGTGCGTCGGCTTTTTCCGAGTGGCTGGCCTCTGCTGCAGCCAGATCGCCCAGCAGTTTTCGGGTGTCAGCATCGGTGGTTCGCTTGGCGGCCTGTTCGTAAAAGCGTTGCGCATCCCGCTCCATCATTTCGGCTTCGTCGCGCATACGCTCAAGCCCGAGATTTTCAACCAGCCAGACCGGTCGACGGGCATAAAATCCAGCAACATGTTCACGCCGGATCAGCGGAATTACCTCGCTGAAACGCTGTTTGTGGAGGTCAATCAGCATCTGCCGGTGAACGTCTTCTTCGGCGGCCATACCGTCAAAGACGGCTGCAGTGCCCGGAAACTCCTTGCGCAGACGTTCCGCATAAATTCGATAAATACGGGCATCGTCTTCTTCGGATGAGATGGCGAGAGCCAGGATTTCCTGTTCAGACAACTCCGCGAAGCGGCGGCGTGAGGACACTCCGGGGATCATGACGAATCCTTCTTTAGAATTATTCTAGAAATAGTCTTTGAGGCAGCAGGGGCAACACGAAACTCAGGTTTTGAGTCTAGCAACGAGATTTACCGCAGACCGTTTCGGTTATCCAGCCGCGCATTTCGGATTTCCAATTGAGACTCAGACGTAACGAATTGCCCAGTAACGATGGCAGCCGATCTGTGACGCGGGTTGAAAAAACTGAACTGATCAGTTTATATATTCAATATCAGATAAGAGGCGTCGCATGAACGCACCTACGCAAGTCATCAAACAAGGCCGCAAATGGGATCAGGTGCTGGATGGTGCGCGAAAAGTATTTATGCGCGATGGCTTCGAGGGCGCGAGTGTTGACGACATCGTCCGCGAAGCTGGCGTTTCAAAAGCTACGCTTTATAGCTATTTCCCCGATAAAAGGTTGCTGTTCCTTGAAGTTGCCAAATGCGAGTGCAAGGCCCAGTCGGATGCGGCGATCGCTCAGATTGAGGCGACAGGAGATATCCGTCAGGCATTGACTCAGGCAGCGGGGCGCATGGTTCGGTTTTTCATGTCGGACGTCGGCATGCAGGTTTATCGGATCGTTGTTGGCGAGAGTCAGCGGTTCCCGGAAATCGGACAGGATTTTTACAATTCCGGACCGGCGATGGTTCGCCAGATGCTTGCCCAGTTTCTGACCAAAGCGGTTGCGGATGGTAAACTCAAAATTGAAGACATTGATCTGGCTGCCGATCAATTTCCGGAACTCTGCAAAGCCGGGCTGCACATTCAAATGGTTTTGGGATTGCGCAACAGTGTAACAGACGAGGAAATCGACCGTGTTATCGACGGTGCGGTAGACATGTTTCTTTGTAAGTATGGAACAATTGCCTAGGCTGTTCGCCGCACCAGTAGCTGACCATCGGTATTCTTCAGTTCGAATTCCTTCAGAGCAGACAAAAGATCACTCAATTTGGCCTTTCCATAGCTTCTGCAATCGAAATCCGGATTGTCGGCCAAAAGGTGTTGCCCAAGTTGTCCAAGGCGATACCATTCACTGTCCGGGTCGATCTTCTCCATCGCGCGGCGAATAAGCGGCGCGGCTTTTGTGGGGTTCACTTTCGTAGGTGTTTTAATGGCATTTGCTTTGGAGGGCTCATCGGCCAGTAAATTCTCCAAATAGATGAATCTCTGGCAGGCATTGACGAATGACTTGTGAGATTTTTTCTCACCCATTCCAATCACCGCAAGACCCTGTTCGCGGATTCGCGACGCAAGACGTGTAAAATCACTATCGGATGAAACAATAACAAAACCATCCAGGCGGCCTGCGTGCAATATATCCATCGCATCAATAGCTATGCCGATGTCACTGGCGTTCTTACCTTTTTTGTTGGCCGTTTCCTGGTAAGCTACAAGGCCATGGGACCGAACTTCGCCTTTCCATTTGTCAAGGCTGCCTGAGGTCCAGTCGGCATACACTCTGCGGAGTGCCGGCTCGGCGAAGGACGTGACCTCGGCTAGAATGGCACCAGCATATGTTGACGATACGTTGTCTGCGTCAATCAAGACAGCATAGCGCGGTCGGTCGCGGTCAGGCACCGGGCAATTCATCCGCGGAATCGATCACCTTGCCCAATAGGCCGTAGTCGATGGCCTCCTGCGTATCGAGCCAGAAATCGCGCTCTGTATCTTTGGCGATCTTCGAAGGTTTCTGGCCCGTAGCGTCAGCGAATAGTTTATGAAATCTTTCGCGCATTTTTTCGATCTGATCGGCCTGAATTTTCATGTCCGTAACCGGCCCCCCAATCCCGCCGGATGGCTGATGGAGCAGAAAGCGCGTGTTTGGCAGACAAAAGCGGTTTTCACGTGCTGCACCGACAAAAATTAGTGCGCCAGCCGAAGCAACCCAGCCAGAACCGATGGTGCGGACCTTGGGGCGGATGAACTTGATCATGTCGTGCACCATATCGCCCGATTCAACGTGGCCACCTGGCGAAGAAATATAGAGATTGATCGGATCGTCGCCGTCTTCAGCAAGCGCCAATAACTGTTTGACAGTCCGCTCGGCCAGCTTGTGGTTGATCTCGCCCGTGATGATCACATTTCGCGACTTGAAGAATAGCTGCTCTGCCTTAGAGCCCATCGTCTTTGCGTCGTCTTCCTTATCGTTTTCTTCGGCCATGCTCGGGGTCCCGGTTATTTGTTGATTTCGGGGAATGTCGGTGCTGCGGAGATGATTGGCAAGATGGCGCGTCGCGATTTATCAGAGAAATTTGTGAAGGATCAGCGCATCAACCTGATCACCGTCGGGCATTTGAAATGCGCGGGGCAGGCGGCCGATTTGGTTAAACCCGTATCGTTTCCAAAGTTCGACCGCACGAATGTTTGAATCAAGCACAAAATTGAACTGCATTGCTTGGTAACCTAAGCGTTTTGCTTCGGCCAACGAGTGGGAAAGCATCGCGCCAGCGACACCTTTTCCTTCCGCGCCCCGGGCCGTCACAAACCCGCAGTTACACACGTGAACACCGCCGCCCTTCTGGTTATCGCGGATATAGAAAGTCCCACGGATTTCGTTGTCCTCGGCTACATATGCGTGTTCGCCAAGCCAATAGTTCAACGCGTCATCCTGGGAGATATTCGGTGCGATCGCATAGGTATCGCCCGTGCGAAAAACTGGTTCGAGCATGGCCCAAATCGCAAGGTTATCGGCAGAAGTGACAGGCCGAATTGTTAAATCAACAGGCAATTTTGACCCCCGACTTGGCGCCATTTATCGCCGCCGCGAAGCCATTGGTATTCAAGGATTGAGGACCGGCGTGGCCCGGCCGAGTTGAGACCTCAAAACACCACCACGCTTCGGATGGATTTGCCAGCGTGCATCAGATCGAATCCTTCGTTGATGTTGTCGAGCGTCAACGTGTGGGTGATCATCGGGTCAATCTCAATTTTGCCGTCCATATACC
>JBPCWO010000337.1:0-15445 GCA_051009475.1 Boseongicola sp.
GAGCGGCTGTTCCCAGGCCAATTCCAGCGGAACTCCGTCCAGTATTGCTGGACCATTTAGCCGGATACGCTCCGGCGTCGCATCCAGCGAAACCTTCTCCGATGCCAGCCGCCGATTAGACACGATATTACCTGATGTAACCGACGTAAGGTCGCCTGCAACAAAGTAGTCTACCTCGCCTGCCGGAATGTGTTTCACCAGTGGAAGTCTAACAACGGCGACAATTGCCGCGTCGCCGTCCGCCAAATCAATTCCGCGCTCGGCCCGTTCCATCAGCCGAATCGGCGGATTGTTGAGTATAGATAAACCTGCGAGGATTTTTCCGCGAGCTGCGATGGTCAATTCGCCGCGCGCTGGCTGTTCTCGCACATTTGGAACCGAAAACAACGAGCCAGCCCCATTCAGAAAACCGCCTTGTTCTGCTTCAACGCCTCCTTCACGCATCAAAAGTGAAAACCGGCGGTTGTTCATTGTAGCGCGCCCAGCACCTGCGGTGATTGGCGGCATGTGATTGAGAAATCGCACGACGGCGTCGTGGAAATCAAAATTAAAGGCAATGTCTGGTTCATCACCGGGAACTTTTCTTATCCCAGCCGATGCGCTTGCAAGAGCACCCTCTAACACATTGTTTTTGAGCCAGCTCCGCGTAATCGGCGAAACTACTATTGGCCAGTGCGCCTTAACAGTTTCGGTCGTTATTCGATCTGTCTTCGCATCGACCGAAACGTGCCACCCATCAGTTCGCGCCTCAACGTGCCCGCTAACGCGGAGCGGTTCATCTGCGACGTCGACCGTCAGTTGGGCCAATTCGACCGAAAAGGGATCCAACCTAAGCCGAAGATCGGCTCGGATGTCGGATAAATCCAATGGCGCTTCGAATAGTTCGTCATCGTCAAATCGAACTTCCTGCGCCACAAATTGCCCGAGAAACGCGCCTGGCCGACCGTCTTTAATGTCACTCAAGTACGTGTGGCCAATTGCATTGAGAGCCAATTGCGCGGATTGCACAGCAATCTCGGAAAAGTCGATACGCTGTCGCTCGGCATCAAAGTCGAAATACGCACGCGCAGTCTCGAATTTCAAAGGTTCGGAGCCTTCTACAGGATTAAGCGCGCCTGCCTCGATATCGAGTGTTCCCGATATTGTTTGAATCCCGTCCCTGCCGTCATATTCAGCTCGCACAGCGCCCGAAATAGGAGCATCCAGCACGCCGAGCCACGCTAGCACAGGTGATTGAATTGCTATGTCCCCGGCGGGCATACCGACGACGTTTACACCAAGCGTTGTGTCGTGTGTCTGGTGATCGAACTGAAACGAAAGCTGAACTTCGGCCACTTCGTCTGTGCCATTGAAAACATCCGATGTGACAGATAATGCCAGGCCTTTGTCTGAGCGACGCAATATCAGATTTGCATTTGTCGCCTGCCAAATCCGACCTGTCCGTGCATCTTCCAGCGAAATCACGACGCCGCGCGCTTCGACTTCTCGAATAGTCTTCAATGCGTCTGTCGACAACACGGCATCAAGCTGCGCCAATATGTCGGCAAGGTCTTGGCTGTCATCGGTCTGGTTCTCAGTCGAAACAAATGAGAATTGACCCGAAACAGATCGGCGCAGTGTGACTTGAGCGCCGTCAAGTTCTACTCGTTCAGGCGAAAACTGACCTTGCAACAATGCCGAAGCCGACACACGGGTCTGGACAGAATTTAGTACTGCGACTGTGCTACCGTGGGTGTCACCAATAATTATATCTGAAAGCTTTAAAACCGGAGCGCCGTCTCGACCTATCGAGACAGCGAGTTTTCCGACGTCTAGAGCGCCTTCGTGCAAGCGATCGCTAACCGATGCTTCTATCCGGTCGCCAAACCATTTCGGAAGTGGCATCGCCCTACCGCTAAGCGCAAGCGCCAGAAGCGTAAGAATAAAGGCAGCCATGGACAGCGACCACACCATCCCGTGCCCCGCGCGGTGTCGGTTCTTACGTTTTTTCCGATCTGATTTCTTTTTGCCGGTTTCAGTTGCGGCTTCGGTCATTGCAGGAGCCATCTACTCTTTTTTTGATGTTTACTCTGGAATGTTCGATACTGAAACCCGGCTGGCATAAGTTGCGCAACCGAATGCATAAACAGTTGATTGTGGGACGGTTGAAGATTCCGTAACCCGCGGATTTAAGCCTATTGGAGCGCAAAAATTTGTCGATAACGTTGGCGCAAATGGCGGTCGAAGTCCTCAAGACGGCGGATGGGCAAGCAAAGTCCGCTTGCAGCCGTACGCACGCCGAGCAATGGTTTTCCGCGAGAGATTTGGATACGCCTTTTGACGTTGGGTGCGCCGTTCCGCCCTCTCAACCATCCCGACCTGCGCTCCCAAAATTGTTGAATCCTCGCGAGGTCCCAAAACGAAGGCCAGGGACTCCTGACGGACGAATTGCATTGCTGCATGCTGTAGCACATATCGAATTGAATGCTGTCGATTTGCACTGGGATCTCATCGCACGGTTTGCACATATTCCAATGCCAATCGGGTTTTATGATGACTGGGTGAAGGCGGCCGACGAGGAATCCAAACATTTCAATCTCGTATGCGACTGTCTTGAAGCGCAAGGAAGTTGCTACGGCGCGCTTCCCGCGCATTCAGGAATGTGGCGCGCTGCGGAGGACACCAAAGACGACTTGCTAGCTCGCCTCGCTGTGGTGCCGATGGTTCTTGAAGCCCGCGGTCTCGATGTAACGCCTGGGATGATTAAAATATTCAAAACTGCCAAAGACGACCGAACGGTTTCCGCACTTGAAACAATTTACGCGGAAGAGGTTGGACATGTCGCATTCGGCTCTAAATGGTTCCATTTTCTTTGTGGGCGGGAAAACCAGGATCCAAAACCCGTATTTCACGAACTAGTTCGAAAGTACTTCCACAGCGCACTAAGACCTCCGTTTAATGAGGAAAAACGGGCGGAAGCTGGATTGCCACCCGATTTTTACTGGCCGTTAACGGAAAAGCGTTGACCATCGGCAAGATTTCGCCAAATGCCAGTGTGTTAGAAAGTCGCGTCCACGCATGAGGTCAGCGAGGTTGCCAGAGTTTTCCACACCCGTTAACACTTGCCTGCGGTGTTTCTCGGGACAGGAGCGCCATATGCACGGGACAAAAACTACGGGACAGGCATCTTGAGGCAGACTATCGCGATGAAAGTGCGAGCGTCTTTTGAACGCTCATTTCCTGAACAGCGTTTGTTCTTACGTTCGGACACGGAAACCCGGTTTATTCGATTAAGTCCAATGACCCAATTTGTCGGGCTGACTGGCTCCGCATTATTGGTTGGCTGGACGATAATTTCATCTGCGATCCTTTTGATGACCAGCCTGGGCGCCGGAGATCTCCGCGAACAGGCGCTGCGTGACCAGGCCGTCTATGAATCGCGCCTGAACAAAATTGCATCCGAGCGCGATTCACGCGCTCACGAGGCGGCACAGGCGCAGGAAAGATTCTCGGTCGCGCTCGCCGAAGTTTCGGCAATGCAGTCGAGATTACTGGCATCTGAAGATCGTCGCCGAGAGCTGGAAACAGGAATTGATGTAATCCAGACCACGCTTCGGGATGTTATGAAGGATCGAGACGCGGAACGTGCGCAAAACGATCTTTTGACCGCAAAACTTGAGGAAACTGAGGCCGCGAGCCCCGATACGACGCGGGTTGTTGATCTGGAAACTACTCTGAATTTCATGACAGCGGCATTGGGTGATCTTGCTGTAGAACGCGACTCGATGCGCAATTACGTCGATCAGGCCGAAGACGCGATGGATCGAATTAGCCTGGATGCGCGCCTTGAAGCCGAGCGTAACGAGCGCATTTTTGGTCAAATAGAAGAAGCCGTTACAACTTCGCTCGAACCCATCGACAAAATGTTTTCGGCTGTTGGCCTGCCGACCGACAGCATATTGGAACAGGTGCGCAGAAGCTATTCCGGCCAGGGCGGACCGCTTTCACCAATACGATTTTCAACGTCCGGCGACGCGGAAATTGACCCCCTGACGGATCGCGCAAACGAAGTGCTCGGGAAGCTTGACGAATTGAACTTGTACCGCATCGCGGCGGAAAAGTTACCTTTTGGTTTTCCAGTTCGCGGCACATATCGCTCGACAAGTGGCTTTGGACCTCGCTGGGGCCGTCAACATGATGGTCACGATTTCGCAGGAGCCACTGGTACACCAATCCACGCGACCGCTGACGGTGTTGTCATTCACGCCAAACGGTTATCTGGTTACGGCCTTTTGATTAAGATCAAGCACGAATTCGGATTTGAGACACGATACGCACATCTTTCCAGAATTCGGGTCACGAATGGCCAAAGGGTCTCGCGCGGCGAACGTATTGGTGATATGGGGAATACCGGAAACTCAACGGGCACACATCTTCACTACGAAGTGCGCGTGAGCGGAAAATCAACCAACCCAATGAAATACATCAAGGCAGCCAGAGATGTTTTCTAAGAGCAAAATCAACGAGCCCGGCCCCAAGAAAGGGGATGAGGCTGAAACTGCAAAGGCCCCTAAAATGAGCGACAACAAAGCGAGCAGCGAATTCACACCATCTTCGTCCAAGGCAAAGCCGCCTGCATCTGTTCTATCAGCTGATCTGAATATCACCGGCAATATTAAGACGACCGGCGACATCAATATCGAAGGCAATGTTGAAGGCGACATTCGCGCCCATCTATTGACTGTAGGCGAAGGTGCGACGGTCAAGGGCGAGTGCATCGCCGATGACGTTGTTGTCAACGGCCGCGTCGTTGGAAAAGTCCGTGGGCTGAAGGTTCGGTTGACTGCAACCGCACGGGTTGAAGGCGATATCATCCATAAGACGATCGCGATTGAATCCGGCGCCCATTTTGAAGGCTCGGTGCAGCGTCAGGAAGATCCCCTGAACGGCAGCAAAAGTGTGCCTCCGGTTTCAACTTCTGCAACAACTCCACCCGGAGCGCCAAAACCGGCAGAAGCAAAAGCGTAATAGGTTTGGTTTTTTAATTCTGATTGGGCTCGTATCGTCGAATGGCGAGCGAGCCCATTTTATTTGCTCGTACTGCAAATCTATTGTGGCGCACTAGTCGTCCGCCTGCGCCTCATCACGCTTCATACCAGACACACCCAATGCCAATGTCGCGGCCATAAGCCCATCAAGATCACCATCGAGCACGCCTTGTGTGTCGCTGGTTTCAAAGTTGGTCCGCAGGTCCTTTACCATCTGATATGGCTGCAGCACGTAAGAACGGATCTGGTTCCCCCAACCCGCATCTCCTTTGTTGTCGTGTGCTTCCTGGATATACGCAGTGCGTTTTTCCAGTTCCAACTGATACAGTCTGGACTTCAAGGCCTTCATCGCGATGTCGCGGTTTTGGTGTTGCGATTTTTCCGAAGAGGTTACAACTATATTGGTTGGGATATGGGTGATCCGAACAGCAGAGTCCGTTGTGTTGACGTGCTGTCCACCGGCACCAGATGAGCGATAGGTATCAACGCGAATGTCGCCGGGATTTACGTCAATTTCAATGTCGTCGTCCACAACTGGATAAACCCATACCGAAGAAAATGACGTGTGCCGTCGAGCGGCACTGTCATAGGGGCTGATCCGTACCAATCGGTGGACGCCGGACTCCGACTTCAGCCATCCGTAGGCGTTCGGCCCGCTGATCTTGTATGCAGCCGATTTGATACCAGCCTCGTCGCCGGCACTTTCTGATTGCAATTCAACGGAATAGCCATGCTGTTCGGCCCAACGCACGTACATTCGCGCCAACATCGAAGCCCAGTCGCAGGATTCAGTACCCCCGGCGCCAGCGTTGATCTCAAGGAAGGTGTCATTCCCATCCGCTTCGCCATCGAGCAGCGCTTCAAGTTCGGCCTGGGCAGCACGTGTCTCAAGTGCTTCAATTGCGGCCTCGGCCTCTTGCACCACGCCCTCGTCGCCCTCGGCTTCTCCGAGTTCTATAAGTTCGGCATGGTCAGAGAGTTCTTGCCGCATGCCGGTGTAACGTTCCATCGCCGCGACAAGCATCTGGCGGTCCCGCATCAGCTTTTGCGCCTTTTCCGGATCATCCCAGAGTTTTGGGTCCTCGGTCATCGCGTTGAATTCTTCGAGCCGGTGCTCGGCTGTTTCCCAATCCATCCGCTGGGCAAGCAGGTTCAGCGATTTTTCGATTGCGGCAACCCGGTTTTCGACATCAGCGCGCATCGGCATCTCCGGATTGAAAGATTATTCAAGTCCGGGTCATAGCAACGCGATGGATACGCTTCAAGGCAACCGTTAAGTTCGGTTAAACCAGAAGCAGCAACAGCAACAAAAACATTCCGCCACCGCCCATCGAAGCTGCTTCGGCCACCATTGCAAAGTCATCGATAGTGCCATCGCCATCTTCGTCTACACCATCATCACCAGTTGGAATGACCGGCAGGGTATCCGGCGGCTCAAGATCAAGCTCGGCTCCGTCCGACCACGATGCGATCTCTGCCGCTCCTGTTTCGGTTTTTGCGAACGCCAAACGCACGACTTCAAATGGTTCGTTCAAAGTAACCTTTACCGAGTCTTCGTCCTGCTGGATGCTCGCAGCTTCTCGCGCGCCGACCGCGTAAGTTTCAGCCTCGGCAGATTCGTCAACGTCCGGGTTGTCCGGCACACCAAACATCGCCATCCAGTCGGCAGATGTTTCGGAGGATAGTCTGTCGCCCCAAACCCCTTTGTATGTGTCGCCGATCCCTTCGATCTGGAGTTCTACATCTCCAGCTCCAGAGTCGCCCGACGCCAAAAACACGATCAGTTTGTCATCATTTTCAAACGCATACGTGGTCACCGGGTCGTCCTGCGAGTAATCGGCATCGCTGGACAGCACATGTGTATTGCCGACGCTTTCATAGATCATTTTGATCATTTCGGCGCCGGAGAAATCGTAATGAGTAAGGTCGTCACCCATGAAACTGAGGCGTCCCGGATGGATAAGATCAACCCCGTAAACCGCGCCTGCATCCATTCCGGCCTCGGCGTAACTTGAAAAACTTTCGAGGATATACGCTGCATGCTCTTGGCCATACGAAACTTCGCTGAGTTGGGCCTGCCAGTAGTTCTCGAACGCGGTCGTCGTCCGGCCAACAAGATCAACGTCTTCAGCGGCAACGATGCGCCCAGCCGCGGCTTCATCGGCGATAAAGTCTTGGAGCACACCAACTCGGGTTAGCGTGACGGTGTTCCATGCGGATACAAAGAGATCGGGATCAGCGCCCTGTGCTGCAGCTGACCAGCCATCGAGGATCGCTTCAAGCTCCTCAATCCGAGGATCAATACCCTCGGCCGCGTAGGCAAAACGATGGTGAATCACCATATCGGTGTGTTGGATCGATTGTGTAGAGAGTTCCGCCCGGATTGCCGCGTCGTCTTCCAGTGTCTTGCCCAGCTGCACCGCAATGTCGATGTCGGCCTCAAAAAGATTTATCGCGGGATCTCCGAGCGCGTCAGCAATTTCGGACACGATTACTTCTGCCACGGCGCCGTATTGCGACGCAGCGCCATCCACAATTCCGCCAGAAAAATTCGCGTAATATTCGCTTCCAATCTCAAAGATCAGAGTGTCTGGCAGTGTACCAAGATCGCCGGAAAGCAAGTCAAAAAGAAATGCCCTAAGTTCTGCAACGACGGCATCTGGATCATCCGCATATCGCGCAGTGGGCAAAACGATCGACAACGCCGCATCTTCGTCAATGGCGGTTTGCATCATCTCGGTGATTGACGGCTTACCGGTGTCGGGATTGTAAAGTCCGTCGTATTCAAACCCGAAGCGGTCATCTCGCGTTTCAGCCAATGTTCCGCCAGGCCAAACAATCAATCCCAGATTGGCATCATCAGTCTGATCCAGGAAACGATCAAAATTGCGGTAGCTGGTGTATCTAGCGCCAAAGGCGAGTTGCGAAAGAGGTTCGTCAATATTTGAATAGGCGGAAACGCCTGTATTTAAAGAATAAAATATACTCATAACCCCCCACCAGATTCGAAAACTCGGTACCCGGGGACTATTTTAGGCCATTGACATAATTCTGCCTAAAATAATTCAAGAATTTGCCGCAAATGAGCGGCGACAGAATTGCCGTGCATAAAACCGTTTGCACAGAATTTCCGTTGAAAATGCCGGTCCTGAAGCTGGTTCAGATAATCTTGAGGCCTTAAATCTTCGCCAGCATCACAAAAACCGATTCAGATCTTCGGCCGAAGCAAACAAGCAGACCGTCAATAGAGACCACCTGACGATATTTCACCGGCAGTTGCCTGATCAGGGATTATCACCGTCTGTCCAAAGGGGGATTCAATGCTTTGGGTATTTCGACCTAGTTCGGAATCCGTGAACAAAGGCAAATTTGCACCCATCGCAAAGCCACCATCAAATGTTATTCCAAAAATGGGCTCTTCGCCTTCACGAAAATACTCCGCCACAACGTGTTCGCCCGATGCGCCATCAGGTAGTCGCGCACCATTGAACCGATCAATCTTGATAAACCGCCCACCGGCCGGAATTTTAAATCTGCCGCCACCATACTTTTCGACCGCTTCGGTCATGAATTGTTGGAATACAGGCCCGCACATACCACCGCCGGATGCGCCGCGACCGAGCGGTTCGGGCAAATCATATCCAATATAGCAGCCAGCTGCGATGTTTGATGTGAAGCCAACAAACCATACGTCTTTTGCGTCGTTCGTCGTGCCAGTCTTGCCAGCCGTCGGAACCGGCAGGCGCACCGACCCCGACGCTGTGCCGCGTTCAACCACGCCGCGCATCATCGACGTAAGTTGATACGCCGTAATTCCATTCATGACCTGACTTCGGTCGGACGTAATGCTGGGAAGCTTGCCGGAATCAATTACCGGCTCATCGCAGTCGTCGCAGATGCGTTCGTCGTGGCGATAGACAGTTGTCCCCCATCGATCCTGCACGCGATCTACGAGCGTTGGCTGAACACGTTCACCGCCATTTGCAAACATCGAATAGGCCGCAACCATTCGAAATAGCGTGGTTTCCTGACTACCCAAAGCGTTGGCAAGAAACGGTTGCATGCGGTCATAAACACCAAATCGCTCTGCATAGGCAGCAACAGTTCGCATACCGACCTCTTCGGCCAGACGAACAGTCATTAGGTTTCTTGAGCGTTCGATTCCGGTGCGCAGTGGCGTTGGCCCATAAAACTGATTTGAAGCGTTCCTGGGGCGCCATACGCGACCACCGCCGACATCTACCTCGATGGGTGCATCAATAATAATTGTTGCTGGAGTGAAGCCACTATCGAGCGCAGCCGCATAAACAAATGGCTTGAAGGATGAACCCGGCTGCCTGGTGGCCTGTGTGGCGCGGTTAAAGACGGAATGCTGATACGAAAATCCGCCTTGCATCGCGATGACGCGACCGTTGTTCACGTCCATAGCCATGAAGGCGCCCTGGACCTCGGGGATCTGCCTAAGCGAGAACACCGGATCCTGCTCGGCGCCGCCTTCGTGGCGAACATGAATGACGTCGCCGACATTCAAAATATCACCGGCGCGACTAGCCCCGCGGACCCAGCGTAGGTCGTCAGAAGTGATCCAGTGTCCATCCGTGCCATCTGCCCAGCTTTCGACGCCAATACGTGCGGAACTACCCCCGACTTCGAGCACGACAGCCGGGAACCACTTCGGCACATCACGGGACACGTTTGCTTCGGACAATACGGTGCGCCATGCAGATTGTCCTTCGAATTGGCCAGTTAGGCTTTCGGGATCAACGCTGACGCCCGTTCCCCGCCATTCGCCAGTGGCCCGGTCGTATTTTTCCAGTGCGTCCCGAAGCGCACGGGCGGCGATCACTTGCATATCAGGATTGACCGTTGCGCGGACGGTCAGACCAGCGCTTTTGAAACCGGTGTCGCCAAAATCACGGCTGAGTTGCCTGCGGATTTCGTCGGAAAAGTAATCTCGCGGCGGAAGTTTTTTCCTGAATGCCTCGAAATCCCCCGCCTGCACGGTGAGAAGCGGCGCGACCCGCGCGGATGCGTATTCGGTGTCGGTCAGATAGTTGTTTTGACGCATTTCCCGCAAAACGAAATTGCGCCGTTCGATCGCGCGTTCCTGCTGAATGACCGGATGATAATCGTATGGCGCTTTCGGCAACGCCGCGAGATAGGCGGCATCCTGTGGATCCAGTTCTGCCAGGGTTTTGTTGAAATATGTTTGCGCTGCGGCAGCAACGCCAAAAGAGCGAAAGCCGAGGTCTATCTCATTGAGATATATTTCTAAAATTTTCTCGCGTTCGAGCGAGTTGACCATTCTGTTGGCAAGAATGATTTCTTTCAGTTTCCTGTCGATGGTGCGTTCGCCGCCAAGAAAGCTAATCTTTGCTACCTGTTGTGGGATCGTGGAAGCACCCCTGATCGAGGCGCCGCGGCTTTCGATAGCTTCGTAAGCGGCAGCAGCGATACCTCTGAGGTCAAAACCCTGATGGAGATAGAAATTTTTGTCTTCAGCTGAAATGAAAGCTTGTTTGACGAGATCGGGGATCTCCTCAGCTGGCGCGTAAATTCGCCTTTCTTCGGCGAATTCGTCAATGATCCGTCCCTCGGTCGAATAGATGCGGCTTATTGTCGGCGGCAAATAATTGGCAAGGCGCTCGTGATCTGGCAGGTCCCGGCCATAGACCCAGAATATCGCACCCACCGTCACTGCTACCATCACCAGCCCAAGCGTGACCATGCTGAAAATGGCGCCAAAAAATGAAAATATGAACCGGGTCACAGATTTGCTCTCACTCGTTGATCTTCATATATCGGCTGCCTCTGGCAGGGTCAAAATTGCCGTTACGCAAATTCGGCCGGAAACGGCCAGACATCCTTCGCGTCCGCCGCGCATTATTGGTTAACGGTGCAATTCCTGAGATCTAAGAAAATCAGCGTCGGCCCAAAGTTCAAGGGCCAGGCGGATTGCCTCGGCAGCGTCCAAGGACCACTCTTGCGAAGATAACCTTTCGCGATCTTTCGCGCTGGACAGGAATCCAAGCTCTATCAACACCGAAGGAACTTCTGCAGCTTTTAGAACGGCAAACTCTCCACGCCTATGGGGTTTTGAGTTCACGACCAGCGACTTCATCGCAAACCCTTCCAGCAGCGAACCAGCAAGAGCCTCAGACCTCGGGGTTGTTTCGCGTCGGGCAAGATTAAGCAGTGCAATGGCAATGTCGTCTTCGGCGGCGCCAAGATCGACACCGGCAAGGATATCGTTCCTTGCGTGTCTTTCGGCCAACCGCAGTGTTGCAACGTCGGCGACCTCTTCAGCTAGCGTATATACAGTCATACCTGACGCTGGACCGGCATCGGGACCCAAGGCGTCGGCATGAAGAGACAGGAAAACATCGGCACCAGCGGACCTTGCCAGCGTCATTCGTTTTTCAAGCGGAACGAATTCGTCGTTTTCGCGAGTAAGGGTAACGTCAAAACGGCCACTTCTTAGAAGCGTTTCTTTCAATTGGCGCGCGAACCGAAGTGTCAAATTGGCCTCGACCAAGTTATCGGCCTCGGCGCCCGGATCAATACCGCCGTGACCGGGATCAATCGCGACACGCAAAAGATTATTGCTTTGGTTTATCGGCGGCACAAGTTGTACGGATTCAAACGGTTCGACTAGAACGGACTGTCGAAACTCGTCGGCAGATGTCGGCAGCAAACGGACCTTTAATTGTCGTGTATTCCCCTCGCCCGCGGACAATTCAGCTGTATCGATCAACAACGGTTCGCGCAATACAGCGACGAGACGAGACCAACCCGGACGGTAATTCCCGACTTTCACTTCGTCGATACTGGATGAGCTAATCTTAGGTATCGAATCCCAAGATAACTCCGAAAACTCCACAACGAGTCTGGCAGGATCGTCCAGCGTAAAAACTCGCCAAGGCAGAGATTTCGTTAGACCAATCGATAACTCGACATGGGCGCCCTGGTCCGAAATCACAGCGCCTTCGTCTGTTAAACGCACGATCGCATTATCAGCGCTTTCCGCAGACGCACTTGTGACGGTTATCAGGAGCGCCGCTAACGCGACGTATGATCCAACCAGGAGTCTCGACATTGCCTCGAACTTTTCTTTTGCCGTTAGACTACAGCAGCCTTGGCATTTGGGCCAATGGATTTTGCAATCTTCAACTGCGCGACTGCATATACTGCTGCAGTCTATACAGGCCTTCTTCGATATCTTCGGTGGAACGGGCGTAAGAAAACCGGAGCGTTCGACTTCCTCGTGCTTTGTCGAAATCAAGCCCCGGCGTCACCGCAACCCCGGCCTTTTCAAGAATGTCGCGGGCCAGATTTTGCGCATCATCCGTGAATTCAGAGACATCGGCATAGACATAAAAGGCCCCATCCGGTGGCGCGACACTCGTGAACCCAGCCGCAGGCAAACCGTCAAGCATCAGAGAACGGTTTTTGGCATACACAGCGACGTTCGCCGCTAGCTCGTCGCCACACTCCATCGCCGCAAGAGCCACAACCTGGCTGGCGTGCGGCGCACAAATGAACATATTTTGAGCCAGCCGCTCGACAGTCCGAACGTGAGACTCCGGGACCACCATCCACCCAATCCGCCAGCCGGTCATCGAGAAATACTTGGAAAACGAATTTATGACATAAGCTTCGTTGCTGATCTCAAGCGCCGTGACAGCCTTTTGTTCATATTCAATGCCGTGGTAGATCTCGTCAGATACAAAAGCCGCTCCCCTATCTGCAGAAGCCATCATCAACGAACTCAGCGCCGGTCTGTCGAGCATTGTGCCCGAGGGATTTGCGGGAGATGCGACGATTAATCCTTGAATATCGTCTGGCAAGTTATTCACGACAGGTTGGAATCTATCGTCGGCCCGAGTTTCAATGTCGACTGGTTCCAAGCTCAATGCCGATAGTATCTGCCGATAAGACGGGTATCCCGGCGAACCAAGAGCAACCCGGTCGCCGGCATCAAATAGTGCCGTGAAAGCCAGAAGAAACCCGGCAGAAGACCCTGAGGTAACGACCACACGCGAAGGTGCCAGATCGACGCCATAAGTTTCGCCATAGTGTCTTGAGATCCGCGCGCGCAATTCAGGTAATCCAAGGGCCACGGTGTAACCCAGTGCACCTGTTTCCATCGCTTTTGACAAAACGGTGCGAGCGTTTGCCGGCGCAGGTGTTCCCGGCTGACCGACCTCCATATGGATGATATGCCGCCCTTTCGCCTCGGCCTGTGCGGCCGCTTCCATCACGTCCATGACAATGAAGGGGTCCACTTTAGACCGTTTGGACAAGTGCATTTGGAACCTCCGCAATGCATACTCTCACTGCCAATCGCGGCAAGTGTCGTCAATGCCCGCCCAAACAACAATTCTTGGTGATGTTCTTGCTTTCGCAGTATTGCGCGCGATGATAGTGCGCCGGAAGTAGCTTGGAGTTTGAAATGTTTCGTTTGTCGATCTTTTCTGGGATTTTGGCTTTATTCGCGGCGCTGCCAGCTGCGGCGTTCGACATTGACGCGATGTCGGAATCCGAGCGCGAGGCATTTCGCTCCGAGATTCGTTCGTATCTTCTTGAGAATCCCGAGGTTCTTATGGAGGCGATTTCCATTCTCGAAGAGCGGCGCAACCAAGAATCTCAAGCCGCGGACGTGTCGATGCTCGAGGATAACCGTCAGGCAATATTTGATGACGGCTACAGCTATATCGGTGGAAACCCGGATGGCGACGTTACAATAGTTGAATTTCTGGACTACCGCTGCGGTTTCTGCAAACGCGCCTTTCCGGCAGTCCAAGAACTTATCGCAAGCGACGGGAATATTCGCTTCATAGCGAAAGAGTTTCCCATTCTGGGCGAAGCCTCCGTCTTAGGCTCCAGATACGCAATCGCAACCAAGCGCATCGAAGGCGATGCAGCCTATAAAACTGCTCATGATGCAATGATGGTTTTGAGGGGCGATCTGAACAGTGCAGCTTTGATCCGGATCTCGGATAAGAACGGATTTGACCATGACGCCATCGTTGCCGAGATGGAGTCCGAAGATATTACCGAGATCATCGCGAGCAACCGCGCGTTGGGAAAGAAGCTGGAAATCCAGGGAACGCCCAGCTTCATAATGGGCGACAATTTTGTGCGCGGCTTTGTCGAACTCGATCAGATGCGGGCAATTGTCGAAGCGGTTCGGCAAGATCAGAGCTGACACTCAGACGGCATTTGCTGCGATTGTCGCAGCCAAGCTATCGAGATCGGAATTAATTTACGCGGGGGGTCGGCGCTATTCAGCCGCCTCAAGTGTTGTGGTAGCCTCAATCTCTGCCGCCTTTTGTTCCACCTGTTCTACGATGTGGTCGATCATTTCATCGTTCGAGAGCTTGTGGCTTTGTTTTCCGGCCAGATAAACCATGCCATGCCCTGCACCACCACCAGTGAAACCGACGTCTGTCATTAGTGCCTCACCGGGTCCGTTCACCACGCAACCAATGATTGAGAGGCTCATCGGCGTTTTGATGTGTTCGAGCCTAAGTTCCAATGCTTCGACGGTCTTGATCACATCAAATCCCTGTCGCGCGCAGGACGGGCAGGAAATGATGTTTATGCCCCGATGGCGAAGGCCGAGCGATTTTAGAATTTCAAATCCAACCTTAACTTCTTCGACCAGATCAGCGGAAAGGGAAACACGGATCGTATCTCCTATCCCCATCCAAAGGAGGTTTCCAAGGCCGATTGACGATTTGATCGTGCCACTGACAAGGCCACCTGCCTCGGTAATTCCAAGGTGAATCGGGGCGTCGGTTGCTTCTGAAAGCGCTTGATAGGCCGCGGCAGCAAGGAAAACATCGGACGCCTTGCAACTGATTTTGAATTCATGAAAATCGTTGTCTTCTAATAATTTGATATGATCGAGCCCGCTTTCGACCATCGCTTCGGGACAGGGCTCGCCGTATTTTTCGAGCAAATCCTTTTCCAGCGAACCGGCGTTCACGCCGATGCGCATTGAACATCCGTGATCGCGTGCGGCCTTGATAACCTCTTTCACACGCGTTTCGTCGCCGATGTTTCCAGGATTAATCCGCAGGCACGCCGCCCCCGCTTCTGCGGCCTCGATAGCGCGTTTATAGTGGAAATGGATATCAGCAACGATTGGAACCGGGCACTCACGAACAATCTCACCAAGTGCCTTGGTCGAAGCAGCGTCCGGCGTGGAAATCCGAACAATGTCGGCGCCGGCTTCAGCGGCTTGCTGCACTTGATCAACAGTCGCGCGTACATCGGTCGTGTCGGTGTTGGTCATTGTTTGGACGCTAATCGGTGCATCGCCACCGACAGGAACCGAACCTACGTGAATTTTTCGGGACTCTCTGCGACGAATATCTCGCCATGGTCGAACGTGATTGAGAGACATCCGTCTC
>JBPCWO010000338.1:0-6743 GCA_051009475.1 Boseongicola sp.
GATCGTGCAGCGCTTTCGATCATCCGCGATGCTGTCGCCACGGGCGCTCTGCGCCCCGGAGGGACGATCGTCGAGGGTACTGCCGGTAACACCGGTATTGGTTTGGCGCTGGTCGGTGGATCAATGGGGTTCAAGACAGTCATCGTGATTCCTGAGACGCAAAGCCAAGAAAAGAAAGATATGATAAGGCTTTGCGGCGCGGAATTAGTGCAAGTTCCGGCAGTGCCATACAAGAATCCAAACAATTATGTTCGGTATTCCGAACGCTTGGCCAACCGACTGAATGAAACGGCGTCTAATGGTGCGATCTGGGCTAACCAGTTTGACAATGTTGCTAACAGAAAAGCGCATGCCGAAACGACCGGGCCCGAGATTTGGGCTCAGACTGACGGCAAGGTGAATGGGTTTGTTTGCGCCATTGGATCAGGCGGGACTTTGGCTGGTGTCGCCGAAGAATTGCAGCCAAGGGGCGTCAAGATCGCTCTGTCGGATCCGGGCGGTTCGGGCATGTTCAAAATTTATACCGAACAGGATCCACCTGAAGGGGACTCGATTACGGAAGGGATAGGGCAAGGGCGGATTACCGAAAACCTGGAAGGTTTTACGCCTGATTTCGTTTACAAGATTCTTGACGACGAGGCACTGCCAGTTGTGTTTGATTTACTGCGCGATGAGGGGCTTTGTCTCGGCGGTTCAAGCGGAATCAACGTCGCAGGCGCGATGCGTCTGGCACGTGATCTCGGGCCCGGCCACACGATTGTGACGGTTCTGTGCGATTACGGGAACCGATATCAATCCAAGCTTTTTAATCCGGCATTTCTGCGCGACAAAAGCTTGCCAGTGCCAGACTGGCTTGCACATGAGGAACGGATATTGCCAACGGTATTCGAGGGCTGACCAGATGACCATGCCGCTCTATTGCGATGACGCATATCTGAGAAGTGCAACGGGGCAGGTTGTCGACGTCAACGATCGCGGGGGCGTTGTCCTGGATCGGTCAGTTTTCTACCCAACCGGCGGCGGCCAACCTGGCGACAGCGGGACCCTGATTTGGGACGGTGGTCAACTGACAGTTGCGACAACGGTGAAGGGCGAGGGTGATACAATTGTTCTCGTGCCCACCGACGGCGATCAGACGCCGCAGATCGGTGCAGACGTTGGTCAAAATCTGGATTGGACACGTCGATTGGGACATATGCGTATCCATACGGCGCTGCACCTTTTGTCAGTTGTGATTCCGCTTCCGGTGACCGGCGGATCGATATCGCAGGCCAAGGGCCGGCTTGACTTTGATATGGCCGAGCCAATCGAAGACAAAGACGCATTGTCAGCAAACCTCAATGAGCTGATTGCCCGCGACTTAACGGTTGGAGAGGAATGGATCACGGAAAGCGAACTCGACGCCAATCCGAGCCTGGTCAAGACCATGACCGTAAAGCCGCCTCGCGGTGCCGGGAAAATCCGATTGGTAAAAGTCGGCGAAGGCGAGAACCAGATCGATCTTCAACCCTGTGGCGGAACGCACGTTTCTAGAACTGGCGAAATTGGCCGCGTAAGGCTCGGCAAAGTAGAGAAAAAAGGTGCGCAGAACCGGCGCGTCTATATTCATCTGGAACCGTAATGCGCAGTATTCAGATATTGGCCAAAGGCTCTTGCATCGTATTGGTGCAAACGGCTACATGTGCCGCGCATCGGAGAGGTGGCCGAGTGGTCGAAGGCGCACGCCTGGAAAGTGTGTAGGCGGGGAACCGTCTCCAGGGTTCGAATCCCTGTCTCTCCGCCACCCACCCGTATCACTCAATCTCTAAATGGTAAGGTCTATTTAGGCCTTTGAATTCCCCCACGTTCTCGCACTTATTCCCAATCCATAGGGGGGTCTTGTCAGACTAAACGGACTTGAGGCGGGCAGGGCATCGACCTAGCGTCACACATGATCCAACGCTCCCCAATTAGGCACTTCAAAACCAGCCGTGACGCCGCACTAATTGAGTGGCGCGGCCTCTGCTCGGCATAAAGGACAGTCACACTGGCCTAGCAAAGAATAGTTCGCATTCGTCTGACAGCACCCTCCCGACATTGGTCCTAACGATGCCACGAACGCCCTTAATTGCGCCCAAGAGATGCTTGCGCGCCTGGCTGGTTGGAATCAAGAACGTGCGAAAGACGGGCGACCACCAATTGGAATAGGCATCGGTCTGCATTACGGTCCGACCGTCCTCGGCGACATAGGCAGCGAACGCTCGATGGCCTTTACGGTGATTGGTGACACGGTTAACAGCGCCAGCAGAATTGAGGGCCTGACACGGAAGCTTGATTCCGACCTTGTTATCAGCCATGCGCTGGCTGAGCGGGTGCGGGAGGAAGCAATCAGTGCGGAAACACCCGCACTGAATGGCTTGGAGGAAGTTGGAGACCAGTCCGTTAAAGGCCGAATCGCCAAAATCCAGGTTCTTGCCTTGCGGCGGTCTTGACTAGCTGCGTTGCGATTAGCTCTGAAAACAAGACCAAAAAATTGACTGACTTGGGCCGAGGGTCAAATTTAAAACCCGGCAAGACGCTCAATGAACCAAAACGCTGCGACCCCACCGATGCAAACCACAAGTCCATTCTGAAATCGCGCGACAGGTGCAGAGAACCCGACGTTCTTTACAAGTGCCCAACACAGATGCACGGCGACGATAAACAGGATTTGGCCAGCCTCCACCCCGATGTTGATGGCCAGCAGAGCAGGAACAACCTCGTTCTGGGGCAATCCGATCTCGCTGAGCGCACTGCCAAACCCCAGCCCGTGAATTAAACCGAACCCAAACGAGACGACCCAAGGCATCCGTTCTGACAGACGAGGCTTGTCAGGGTCGCGATGCAATATTTCGGATGCCACAAACATAATTGACAGTGCGATGATCGCCTCGACAGGTGGTCCGGGGATTGCCAACCAACCCAATGCAGCGGCCCCCAAGGTAAAGCTGTGTGCGACGGTAAACGCCGTTATCGCCCCGATCAAAACACGCAGATCGCGGATCAGGATCAACATTGCCAGCACGAACAACAGGTGGTCGTAGCCAAAAAGGATGTGCTCGATCCCAAGTTTGAAGTAACTGACCAGCACTTCGCCAACTCCGGGATCGGTGGGCACGGCGAACGACGTGGCCGTCGGAACCAACCGCCAGGCCTGCCCTTGCCCTGCTTCTAGCTCATACCGGACAAGAACGTCGGTGCTTGTTTTTTCAAGACCTTCGATCTCGATCGTGGCGCCAGTCAATCCACCGGGGCAGCGCGAAATCCAACGTGCACTCCATCCCGCCCCGTCGAATACCGCGTCTTGGTCTTCGGGCGACGTACACGGAGCACCCAAGCGTGCATAGATCTCCATAGGGCTGCCGCTGACATCCGGTTTTCTGAAGAAAACGCTCCAATTATCATCATCAAGAACTCGCAACTCCAAATAACCTGGCTGCAAGGCGTGCGCCTTGATTTCGCTGGGCGCCAGCATCGCCAGCACCAGTATTAAGAGCAGGCGCATCATTCGCTTGCAGCTGGCCGGCGAATTTCAAACCGCTCTGCTATAAGTTCGTACTGTAGTTGCGTTTGCTCAGTTGCCACCGATTGCCGCCAGTCCCGCTCAACGGCCGCGCGTATCTCGCTCAACTGGGGGACAATTGGCTCTTCCCTTTCGGTCACACGAATAAAATGTATGCCGAACCCAGATCGAAACGGACCAGACCAAGTGCCAAGGGGCAATTCGCTCAACGCCGCGCTGAATCCGCTACCAAACTGAGAATCTATTGCAGAATCTGGCAACAGGGGCACGGCAGCGGGCAGCATCGTGATTTGGCCAAGCGCTTTATGGTCAGCGCCCTCTGCCAATTCTTGGCGTACAGATTCAATTTCTGTCTCCTCAGGTCGCTCGCCCAGATACACTTGCTGAATCGCGATTTTACCAGGCGTTCGAAACTGCTTTGGGTTTTCGTTCAGATAAACAGACAGTTCTTCGTCTGTCCCCACCAGTGAATTTGCGACCGATGACATCAAGAAATCCATCTTTTGGACCAGTCGCTGCCGTATCACGGCATCACCACGGTCCAGCCCAAGATTTTCCGCTTCGCGAACCAGCACCTCCTCACGAATGAAGTTGTCAACCAGCCCGTCGATTTCGGTTTCGTCTGGTGTCCGACGCCAGGCCTGTTCAAAACCGGACGACAGACGATCAATATCTGCCGGTGAGACGTCAATAACGTTAGCTTCAGCTGATTGCTCGTCGTCAGTATTCAAGGCGCCATAAATGACAAACAAGGCACCGCCCAGTACCAAGAACTGGATGAGTGGCTCTGAGAAAATTCGCAATGCTATCGCCTTCACCGAATGGATCCTTTTTTGATTCCGCTTGCCAAGCTCAAATTGCCTATAGTGACTTTGCGGTCCATTTGTTATTCAAAAAAACCCGAGTTTTCGGCTGAGCTACCGAGATTTGGTTCCTGCTCGACGGCTGGGTCGATCTCAAACTCTGCTGAAGGAATCTGGGTTTTTTGTAAACAGGATCGCATTAGAAGTTGGGTATTCGTCGGCCCCGCAGTTTAACCGCGCATTCAAAGCTTTTTATGGTTATACCCCGACAGAATTGCGCCCATTGACAGAATTCTGAAAGTGATCACCCTGTGGAAAAAAGTGCCCTGCAGCGATCCCTTGCAATGCAAAATCGCATCGCGCAACCGCTGTCTTCGCATCAGATTCAGAGGATAACATGTTGAAAATTGGCCAACAAAGTCGATTCAAATCCAATCTAATCTGGATTGTTCTGATAGTGATTGTTCCGTCTTCAGCACTGTCACAGAATCCATTTAGTCAATGGTACACAGATCTCACTGCCAAAGATGTGGAACTCGCCCGAAATGCCGCCATAAGCCTTTATGAGGGAAAACAGCCGCAGGTGGCCGATCAGGCAAGTTGGAGCAGCGAGGAGACAGGCGCGGGTGGAACAGTTCGGATCATCGAAGCAGACTCCGACAGTAGTTGTATCGTGATTCAGCACGCCTACAAAGAAGGGGCAACTCTGCCGGAAAAGACATTGAAAACTAAGCGTTGCAAAAAGTCCGACGGCATTTGGCATGTCAGCGAATGATCGGGTTCCCAAAACACTATTTTGGATGACATCGCCAACAATTAGCCCAGGCAAAATTCGTGGCGCAGTTTCATCTAATGGGCGAGTGGTCTAACAGCTAATCGTCTCGTTTCTGGGGCTATTCACGTTTCGCGTCAGGCACCATGGAAACCGAAGTTCCGGCGGCGGTCACGCGGGTTGCTGCCTCAGCAGCCGGAACGCGCTCGCGGTGGCGGCTGCGGAAACCGGCGAAGACCGAGAATGCAATCATCAGCGCGAAGGCCAACCAGAGGATGGCGGGATCGCCGAATGTGGCCGCGGCTGTGCCGCCGACGAGCGGGCCAATGACACTGCCAAGGGTGTAAACAAAGAGGTGCGTCACTGCTGTCGCGCCAACGAAAATTGGCACAGTTCTGTCCAGTGCATGCGCAACATTGAGTGCATAAAGCGGCATGATGAACCCGCCGAGCAGAACCGCTCCTGCGAAGACCATTGCTTGCAGGACAGGGCCAGCCTCTCCCATAACGGCGAACCTGTCGTACTGCAAAATGTGGGCCAGCATGAATAGAAACAGCGCCGAAGCAGTTGATGCCAGTGTGATTGTGATCCGCCGGTCAGTCTTGTCGGACAAACGGCCAAGCGGAAACTGCAATAATATGCGTCCAAGGTAAAAGGCGCCGACCACGTAGGCGACGATGTCTGACGGGATGCCGGCGACCGAGGCCTGAAACGGCAGGACGTAGATCAGAAGAGCAATGACAAATCCATTTATGAATGTGCCTGTGAACGCGGTGGGAGATTCAGAAAACGCCTCTTTGAACCGCAATGTGGTTTTTCCAGCTTTTTCGGGTGGCGCCGTCCGCGTCATGGCCAATACGACTGTGGCCAAAGAATAAAGCGCGGCCATCGCGACGTAGGCATCGTCGATATCACCGGAGAAAAGGACAACGAAGGCCTGGCCGAGCACAGAGGTCACGCCGAGGACGACATAATAGACCGATAGCGTGCGCCCGCGAGTGGCGCTGTCGGACGTGTCATTGATCCAGGCGTCGCCGATTGCATAAAGGCCGGCAGTCGCGAGCCCGGTGACGAACCTGGCGGGCAGCAGCACAAGAGTGCTTTCGGTGGCGGACAGAAGAAGTGTGCAAAGTGTGCAGAGCGCCGCCGCGGCAGCGAAGGCCCGTATATGACCAATCCGGGCGAGCGGGCCGAAGATGTAAAAGCACCCTAGAAGGAAGCCGAAAGAATAGGCCGCTGCGACCAAGGACGCGTCCGCGGAACTGCCACCGGAATTGGCGATCTGTAGCGCGACAAGTGTGCCCATAGCTGCCGTCGCCAGTTGGATGCATCCCACAGACGTCAAAAGCGAACGCAGAGAGAGTAGTTTTGGGTTCATCGATACTGGAATTCGGTCTGGGAAATGTTGAGGCGGGAAAGCTCAGTCTCTGTTCACCGCACGAGTAATGCAACCCTGTGGCGGATCTTGGCGCGCGAATGGATGTATCCAGTCGTATTTTGAGTTCCATCTCGTCGGGGTAATCCCCAGAAATTCATACGAGGTAGGTCTTAGAAGCACTGCACCAGATAAATCCGCACCTTAAGCGCAAATTCGCCTAGGTGGCGAGCATTCGCCGCAGGCCGGCAA
>JBPCWO010000339.1:0-7846 GCA_051009475.1 Boseongicola sp.
GACGCTTATGTTGCAGCGGGTGGAACTATCGTTGAAATCGACCCTGCCGAGCGCGCCGCCTGGGCCAACGCGATGCCAAACATCGCAGTGGAATGGGCCGCCAACCTTGATGGCAATGGCGAACAGGGCACTGAAATGTTGCGCACCTATATGGGCAAACTCGCTGACGCTGGTTTCACTCCGGTCCGCGACTGGACGGCTGAACTAACCAACTAGACAGCGGGCGTAGCACAAAAAGATGCCAGCGCTTGTCGCCATTCGAAAACTAGCCAACGGCATCGCCATTTCGGCGAATGTCGTTGGCACTTTGGTTGTCCTCGTGCTTGTCGTCGTCGTTAACTTCGACGTTGTTGCTCGCGGAGTTTTCAACGCGCCGTTCTTAGGAGCTGTTGAAGTAGTACAATTCTCGATGGTTTTGATTGTGTTCCTGCAACTGCCTGACGTTGTTCGGGTTGACAGACTAACCGCTTCGGATGGGTTTCTAATTGTCGTTGGAAAAAGATTCCCAAACTTCACATCTGCATTACGCCGCGGAATCAATGCGCTGGCAGCAGTGTTCATGGGCATAGTCGCGGTGGCGATATACCCACAGTTTACCGAGATGTGGCATTCCAGTGATTATTTCGGCGTGCCCGGTGTATTCACAGCGCCGTGGTGGCCAGTAAAGCTAGTTATCCTGTTAAGTGCCGGTCTTTGCACCATCCTATTTGCGCTGAAGATTTTCATACCGACTCAGGGCATAAAACTCGTCCGAATAATGCCAGAATTTGAGGACTCGCCCGAATGACGCCACTTGAGATCGGTCTGATTTCGGTGGTTGCGATCATCGTGCTGATTTATATCGGCGTCTACATCCCGATCGCGCTGGGCGTAGTGTCGTTCGTTTCAATCTGGTTGATGCGGGACAATTTCACTCTGGCAATGAACCTGGTGAAAATCGCGATTGGCGACAGCGCGATGGAATACACGTTCGCCACGATCCCTCTATTTACGTTCATGGGACTAATCGTCTCAAAGGCAGGATTGGGTCGTGATGTCTACGAAGTAATGAGCACCGGATTCAGGCGAGTCAAAGGCGGTATTGGCATGGCTACAGTTGGTGCCAACGCAGTATTCGCCGCTGTTACGGGATCTTCGATTGCATCTGCGTCAGTGTTTTCAAAAGTGTCCGTGCCACAGATGCTAGGCCACGACTATAATCCACGCTTTGCTGTCGGTGTGGTTGCTGGCTCATCGGTGCTCGGGATGATCATCCCACCTTCAGCAATGCTGATCATCTACAGTTTCGTGGCCGAGCAATCTGTAGGCGATATGTTTCTCGCCGGCGTTGTTCCGGGCATCATTTTGACCATTGCCTATATCGGCGCCATTTGGCTCATGGGCCGCCTGACGCCGGGATTCATTGGTGGGCGCCCGGCAGAAGATTACGAGCAAATGGCGTGGGGAGAGATCGCCTCAAAGACTCTACCTATTCTGGGTTTGATCCTGGTGGTGCTAGGTGGAATTTATACCGGCTGGCTATCCCCAGTTGAGGCAGGCGCCGCCGGTTCTTTTGTGGCATTAATCATCGCAATCGCGCGCCGGTCGATGACACTGGCTGCCTTTTGGGAGGCGTTGCTTGAAACTGGGCACATCACGGCATTTTTGCTTTTCTTAATCACAGCAGCCTCGATTTATAGTCGTATGTTGGGCTTGGCAGGTGTTCCCAATCAACTGGGCGATCTACTGGCAAACAGCCAGGCGAGCTTCTTCACAATCATGGTGCTTTACATAATATTGATGCTGTTTCTGGGAACGCTGTTAGATACAGCATCGATCATCCTGATTGTCGTGCCGCTATTTCTTCCTTTGATTGAACCGATGGGCCTCAGCCTTGTCTGGTTTGGAATCGTTACGGTTGTCGGCGCCGAAATCGGATTGCTAACGCCACCACTCGGGATCTCTTGTTTTGTCATCAAAGCGACTTTGAATGACGATCGTATCAGCCTGAAGGATGTGTTCCTCGGCGCACTGCCTTTCGCGGCCGTGATGCTGTTAGTGCTGATACTGCTAATACGCTTCCCTTCGCTTAGCCTTGCCATTCTGAATTAGGAGCGGCGCAGATGCGCAAAGTTACGAAAGACAACATCACTGATGTATTCGCCGATTATTTTGGCCCGGATACCGACCCTCGGGTCCGGGAAGTGCTTACCGGGCTCGCGCGGCATCTGCATGACTTTACCCGCGAAGTGAACCTGACTCACGATGAATGGCGGATGGGTCTGGAGTTTCTGGAATGGGCCGGTCGCATCACCAATCCCGAGCGGAACGAGTTCGTGCTGTTATCGGATGTTCTAGGCCTATCTTCACTGGTTGATATGATTCATTCGGTGCCAGGCGCCACAAGCTCGTCGGTTTTGGGTCCATTCCATGTATCAAACCCGCCTCCGCTGGCGGTCGGCGGAGACATGAAACGAGATTTCAAAGGCCAAGTGGTGCTGGTCGAAGGTCGAGTTCGTGACCAACATGACCAACCGATTGCAAACGCCCAAATAGATATCTGGCAAACAGCACCAAACGGTATGTACTCCAGCCAGGATCCAGATCAGGACATTCATTCTTTCCATGCATTAATGACCGCGGGTGAGGATGGCCGCTATGCCTTCACTACGGTGCGACCTGTGGAATACACTGTCCCAAACGATGGTCCCGTCGGTAAGATCCTGGATGCCGCTGGCCGACACCCTTGGCGCCCATCACATCTGCATTTCATCGTGAAAGCAGATGGATTCAGGTCGCTGGTAACCGAGGTCTTTCCCGATGATGATCCCTATCTGGATCAAGACACGGTTTTTGGCGTCCGCGAAGACTTGATAATGACGTATGTCGAACAACCGGCTGGATCGTTCCCTGATGGCTTCGATTTGTCCGGCCGGGTTCCAGGTACGTATTCGCGAGTTGATTTCGACTTTGTACTTGCCGGCGCGTCGGCAGCTTAATGAGTTAACTCAGTAGCTCGGATAGGAATGCCTCGGTGCTGCGATAATGAGCCAACAACAATTCTGATGCATACTCGACATTGCGTTCGACCGAGGCATCTAGAATGGCCCGATGTTCAGCCGCGACGTCTCTTTTCTTATAGGACTTCGCTTTTCCGGCGAGATAACGATATCGCACATTAAGATCGTATAGTTGCGAGCAAAACCGCAGAAGTATCGGCGATTGGCAGGCCGCAAGAATCGCCATGTGAAACTCTTTGTGACGCGTCTCAAAATCGATCGAATGCTCTCGCTCTGCGCGAGCCATCCGGTGATGCGCAAGCACTAGCGACTCTTCCCAATCCTGCTCACCGTTTTGCACGCTTTCACGCAGCGCAATGTCTTCAAGATGGCAGCGCAACTTCAGTATTTCCTGAAACTGGTCCTTGCTTGTCTTGGCAACGCGAAAGCCGCGCTGATCAAGACGCTCTACCAGTTGATCCGACGTCAAGAGGCTAAGCGCCTCGCGAACAGGCGAGGCGCCCGTCTGCAATGTTTCTTTCAGAGACTCGACTTTTAGCCGTTCGCCGGGCGGAATCTTCCCGGTGATAATAGCGCTTCGAAGCTCCAAATAAGCTCTTTGTGTCGTGGACTGCGTGCTTCTGGATTTTTCGACCGCTTTATCCATGATTTATCTTATCAGATAAATTGGCAGGAATTCAAACAATATCGATATTAATTGGGAGCCACATACGACCGCAATTTGGCTGATAACTTCTTGATTATTAGGTATTCGGGAGCGGATTCAAGAAATTCCGATCAACTCCATGGCCAATCCAAATTGAAAGCTTGAGTTTCCCTACAAAGCAATCAGTCGGTGCGGGCCGATTATTCTCTGTCAGCCCAAAAAAGTAGGTTTTTTGTTGTTATGGTCAAAAATCTATGAGAAAATTTAACAAGATTCTGGAAGCAGCCAACCGCGGAGAGCCATCATGAGAGAGAACCATTTCGAGGAAGGAAAATGGTGGGTCAGCCCATATAATTTTATACCCGAAGTACGCGAAAAACTGCGACTTCCGCCGCGTGTTGAATTACACGACGCAACGCTGCGAGATGGCGAGCAAACGCCCGGTGTTGTCTTTACCGTTGACGATAAGCTGGCAATTGCGTCTAAGCTGAGCGAGATCGGCGTCGAGCGGATCGAGGCAGGTCTGCCGGCTGTTTCCCCGCAAGATGCAGAAGCCATCAGCGAAATTTCCAAGCTAGGTCTAAATGCCAAGATCTTCACGTTCGCGCGCGCGATGAAGCAAGACATCGACATGGCACTGGAATGTGGGGCTAACGGCGTCGTCATCGAAGTGCCGATCGGCTATCCGAAGTTGGTAACGCAGTTCGGCTGGACGTGGGAAGATGTGTTCAAGAAGAGCCGGGATGTGATCAATTACGCCCGCGAACAAGGCCTATACGCGGTTTTCTTTCCCTACGACACCACCCGTGCCCGCGCTGAGGATCTTGAAAACCTGTGCAAGGCGATCATGAATGAATCGCCGCCGGATTCGATCGGGATCGTTGACACGATGGGATGCGCGACGCCCGAAGCGATCAAGTATATGGTGCGTTGGGTCAAAGACATGACTGGTTTGCCAATAGAAATTCACACCCACAACGACTTCGGCATGGGCGTCGCCACCGAATTGGCCGCGGTAACGGCGGGCGCAGAAGTCGTTCATAGCTGTGCAAATGGGCTGGGCGAGCGGACCGGCAATGCCGCGATGGAAGAACTGATGCTCGGGCTTGATCTGCTTTACGGCTACGACACCGGTTACAAACTCGACAAATTACCCGAATTGGCCGAGCTGGTTTCCGGCATTTCCAACATTCCAATCGCGCGAAACAAGCCTGTGTTGGGGCATGGCAATTTCATCCGCGAAAGCGGGATCGGCATTCAATACGTGATGCATGATCCGTTGGTGATGTTTGGCACGCATCCGGCATTGACCGGCCGTAGCGGCGAGGTGGTGCTTGGTAAAAAAAGCGGCAAGGCATCGATCATCTATAAGCTCGAAGAACTCGCAATCGATGGCGTATCTGAAGACCAGGTCGGCGACATCCTCGGCGCGGTGAAGCAAAAAGGTATCGCCAAGAAGGATATCCTGACAGACACGGAGTTCGCCGAAATAGTCAAGGAAATAGCTGGTTAGAAATGGCCGATGACTTGGCCAAGCGTCTCACAGAATTGCTTGGCACGAAGTCTGGTCAGATCCCTAGATGCAGTTTGGGTTTCCAGAATGGCCGGAACAGCTCGATTTTCGGACAGCGGTTCATGACCACCTTTAGGCCCGCATCCTCGGCTATGCGCGCGGCATCTTCGTCGTAAACCCCGATTTGGCCCCAAAGCACTTTTGCGTCGATTTCCACCGCTTCGCGCGCAATGCGCGGAAGGTCCTCCGGACGACGGAAGACCTCAACCATATCCACCGGGCGATCTATTGATTTGAGGTCTGGATAAACCTTTAAACCGCGGATTTCTTTTAGTCCCGGGCGCGGATTTACTGGGATCATATCGTAGCCCGTTTCATGAAGAAAACGAAGCACACCGTAGCTGAATTTCGTCTTGTCCGGGCTTGCGCCGACCATGGCGATGGTCTTCACCGACTTGAGAATGTCCTGAAGGTAGGCGTCCGAATAGTCTTCGGCGTGGTTCATATAGCCCATCTCAGGTCTCCTTGGGCGTGGCGATATCCGCCTTAAGTTCGTGAGGTTCCAGCGGGTCGAGGAAGGGATTGCGGTATAGTCTATCGTGGCTCTCCACTCCGATTTCGAGCGTGATATCGGAAAGCGCCCTTGCGACGCATAGGATCACATAGCCATTGGCGATCTGCCGGTTATTCAACGCCACTTGGCGGCGCTGGTCGACGGTTCCGGCGGTAAGCTTGGCTGCACAAGTGATGCAGCCACCGTATTTGCAGCCGTAAGGCAGATCGACGCCTTGCTCGCGCAGGCTGTCCAAAAGCGGCAGCCGCGCCGTGACCTCATAGGTGGCGCCGCCGCGATTGGCGATGGTGACAGTGTGAGTCGTCATACCCAGATATCGCTCGTACAATCGCCGCCGGGATAGCGAGTTTCGTGACAACGGCTCGGCCCATTCGGCTCTTTACCGAAATCGACCACAAAATTTGGATCGATTTCCATGCCACCATTTTCAGTATCGCAATTGACCATCAACATGCAGCCGCCGTTGGTCCGGATCTCGGGGTAGAACTGGTTGTCCCAGGTCGAAAAGAGGCTAGTGGTCACGTAGAGACGCTTGCCATCGAGGCTGAGCTGGATCATCTGCGGCCCACCGGTCACCCTGACCCCGTTTACTTCTGGTGCGCGTTCCAAGAGGCCTCCCATCCAGACCTGCCCGGTAAGTTTGGGGTCATGCGGGTCGCTGATATCGTATTGCCGGATGTCGCCGTGCAGCCAGTTGCATAAATAAAGAAACCGGTCGTCCATCGACAAAAGGATAACCGAGATGACCCCCGGCACCGGGATTGGCCACTCAGGATGTGGCTCGTTTTCGACGTCGATGATCTTTTCCCACTTCCACTCGCCATCCGAGTCTTTCCACCAGTGGATGATATTGGCGGAAAGGGCAGCACCACAAAACCCATGCGTGCTGTCAGGATCGTGGTGAAAGCGCACTTCAAGCGGTATCAGGCCGTCCTCTCCTAAATAGAAAGTCTGCTTCGGCTCTTTTTTCTCAAAATCCCATAGATGAATGCGACGGCCATATTTAAGGTGACCAACCTCTTCGAGGTCAAAACCGGGCATGAAAGTATTCGGCGCCGCCCATTCGGAGGAAGCCATCACATTGTGGCGCGGCTGATACCAAAAGTCATAGCCGAACGGGATGTCGCCCATGGAGTTTTCCCAGCGGCCAACGATGTTGAAGTCTTTGTCGAGATGCAGGTAACCGCCTGGTGCTTCGCCTTTGGCGTTACCTAGCATCGAGATGATAATATCCGAGCCCAGGCAATGCACAGTGTGTGGTGCAGACAAGTCGGTTTTGGACTTAATCTCAGCCCCATCAATGATCGTGTGAAGCCGAGGTGCGCGTGGGTCGGTGGCGGTATCGACGATGTGGATATTGGTTGACCGGACTCCCGGCACAAGCAGATATCCGCGGCTCATCGAGGCGTCGTCGTGACAGGACGAACAGGCGTTCCACCCCATGTGATGCAGCTCATCCCCGATCCCTGGCATCTCCAACCGGTGGATGACTTCAGAATAGGTGTTGCTGTCGGGATCAGCGTCGATCGTGCAGAGATAGTCCGGCTTTTGGATGCCAGTCCCAGTATATATCGCGATTGTATAGAGCAGCTTTTCTCTGGGAGCCTTCATCGCCTCCTGAGGAGAGGCGTACCCCGGTCCACAGCATTCCACCAATCGTTCTCCTCAACCTGGCACCGTCCCGGAAATTTTTGGCATTCGCGATCTTAGACGAGCCTGGCTTCCGACTCCAATAAAGTCGCGCATGCTAGGCGCAGAAGCAACGCCCCGCCAACGAAATTGACTGTAAATGCCCTGGATAAGAAGTAATGACTTCTAACCCGGATCGGCAAATGCGATCTGTCGAAGTCTCAGATCTCCATTTTCGACAAACTGTAGGCGGAGAGCACCGAATTTGAAGAGAATTCAATGCTCGGTTACTAGGTTGAGTGGGAGACTGCCAACCAAACTGGCACTTTGGGCCAATGCAGTGGACGTCGAAAATGGGAACATTCGGACATTCGACACTGGATGAGTTCTACCTCGACCCGGATGTACTACACTTGAATCATGGTTCATACGGGGCCGTTCCAAAGTCGGTTATGCGCGAATACCAACGCCTACAAACCGATGCA
>JBPCWO010000340.1:0-3012 GCA_051009475.1 Boseongicola sp.
TATATCCTGCGAATTCGGGAAATGTCGCGAGGCATAGCGCAGGCATATTACGAAAGCCGCGAGGCGATGGGGTTTCCAATGCTCGATTCGCTTAAACAGGCGGAACAACCCTGATGCCTGCGAGAGCTGATTTCCTGGTCGAGATCGGCACGGAGGAATTGCCGCCAAAGGCCCTAAGGCAATTGGAGAACTCGTTTGCCAGCGGCATAGCGGAAGGAATCGCTGCAGCCGCACTCGGCACCGTTACGATCAATTCGTTCGCTACGCCACGACGCCTGGCGGTTATCGCGAAAAGTGTCGCGCTGACACAACCGAAGCAACGCATTGAGAAACGCGGACCTCCGGTAAAAGTCGCGTTCGACGCAGATGGAAACGCCACGCGAGCCGCCCTCGCGTTTGCCCAAGGTTTTGGTGTCTCTGTCGAAGACCTCGGGCGAGTGCAATCCGATAAGGGCGAGTGGCTGGCGTACTCGGCGGACCAGCCGGGGCAGAATACGCTCAGCTTGTTGCCCGAAATCGTTGATCAGGCGCTGGCGAAAATACCGATACCCAAACGTATGCGTTGGGGCACATTCGACACAGAATTCGTGCGACCGGTGCAATGGGTACTAATGGTTCTGGGCGACCAAATCGTTCCGGCTGAGATACTGGGCCGCATCAGCGGCAACACCACCCGCGGCCATCGCTTTCACGCGCCGATGCCGATTACGATCGAAGCAGCGAGCGAATACGTAAGTGCCCTAACGCAAACGGGGCATGTGATCCCCGGATTCGAGAATCGTCGCGACAGCGTCCGACAGATGGCAGAGAGTGCAGCAACGGACCTGGGCGGTTCAGCAATTCTGGAGCCGGCCGTTCTGGATGAGGTCACCGCATTGGTAGAGTGGCCAGTTGCTGTCACCGGCCGATTCGACGCAAAATTTTTGCAGCTGCCGGCCGAGGTGCTGATCTCGACGCTGCAAGATCACCAACGCTACTTCCCCGTGCGGGACAGCAATGGCGGGCTGATGCCGAACTTTATTGCGATCAGCAACCTCGCGAGCACGGATCCGGAACTAGTGCGCGCCGGAAACGAACGGGTGGTGCATCCGCGCCTAAGCGATGCCGCATTCTTCTGGGAGCAGGATTGCAAACAATCACTCGAATCGCGGAGGCTTGCTCTGGACAATGTTGTGTTTGAGAAAAGTCTGGGCAGTCTGGGAGAAAAAGCGACACGCGTTGCCGCGCTGGCAGGATCGCTGGCGAAGGACCTTGGTGAAGACGTTGCAAGTATCGAACGCGCAGCGCAGCTTGCTAAAACCGATTTGCTGACGGAAATGGTCGGCGAATTTCCGGAACTGCAGGGGCGGATGGGTTATTACTATGCGCTTGAAGACGGTGAACTCGAAGCCGTTGCGAAAGCAATTGACGAGCACTACCTGCCGCGACATGCCGGAGACCGGCTGCCAACGACCGAAGCCGGCCGCGTACTTGCCTTGGCTGATCGATTCGACACCCTCGCGGGAATTTTCGCCGCGGGCAAACGCCCAACCGGAAACAAGGACCCGTTCGGGCTCAGGCGATCTGCTCTCGGGCTGGTGCGTATCCTGATCGAAGCCGACATAGAAATAGATCTGTGCGACTGCCTATCGCGGAGCGTCAAGGCGCAGCCTATCAAGATCAGCGATGAACCCAATCTCATTGATGAACTCTACGAATTTACTATTGACCGGCTAAAGGCCTACTGCCTGGACGGGCAGTCACCGGGGCTTGACGCCGGCGACGTCTCCCCGGAATTGTTCGAATCCGTGCGCAGGCGCAAACCAATTTCTCCACGTGACTTTCATCAGCGTCTTCGGGCCGTACACCGATTCATGCAAATGGACGCGGCCGAGAGTCTTGCAATGGCGAATAAGCGGATCGCGAATATATTGCGATCCGCAGATCAACCCATTGAAAACGAAGGCCCAAGCACAGTTGACCCAAATTTATTCGAACATGGCGAGGAACAACGCCTCCACACCGCGATAGAAGCAATTACAACCGTACATGCAAAAAAACTGGCAGCCAGAGATTATGCAGAAGTACTGGAGGGACTCGCGACACTTAAAGCGCCGGTCGACGATTTCTTCGATGCGGTTATGGTGATGGCTGATGATCCGGCACAGCGGCAAAACAGATTGACCCAACTGCGACGATTGCGCCATTTTTTCCTCGACGTCGCCGATCTATCTTGCATCCCGCAAAGTTAGCCAACAAGTGAAATGACCGATGGTTGTACTTGATCGCGACGGCGTCATAAACAAAGAATCAGCCAGTTTTATCAAGACTCCGGAAGAATGGATTCCTATTCCCGGCAGCCTTGATGCCATCGCCAGATTAACCCTGGCCGGTATACCGTTTTTCGTCGCGACCAATCAATCCGGAGTTGGACGCGGATTATTCACGCTAGAGACCCTCGAGGCGATCCATGAAAAGATGCGCTTGGCTGTCGAGGAAGCCGGCGGGGACCTCGCGGGCATTTTTTTCTGCCCACATGCGCCGGGCGCGCGCTGCGATTGCAGAAAACCAAGGCCGGGTCTTTTGCGGCAAATCGAACAGCGCTTCAGCTGCAGTTTGTCGGGCAGCCCGATCATTGGTGATTCAGCGCGCGACCTTGAGGCCGCGGCGGCGGTTGATGGTCGCCCTATTTTGGTCCGCACGGGAAACGGTCGCAAAACAGAGAAAACTCTGGATCAGAGCTTCGGACAGCTCGCCGTGTATGACGATCTCGCCGCAGCGGTTGCCGATCTGTTAGTAGCGGATTCGACGTTTTGACCTTGTTGCGCTCACTTTTATTTACGACGCTGATGTTTATCAGCATACCTCCATGTTCCATACCAATTATTGTTGCGCGATTGTTCGGCAACGACGCGAGTCACGCGCTTATGGTGGTATGGAACAGGGCGATCGTAGGATTACTCGGGGTGTTGTGTGGATTGCGATATCGCGTTGAAGGCTTGGAAAACCTCCCCGACAAGGCGAGTGTTGTCC
>JBPCWO010000341.1:0-4069 GCA_051009475.1 Boseongicola sp.
TAAATTCGGGTCTGATCACAACCGTCGAGGCACCATTTGGCGGGCTGAAGGAAAGCGGGATGGGCAAGGAAGGCGGCTCGCAAGGCCTCGATGACTATCTTGAAACTAAATACATGTGTGTCGCCGGTATCGAATGATACTGATCACCGAATTCATGGACGAGGACGCGGTCGCAAAACTCGCCGGCGCCTATCGCACAACCTATGCGCCCGATCTGGCAGATCGCCAGTCCGAGATCCCTGCAATGATGAAAGGAATTCAAGCACTTGTGGTTCGTAACCGCACGCAAGTAACGCGGGATCTAGTCGAACAGACTCCCGATTTACGTCTGGTCGGTCGCCTAGGCGTGGGGCTCGACAACATCGACATTGCGGCTTGCACCGAGCGGGGAATTGAGGTCGCACCCGCCACAGGTGCCAACATACTTTCGGTTGCCGAATATGTGGTCACTAATGCCTTGGTTTTGATGCGCGGCGCCTATCAGGCCAATACACAAATGGTCGCGGGTGCATGGCCGCGAGCCGATTGTTCTGGACGCGAAGTATCCGGTCGCGTCCTTGGGCTGATCGGCTTTGGCGCGATTGCGCAGGAAACTGCGGACCTTGCCAGAGGTTTGGGGATGCAAACCGCCGCGTTCGATCCATTCCTTCCCGCAACGCACCCGGCCGGGAAATCGACCCGAAAATTGGAGTTGGCAGAATTATTGGCCGCCGCGGATGTTGTTAGCCTGCATGTGCCACTCACAGACAAGACCCGCCATATGATCGACGAGACCGCACTGAAGCAAATGAAATCAGGCGCCGTTCTGATCAATGCGGCTCGTGGCGGCGTGGTTGACGAACGGGCTCTCGCGATGTCGATGCGCTCAGGTCATTTGGCGGGTGCCGCGCTTGACGTCTTTGAAACCGAGCCACTGACCGCCAAAGCGGCAGCAGTTTTTGATGGACTCTCGGACTTAATCCTGACCCCGCACATCGCCGGCGTCACCAAAGAAAGCAATGTACGCGTCAGCGAAATGATCGCCGATATTGTTATTGATAGACTTGAGCGCTTGCCTGAGTCGCGATAGCCCGACATGGTTCCTAAAATTTGTAGGGCAGGTCTATGCCGAGTGATCAGACATTAATCTTTGCAATATTTGGCACCGTGTTTGTGTTGCTGATCTGGGGCCGCATACGATATGATCTGGTGGCATTCGCGGCGCTGATTTTGGCCACTGCCTTGGGGCTTGTTTCCTCGGACAAGGTGTTTTCCGGCTTCGGCCATTCGGCCGTTGCGATTATCGCACTTGTCTTGATCGTCTCGCGTGGATTGACCGCGTCCGGCGCGGTTGAACTGATTGCCGCAAGGCTTCTTAGCGCGGATCGTCCGGTGCCGCTCCATGTCGCGGCGATGGCCGCTGTCGGCGCGGGGTTGTCGGCGATCATCAACAATGTTGCGGCTTTGGCATTGCTCATGCCTCTGGACGTCGAAGCGGCAGAAAAGGCAAAGCGCAGCGTCAGTAAGACATTGATGCCATTGTCTTTTGCCACGATTCTTGGCGGAATGATCACCTTGATCGGTACACCGCCGAATATCGTGATTTCTGAATATCGGCAGGACGCGCTTGGCGATCCGTTTTCGATGTTTGATTTCGCCCCCGTCGGGCTGACAGTTGCGATTGCGGGCATCGCCTTTGTCGCCATTTTCGGTTGGCGGCTTTTGCCCGAGCGCAAGGGCATTGCCGAGCACCATATCGAGGTGGAAAAGGGTCGCTACGTAGCCGAATTGCGCGTTGGCGACCAATCTATTGACGAAGAGACAACGGTCGGTGATCTCTATCCGCTTTCAGACGAGCACGATGTCCACATCCTGGGGCTTATCCGAAACGGGCGGCGTTTACCGGGATTTGCGCGGCGTGAACCGGTGCGTTCCGGAGATTTTCTGGTCGTCGAAGGCGAACCGAAAGCAATTGAAGCATTCATCGGCAAAGCGTCACTGGAGTTCGCCGGATCCGAGAAGCACGTCGGCGGTGTGGCGTCGACCAGCTTGGCGTTGACTGAGGCAATTGTACCGGATGGCGCGCGCATCGCAGGCCGGACGGCGCGTGGGTTGAAACTGCTCTACCGGCACTCGGTCACGCTATTGGGCGTTGCCAGAAGCGGCCAGCGGTTTCGGGACCGGGTGCGTTTGCTTACGATCGAACCGGGTGATGTCTTGTTACTTTTGGGTACTCCCGAAAGAAATGCCGCTGCTGCTGCCTGGCTAGGCGTGTTGCCCATCGAGGGCCGACGTACCGAAGTGATCCAACGAACAAAAGCGGGCTGGGCCATCGGAATATTTCTTTTAGCCATAGGTCTGGCAGTCGCCGGTCTTTTGTCGCTTCCAGTCGCCCTGGCGGGTGCCGTGATCGCCTTCGTCGGATTGGGGCTCGTTAGTGGATACGAAGTATACGAGTCGGTGGAATGGAAAGTCATCGTGCTGTTGGCCAGCCTCATTCCACTGGCAGAGGCGTTTGAGCGCACGGGCGCTGCCGCCAAGGTTGCCAATCAAATCATAGGGTTAACCGCGGGGTATCCTGCCTGGACGTCACTGTTGCTCTTGATGATCGTCACGATGACGCTCAGCGATTTTCTGAATAACGTTGCAACGACACTGATCGCGGCGCCGGTTTCGATCGCAGTTGCTTCTGCAACAAGCAGTAACCCAGACACGTTTCTGATGGGCGTTGCGGTCGCCGCATCCTGCGCATTTCTCACACCCATCGGTCACAAGAACAACACGATCATCCTTGGGCCCGGAGGGTACCAATTCGGGGACTACTGGCGGATTGGATTGCCGCTTGAACTGCTCGTTTTGGCTATTTCGATCCCAGCACTACTGCTATTCTGGCCACTGTGAACCTGACAAGGTCAATCTAGGACCAAACACTCCTAGGCATCCAGTTCACTTGCCCATTCTGGCAGTTCTGCTGCTGGCAGAATCTGTCCGGAACAAGATCCGAACCCGACGCGATATCCATCGCCCATTGCGGCTCCGCGTAACGTCAGCGTATCGCCGTCTTCCAAGAATCTGCGCTCTTCACCGCTGTCGAGGGTCAGTGGCTCTTTGCCGCCCCAGCTAAGCTCCAGAAGCGATCCGCGGCTTTCCTTAGTTGTGCCAGTAATCGTTCCTGAACCCAGAAGGTCCCCTACACGCATGGGACAGCCGGATGTCGTGTGATGCGCAAGTTGCTGGGCGGCGGAATAGTACATCTCGCGATAGTTGGTTCGGGTGATCACCGTCTCAGCCTTGCCTTCAGGCGCCAATCCAGCTTCCAGATCAATGTCATAAAGCATTGGCCCCGGTTCCGTTAGATACGGCAAGAGCTGCCTCTCACGCCGAGGACTACCGACTCTGAAAGGTTCGAGCGCCGCCTTTGTAACGATCCAAGGCGAGACCGTGGTTGCAGTGGCTTTTGCCTGAAATGGTCCAAGCGGCTGGTACTCCCAGGCCTGGATGTCTCTTGCCGACCAATCATTAAGAAGGACGTAGCCAAATATCATATCATCGGCCTCAGCCACCGAGACCATCCCTGAAGACGGCTGGCCCACGATTGCGCCCATTTCAAGCTCGAGATCAAAGCGACCCGAAGGCGCAAATCGCGGCAGTTCGTCGCTCGGCCCTTTCAGTTGGCCCCAGGGGCGCTGGACCGGAGTCCCTGAAACGACAACCGAAGACGCCCGCCCATTGTATCCGATCGGAATTGAAAGCCAGTTGGCCGGAAGCGCATTTTCGGCTCCGCGAAACATCGTGCCGACATTTACCGCGTGGTTTTTTCCAGCATAGAAATCTGTGAACTCCGACACTTGAAACGGCATATGCATTTGCACTTGCGTCTGCGATATCAAATGGGGCTCCACGGAAGCTTTCGCTGTCTGGTTGGACAGCAGCTCGGTCAAACTTGCGCGCAACTTTGTCCAAACTCTTGGTCCCGCGGACATGACGGCGTTCCAGGACGGCGCCGCAAAAAGCGTCGGATTGCAACCATGATCAACGGCCGTCACGTCAAGAATCAGATCTCCGATCGCGACGCCCAGACGCGCGCCAT
>JBPCWO010000342.1:0-19986 GCA_051009475.1 Boseongicola sp.
GCTGCAGAGCGATCCCGGAAAAGCGCGGTATCACATAACGGGCACGCTGCGTTCAGCGGGAACAAGGTGGCGACTGACCCTGCATCTATCGGATGAAAGCAGCGGCACCGACGTGTGGCGGGGACACTTCGACGAGGAGGAATCAGACCCGTTCAGCGCAATAGACCGCTTTGTCGTTCGGATAAGCGCTGAGTTGCGCTACAAACTCCAGGCGCATGAAGCAAGGGATCTTGCAAGCTTAGATCAGGACCAGATGTCTGTTGAGCAGCTTCTGAATGTGTCGAGCGGTCTATTTCAAATACCCGATGAAAAAAGTTGGCGCGGTGCGGCCGTACCGCTAAGGCGCGCACTTGAGTTGGACCCTGGCAATTTCATGGCGCAGGCGGCGTTGGCCGCAAGCCTGCTCACCGGGCACTCCATTGGTTGGCGGCAAGACACAGCGGAAAACATCCAAGAGGCAGACACGCTAAGTGCACAGGCGATATCAGTCGCACCGCACAGCGATTTTACTGTCTTCAGCAGAGGATATGTCGCCTTCAAGCGCGGAAAGATCGTCGAAGCGCGACGACTTGGCGAACGTGCGCTCGAGATCAGCGAGGGACACGTTAACTCGGCCTACCTTGTGAGCCTGGCCGCATCGATGGACGAGGATGCGGTGCTTGCCCGTTCAATGGCGGACGCAGCCTTGAGGACCGACAGGCAACATCCTATGCGCCATCTCTCCGAGGTCGCCAGTGGCTATGCCGAATACGTCGTCGGCGATCTCGCGTCCGCTTCCGATGCCTTCCGGCGCGCCACTGATCTTGCGCCCCTTGCGGGTCAGCCGAGGCTTGGGTTGATATTTACTTTGGAGATGATTGGCGAAGTTGAACAGGCAAACGAATGCGCCAGCGGCTTTCTCGGGACATTTGCTGATTTCGAAACTGAGCAAATCGCATTCATGCCATTTAAGGACATCGAGCGCCGCGCCAACATCAAGGATGCGTTACGGTCAGCGTTTTCGAGAGTTACCTAGAAGTAAGGTACGTAATTCGTGCGCAGCACGGCTGGGTCTGTTTCCGTCTCGAAGCGGACATTCGACCAAAACCACTCTATGACCGCATTAATGCAAGAAACTCGACGAAATAACCAAACTCCCGGAAAGGAATACGCAGCATGATTGCCTACGTCACCGTTGGTGCCGATGACATCGCTCGCGCGGAACGGTTTTATTCTGCGTTTCTGCCAGCCCTTGATTACGGGCTGAAGGAGGGTCCTGAGGGCCTTAGTTACGCGAAACCCGAACAACCGAGTCAGTCTGCCGCTCTGCCGGATTTCTACGTTAAACCAACCTTCGATGGACGTCCGGCCTCGGCTGGGAACGGTGTTATGGTCGCATTTGAGGCTTGCAGTCAAAAGCAGGTTCGTGACCTCCACTCCGCCGCGCTTGCCGCTGGCGGCTTTGACGAGGGCCCGCCGGGCTTTCGTGACTCGTATGGACCTCATTTTTATGTAGGCTACCTTCGCGACCCTCAAGGCAACAAGATCGCACTGTTCTCTAACGATCCGGACGAACCCGGACGAGAAGGATAACGCAGGCTGCCTGGGCGAAGAAAGTGCATTGTTCGCATGCCAGCCGTTTGGGCCACAAAGCAAGGTTTCGTTTGCGGAGAGTGACGTAGCTTACCTGATTTGCACCACCGGATTCCATGTTCAAATCCAAAGCGGCAACAAAGAGATCTTACCTCTCCTTTGATAGAAGCCATTCGCCGAGGTTTGTTTGATCTGCAGAACCGGGCCGCAACCGGAAATTAGTTCAACCTAGGCCAAAGCCCGCTTCGTAGCACTTACCAAATCAAACTCGTCCCCTAACCAAACTCACTCCAACTCCACCAGCAGGTCCTTGGCGTCGATCTGGCTGCCGGGACTGATGTGGACGGCTCTAACCACAGCATCGCGATCAGCGTGGATACCGGTTTCCATCTTCATTGCCTCTATGGTCAGCATCAGGTCGCCTTCTTTGACTTCGGCCCCGGACTGAACCGCGACTGAGGCCACAACACCGGGCATCGGTGCCCCGACGTGGCCTGCATTCGCCGAGTCTGCTTTCGGGCGCGAAACTTGCGCTGCCGTTGACGACCGGTCAGTCACGCGGATCACGCGCGGTTGCCCATTCAGTTCGAAAAAGACCTTTGCAACGCCTTCGTCGTTGGTCTCGGCAATTGCCTGACATCTGATCTCAAGTGTCTTGCCTGGGTCGATTTCGGCTGAAATTTCGTCGCCCGGGGCCATACCATAAAAGAATGTCTTCGTGGGCAACGTGCGTACCGGTCCGTATGTTTCGTGTCGGTCCATGTAGTCCAGGAAGACCTTGGGATACATCAGATATCCATTCAGATCCTCATCATCGACATCGATCCCCTCTAGTTGAGTTGAGATGTCTTTGCGGGCTTCTTCGATGTCCACCGGAGCCGCGTGCTGGCCCGGGCGGTCGGTTGAGGCCTCTTCGCCTTTCAGTATCTTGTTCTGGATAGATTTCGGCCATCCACCGGGCGGCTGCCCAAGATTTCCGCGCATCATGTCGATCACGCTGTCCGGGAAGGCGACGTCCTTGTCTGGGTCTTCCACGTCCGGTCTGGTCAGGTTCTGGCTGACCATCATCAGGGCCATGTCGCCCACGACCTTGGACGACGGCGTGACTTTTACGATGTCGCCGAACATCTGGTTCACTTCGCTGTAGGTCTCGGCCACTTCGTGCCAGCGTTCTTCGAGGCCAAGGCTGCGCGCCTGCGCTTTGAGGTTGGTGAACTGGCCACCCGGCATCTCGTGCAGATAAACCTCGGATGCGGGTGCCTGGAGGCCAGACTCAAAGGCCGCGTAGTGTTCGCGGACGGCCTCCCAATAGTTGGATATTTCGCGCACAGCGCCAATATCGAGCCCCGTCTCGCGTTCGGATCCTGCGAGCGCTTCGACAATTGTTCCGAGCGTCGCCTGGCTGGTGTTGCCGGAAAGCGCGTCCATCGCGCAATCCACCGCGTCGACGCCAGCGTCAGCAGCCGCGAGGATCGTCGCGCAAGCTATGCCTGCCGTATCGTGGGTATGGAGGTGGATCGGCAGCCCAACTTCCTCTTTCAGCGCTTTGATCAGGATGCGCGCTGCGGCTGGTTTTAGCAGACCAGCCATGTCCTTCAGACCCAGCACATGCGCGCCCGCGTTTTTTAGCTCGTGCGCCATGTTTATGTAGTATTTCAGGTCGTATTTTGCGCGGTTTGGGTTTTGAATATCACCGGTGTAGCAGATCGAGCCTTCGCAAATTTTTCCATTTGAAACAACGGCATCCATCGCGACACGCATGTTCTCGACCCAGTTCAGGCTGTCGAAAACGCGGAATACGTCGATACCGGTATCCGCTGCTTGTTTGACAAAGAACTGAACGACGTTGTCGGGATAGGTCGTATAGCCAACGCCATTGGCGCCGCGCAAAAGCATTTGGGTCATCAGGTTTGGCATCGCACGGCGGAGATCACGCAGCCTTTGCCACGGGCATTCCTGCAAGAAGCGGTAAGCTACGTCGAAAGTGGCGCCGCCCCAGCACTCTACGCTAAAAAGTTGCGGCAGATTGGCGGCGTAAGCCGGCGCCGCGTTGATCATATCGATTGACCGCATCCGTGTCGCAAGAAGCGACTGGTGCCCATCGCGCATCGTTGTATCGGTGATCAATAGTTGCTTCTGGTCGCGCATCCAATCGGCCACCGCCTCGGGGCCAAGTTCGTCAAGGATGTTCCGCGTTCCTGGCGTAGGGGCTTCCACTCGAAGCTTCGGTGCCAGCGGCTCGCGCGCTTCCGCGTGCGGACGCGGCCTGCCTGCGGTTTCCGGATGCCCGTTAATTGTTATGTCGGCAATGTAGGTCAGGATTTTCGTCGCGCGGTCGCGTCGAGGTTTGAAATCGAACAGTTCGGGCGTCTCGTCGATGAACTTGGTGTGATACTCGTAATTCAGAAAAACCGGGTGCTTCAGCAGATTTTCGACAAATGCGATGTTGGTGGAAACACCACGAATACGAAACTCTCTGAGCGCGCGGTCCATTCGTGCGATTGCCGCCTCGGGCGTCGGGGCCCAGGCAGTCACCTTTTCAAGAAGCGAGTCGTAGTATCGCGTGATAACGGCACCGGAATAGGCCGTACCGCCATCTAGCCGGATGCCCATGCCCGTGGCGCCGCGATATGCTGTGATCCGACCGTAATCAGGAATGAAGTTGTCGGTCGGGTCTTCGGTGGTGATGCGGCACTGGATGGCGTGCCCGTTGAGTTCGACGTCGTATTGGCTGGGCTTGCCGGTGGCTTCGACCAAGGATTTGCCTTCAGCCACTAGGATTTGCGCTTGAACGATGTCGATGCCGGTTACTTCTTCAGTGACGGTATGTTCAACCTGCACGCGCGGGTTCACTTCGATGAAGAAAAACTCGCCCGAGTCCATATCCATCAGGAATTCGATGGTGCCAGCGCATTCATATCCAACGTGTTCGGCAATCTTTTTGCCTAAATTGCAAAGCTTTTCGCGCTGGGCGCTGCTGAGGTAAGGGGCAGGTGCGCGTTCCACGACCTTTTGGTTTCGACGCTGGACCGAACAGTCGCGTTCCCAAAGGTGATAGATGTTGCCGTGTCCATCGCCCAGGATCTGTACTTCGACATGGCGGGCCCTCTGGATCATTTTTTCCAGATAGCCTTCGCCATTGCCGAATGCGGACTCAGCCTCGCGCCGACCTTCCAGGACTTTCTCTTCCAATTCGTCAGGGCTGTGGATCGGCCGCATTCCACGACCGCCGCCACCCCATGACGCCTTCAGCATCATTGGATAGCCAACCTCGTCGGCCTGCTTGCGGACAAGCCCCAAGTCGTCACCGAGGACCTCGGACGCCGGAATCACCGGGACGCCGGCCTCGATGGCAACCTTGCGAGCACTGGCCTTGTCACCGAGGGCGCGCATCGTATCGGCCTTTGGGCCTATAAACGCGATTCCGTTTTCGGTGCAGGCATCAACAAAATCGGGATTTTCCGACAAAAGACCATAGCCCGGATGGATCGCGTCGGCTCCGCATGAGCGCGCGACGCGGATGATCGCATCAATCGATAGATAAGCCGCAACCGGCCCCAAACCCTTGCCAACCTGATAGGCTTCGTCAGCTTTGAAGCGGTGCAGGCTTAATTTATCCTCTTCGGCATAGATCGCGACAGTCCGTTTGCCCAATTCATTGGCTGCCCGCATGACGCGAATGGCGATCTCGCCGCGGTTGGCAACAAGGATCTTCTTGAATTCGGCCATTCACATTCTCTTTTCGCAGTTGCAGCATGTGTTAACGACGAAGCCGTGTTGGGGCAAGCGTCGGGAGCATTCAGGTACTGCGAAGAGCGGTTTGGTTAGTCGGCCAGATGTTCGGCGAGTTCTGTCAACGTCTGGGCGCCGATGTTGCCCATGGCAAGGCGCATGTCGTCGCTCAGCATATGGATCAGATGCGCGGGACCGCGCTGGGCTAGCGCGCCAACTGCATAATGAAATGCGCGTCCCAACATCACAAAATCTGCGCCCAACGCCAAAGCTCGAAGAATGTCGACACCGCCAGATATGCCGCTGTCAAAAATGATGTGTGTATCAGGCAGAGCGTCGCGAATGCGGGGCAGGGCGTCGAGACAGGCTGGTCCTCCATCAAATTGCCGACCGGTGTGGTTCGAGACCCAAATTGAATCCACTCCCGCTGCAGTCAAACGCCTCGCGTCCTCCGGTTTCTGCACTCCTTTGACCAGAAATGGCCCAGACCACTCTGCGCGCAGTTCGTCGATGTCCGTCCAATCCGGCTGACCTCGGATAACGTGGCCAGCATGAGCGATGGAATTAAATTCCTTTGATTGATCGACATAGTCTTCACAGAACTTGAGGCTTGGTATGCCTTCGCGCAACGTTCCAAGTGTCCATTCCGGGTGCAGCATCATTGACCAGATCATCGCCAGATTGACCTTTGGCGGTATCGTCAGGTTGGCGCGCCTTTGCCGTTCGCGGCGGCTGTCGACCGGGACATCTACTGTAATAATCAGGTGCGTAAATCCGGCGTCTTTGGCGCGGCGCAGCATGTCGGATCTGATGCCTTTGTCGTGCGGCATATAAAGCTGAAACCAGCCCTGATCGCCGATGTGCGGCGTCAGCGTTTCGGGCACGACGGTTGCAACGTTGCTCATGCAATAGGGGATACCTGCCGCAGCGCAACCGCTCGCGATAATCTTTTCGGCGCCGGGCCACATGATTCCGGACATGCCAACGGGTGCGCAGCCGAATGGTAGCGGATAGTCGCGGCCTAGAAATTTTGTACTAAGATCAGGTTCATACGGTCCCTCCAAAATCGACGGCGTGAAGTGAACAGACCGGAGCGCCTCTTGGTTTCGCCGATGCTGGTCTTCAAGCCCGGTGGCGCTGTCGAGGTACTCAAACACGAAGTGCGGCACACGTCGGCGGGCGCGGGCACGCAGATCAAAAACGGCGGGGAAACGGGTATCAAGGTTCATGGCACCCTCATAGTGGCTTTGAACAAAAGGGAAAGGTCCCCAAATTCATCTTTCAAAGAATATGCCTTGCAGGCGCAACTCAGGATGCGGAACAGAGCGCGAACACCTCTTTCGCTCGAATTGCATTCGGTCTACGTTCGCGAAATGAGCAGCCTTCCCGACGATAGCGATTTTCCTGACCGTGTGCCGCTTTCGGCGCAAGCTCTCGCCGCGCGTCCCGCTTCTTATCTTGATGACCTCAACGAGGCGCAACTCGAAGCGGTTGAGGCACTTGAAGGGCCGGTCCTTATGCTTGCCGGTGCCGGCACCGGTAAAACCAAGGCGCTAACAACGCGCATTGCCCATCTATTGGCTACCGGTAAGGCGCGCCCGAATGAAATTCTGGCTGTTACGTTTACCAACAAAGCGGCGCGTGAGATGAAATCCCGCGTTGCCCGGCTTCTTGGCCAGACCGTGGAAGGGATGCCCTGGCTCGGTACATTTCACGCGATTTGTGTGAAGCTTCTAAGACGCCACGCCGAACTTGTCGGCCTCAAAACCAATTTTACGATTCTGGATACCGACGACCAAGTGAGGTTGCTGAAACAGCTGGTCGTCGCGGCGAATATTGATGAAAAGCGATGGCCCGCACGCCAACTTGCTCACATCATCGATGGTTGGAAAAACCGTGCCTGGACACCAGACAAAGTGCCTGTCGGCGAAGCTGGTGCATTTAACCACCGAGCAGTCGATCTTTATGGTGAGTATCAAGAGCGATTGAAGACGCTGAACGCCGTCGATTTCGGCGATCTGCTTTTGCATGTCGTTACGATCCTGCAAACGCACGACGACATCCTGCAACAGTATCAGCGTTGGTTCCGATACATTCTGGTGGACGAGTATCAGGACACCAACGTCGCCCAATACCTGTGGCTGAGGCTACTTGCACAGGGTCACAAGAATATTTGCTGCGTTGGCGATGATGATCAGTCAATTTATGGATGGCGAGGTGCTGAGGTTGGCAATATCCTTCGGTTTGAAAAGGATTTTCCCGGCGCGAAAGTCGTTCGCCTGGAACAGAATTATCGTTCGACACCGCACATCCTGGCCGCCGCCAGTGGGGTCATTTCGGCCAATCAGGGTCGATTGGGCAAGACGCTGTTCACTGAATTGGCAGACGGCGAGAAAGTCCGTCTGATCGGCCATTGGGACGGCGACGAAGAAGCGCGCTGGGTCGGTGAAGAGATCGAAGCGATGCAGGGCGGAACTCGTGGCCTCGACCCATTCGGGCTTGAAGATATCGCGATCCTTGTTCGTGCTTCGCATCAAATGCGTGCCTTCGAGGACCGGTTTCTGACGATCGGGTTACCGTACCGGGTGATTGGCGGGCCTCGGTTTTACGAGCGGATGGAGATCCGCGATGCTATGGCGTATTTCCGGCTCGCGGTCAGTCCCGACGACGACCTGGCGTTTGAGCGCATCGTAAACACGCCCAAGCGTGGGCTGGGCGACAAGGCGCGGCAGAAAATCCAGTCGTCTGCCCGTTCGAATGGCGTTTCTTTGGTCGAAGGTGCGCGGGTTCTGCTTGTGGACAAGGGGCTGTCGGGACGGGGTGCTTCGGAGCTCGCCAAGCTGTTGGACGGTCTCGATCGTTGGCACGCACTGGTGCAAAAAGGAACCAGCCACATCGAAATCGCCGAGCAGGTGTTAGAGGAATCCGGCTACACCGAGATGTGGCAAATGGAAAAGACCCCCGAGGCGCCCGGTCGTTTAGAAAACTTAAAGGAGCTAATCAAGGCGCTGGAATCGTTTGATAATCTTCAGGGATTTCTCGAACACGTCAGTTTGATCATGGACAACGACAGCGAAGATGGGGAAGCGAAAGTTTCCATCATGACGCTGCATGGATCAAAGGGACTGGAGTTCCCGGCAGTGTTTTTGCCCGGTTGGGAAGATGGTTTGTTTCCGTCCCAGCGTTCGATGGATGAAAGTGGTCTTAGCGGCCTCGAGGAAGAACGCCGGTTGGCTTATGTCGGGATCACGCGTGCAGAAAAGATTGCGACGATAAGTTTTGTCGGAAACCGTTTCATGCACGGCCGATGGCAAAGCCAGTTGCCGTCGCGATTCATCGATGAGTTGCCCGACGCGCATGTCGAGGTTCTGACGCCTCCGGGTCTATACGGCGGCGGTTACGGCGCGGCTTCGCCAAGCATGGCAAGCGCGCCGAAAAGCGATTTGCACGAAGAAGCCGCCAAGGCAGACGGTTACAATTCCCCGGGCTGGAAACGGCTTCAGTCACGCAGCCAGCAACGCGGTATGTCACAGCCATCTGAAGCACGAAATGTTGTGATCGACCTTGACGCCGTTTCTGCTTTCACAGTGGGCGACCGGGTTTTTCATCAAAAATTCGGCTATGGCACGGTCGAAGGTATCGAAGGCGACAAGCTCGACATCATGTTCGAGAAGGCAGGAGATAAGAAAGTCGTTGCAAAATTTGTCGCATCCGCTGCGACTGCTGGTAACGACGTGCCGTTTTAAGCTTTTTCGCTCGCGCCTGAGTGCGTTGATCTAATCTGCCCAATTCCCGTCACGGAATACCGCAACACGTTCGCCGTTCTCGGTGATCCCGTCGATTTCCGTCTCGGAGCCGCCAATCATCCAGTCGACATGGATCAAACTTGCGTTGCCACCGCGCGCGGCGACGTCTTCATCGCTGGCCTCTCCGGCATCAACCAAGCAGTCTTTGTAGCATTGGCCTAAAGCAATGTGGCAGGCCGCATTTTCGTCAAAGAGCGTGTTGTAGAAGAGCAGGCCACTTTCGGAAATTGGCGATGCATGTGGCACAAGCGCGACTTCACCGAGCCGTGCTGCGCCGTCGTCGGTTTCAAGGAGTTTTTGGAAGACATCCTCGCCACGAGTGGCTTTTGCTTTTACGATACGGCCTTTTTCAAATTGCACCTCGATATCTTCGATCAGGCTTCCCTGGTGGCTGAGCGGTTTTGTCGCCCGTGCAGTGCCCTCGACTCGGCCCGCGTGCGGTGTAGTAAAAACCTCTTCGGTCGGGATGTTTGGGTTGCAGACGACACCATTCTTCGCCTCAGAGGCGCCACCCTGCCAAAGATGACCTTCGGCGAGACCCACGGTCAGATCCGTGCCGTGGCCGCGAAAGTGAAGAGATGAGAACTGGCGTTGGTTGAGCCAGTCGCGGCGATTGGCAAGGTCGGAATTATGTGCGGCCCATGCAGCTACCGGGTCGTCACGGTCGACCCGGCTGGCCGAAAAGATGGCCTCGGCCAGTCTCGCTTGCGCCGTGTCACCATCCAGATCTGGAAACATCAGCATTGCCCATGCGCGACCCGGATAAGAGACGATCGACCAGTTGATAGCGAAACTCGATATTTTCTCCAGTGCCGGTTTGTAGGCGATCGATTGTGCTTTGGAAGCGCGGGCAACTTTTGTTGGCTCGATGTCGCTCAGCGCCATCGGGTTCTCTGACGAGACGTGCAATCGAGCCGCATTGGCCCCATAGGCGTCGGCCATACCATTAAAAAGCCAAGCAGGCGCGGCATCGAAACTGGCATCGACGCCATGCAGGTAGCGCGATCTTGTCACCGCTTCGTCGGAAAGGATCGGAGTGACCAGGCTTGCGCCGGCCTTATATGCCGCGTCGGCGATCCTACGGACAAGTGGTAGTGTCTCTGCCGAACCCGTTAATATGACATCCTGACCAGGTTGTAGATTTAGCCCAGTGCCGACTGCAGTGGCGGCAAGCTTGTCAAGCAATGCCAAGTCAAAAGGAAGTGCGTCATCGGTCATAGCGGCTCCAGAGAAATACCGGGATTATGCATTGCGTCGGCAAGATTAGAATAATTGGGCAGGGTCATGTTCAAAATAGAAAACGCGCCATAACAGGCGCGTTTTTCTGAATTCGTGATTTCAGGTCGCCTAAGCTGCCTGGGCTTGCTCCGCCGCGTGTCGGCGTTCGCTTTCTTCACGTGAAAGCGCAACAGATGTGCGCACACCTTTACCTACGAATTCCATCAATCCGTTGACAACCCGTTCGTTCGGGTCGATGCCCGCGCACGACAACACTTCGCGACCGTCGCGCGAGCGCGACCAGCGTGCGATCTGCTCTGGTCCGTTACCGTATTTTTTGTCGTCGGCAATTGCATCGTCGAGCGCCGCCAGAACCACTGCCGCGAAAAGTTTCCGCGCGCGATTCCCCTGCTCGTGATTGAATGCAGTGCCGTCTACAAAGTCAGCCATTCGTTTTCCTTTGTTCTTGCTCTTGTTTGTCGTGGCGTGGCACCCCTTATGCCGGGTCTTTCACCACTTTAGTCATTCTATTTTGGAATTGCTCCTATGCATGAAATGCATAGCTAAAAGCATTCCTCCCGATTTTTTCGCCGTCTTGTCAGCGGCTTGTGGCTCGAATATAGGGGCGCCAGCAATTTAATCAACTTTTTCGCGTGGTTGACCCCAATGGCCCGAATTAACGGAAATGAGATTCGTTCAGGAAATGTGCTTGAGCACAACGGTGGTTTATGGGCAGCAGTTAAGGTCGAACATGTGAAGCCGGGGAAGGGTGGCGCATTTGCTCAGGTAGAGCTTCGAAATCTTCGAAATGGTACCAAATTGAACGAGCGATTTCGATCTGCCGACAAGGTTGAACGCGTGCGCCTGGAGCAAAAAGATCAGCAATTTCTTTATGAAAGCGACGGAATGCTGGTCTTCATGGACAACGAGTCGTTTGAGCAGATCGAGTTACCGTCAGAAATCCTTGGTGACCGGCGGCCTTTTCTGCAGGACGGTATGACCGTCAAAATCGAATACTATGAGTCCGAAGCATTGAATGCGACGCTGCCACAAAAAGTCACTTGCAAAATCGTCAACACAGAACCGGTTGTGAAGGGTCAAACGGCGGCCAGCAGTTTCAAACCCGCAGTGCTTGATAACGGTGTCAAAGTGATGGTCCCGCCATTCGTCGGACAGGATGAAAGTGTCGTTATCAATACCGAAACGATGGAGTATTCAGAACGCGCGTAAGCGCGAATCCCGAATATTGGATACACTGAATGTTACCCGTCGAACCGGATCTTTGCTGACAATGCTGTCATTTCTCCTTGCGATCTGTCGAACCGCAAGTAGGCAATGCCCTGATCATTTGCTTGGCTAAACAGCGTGCCGGCAGGCTTGCCATCTTGGGAGAGAATCGGGGTTCCTGGCGGCGCGTCACCCTCAACGCCGACAATTGCCAAGCCTTTCTTCAGTTCTGTCTTGTGTTTCATTCGGGCAGTCACTTCCTGACCCACGTAACAGCCCTTTTTGAAGTCAATTCCGTTCAAGCGTTCGAAACCAGCTTCAAGTGGGTAAGTCTCACTTGGTATTAGCTCGATCGCCGTTTCTGGAATGCAATGAGCAACTCGTATAGCTGTCCACTCCGCGTTTTGGCCGCAGCGTCCGTCGTAAGCGCGCCACCCAAGCTCGGGGTGTCGAGGATCGTCAAAAGCTCCATCAGGTACGGGGCCGGTGCCGCGTGTCGGATTGATATCTGTCGTTTCGATTTGGACATCGGCGCGCAATCTATACATGGAAAGGCGCTGATGAAGAGCGGGAGCAATTTCCCGGGCAACATCAAGCAGAATCGCATCCGCTGCAGGTACCAGAAAAAAATCTGCAAGATACTTGCCTTGCGGGGTCAAAAGCGCCGCCCAGACAATCCCGTCCTTAAGCCGCGTCACGTCATTTGTGACGATGTTCTGCAGAAATTCTTCGCGATCGCTTCCGGTCAGCCGAAAAACTGTTCGTTCCTGCATGCTGGTCTCCTGCTGCGTCTCGATCCTATATAGAACCAGCAAATCGGTTCTGCATCCTATGGTCGCACCACTATCTGTTGTTATCCCCTCGCTCAACGCGGCTTCGGAACTTCCCGAGACCGCAAAAGCATTAATGCCAGGGCTGACCGAAGGGCTGATCCGCGAATTGGTGGTGACTGACGGCGGATCTTCGGACGACACGCTGGAAATCGCGCGGGCGCTTGGTGCGGTCATTGTAGAAGGGCCGCCGGGGCGCGGGGGGCAGATTGCTCTCGGGGTAGAAGCAGCACGGGCAGAGTGGCTATTGATTCTGCATGCCGATACGCATCTCGGGCCGGGTTGGCCGGACGCCGTATGGCGCCACATTGAATCCGGACAGAATAAAGCGGGATATTTTCGACTTGTGTTCCGCGCTGAAGGCTGGGCGCCAAAACTGGTCGCTTCTGGGGCAAACTTTCGCGCGCGTTGGCTGGGCCTACCTTACGGTGATCAAGGGCTTTTGTTGCCAAAACGACTTCTGGCGGCAATCGGCGGCGTGCCGAACGTGCCTTTGATGGAGGATGTGATCATTGCGCGCCAATTGCGCGGGTTAATGCGGCCGCTGGACGCCAAGGCGCACACTTCGGCTGACCGATACCTCCGCGAAGGCTGGGTTCGCAGGGTAGCACGCAATCTTTGGACACTGACGCGGTTCAAATTTGGTGCTTCGCCTGAGCAACTGATGAGTAGGTATTCAGGAAATTCAAAAACTTAATCGTGAACAGTCAGCTATCGTTGAACTGTAGTTCAAACAGTTTCCTGTATATGCCTCCTCGTTCCAACAGCTCTTCGTGACGACCTTCGTCAACAACACGACCGCGATCTAACACAATTATCTTGTCGGCATTGCGAATTGTCGAAAGCCGGTGGGCAATAACGAGTGTGGTTCTTTCCTTTGCCAGCTGGTCGAGCGCCTGTCGCACGCGAACTTCACTTTCAGCGTCAAGCGCGGATGTCGCTTCATCTAGTAGGAGGATTGGTGCATTGCGCAGCAACGCGCGGGCAATGGCGACACGCTGGCGCTGGCCCCCGGATATAGCCGACCCACGAGGGCCTGCGGGTGTTTCAAGGCCAAGTTCAAGCCGCTGCACAAATTCAGTTAGGTTGGAGGCTGCAACGGCGGCTCCGATATCCTCGTCACTGACGTCTTGGGTATTTAACACAATGTTGTCCCGAAGGCTTTCGTCAAACATCGGTGCATCTTGTGTGACGACCGAAAACAATCCTCGTAAGTCTGGCAGGGTCATCTCAGTCGTCGCGGTTCCACCGATTGTGATTTGACCGGAATTTGGGTCAAGGAGGCGGGTCAATGCGTTGAATATGGTGGATTTACCGGCACCGGAGGCGCCGACCAATGCTGTTGTTTCGCCGGCGCGGGCAGTGAAACTTGCTTTGGCGAGCGCGCTTTCAGCTCCGAAGTTTACAATGACATTCTGAAAAACAATATCGGCGCTTTCCGGCGCGCTCGAAACTACTTTTGCGTCGATTGGCGATGTAATCGTCGGATCGACTTGAAATACCGAGTGAATGCGCTCGAGGCTTGCTCGGACCATTTGCCATGTGCCCGTAACATTTGCGACTCGGCGAACCGGTTCAAAGAGGAGGCCGATCGCGGTAAAGAATGACATGAACTCGCCAACGCTTTTGTCGCCATCGATGATTTGGCCACCGCCGTAGACCAAGACGCCGGCAAACCCGAGGGCAGCAACAAAATCGGTCATGGCGGGAATGCCAGCCCGACCTACGCGGGTTTTCATTTCCTGTTCAAGGAATGTGCCTGCGGCTTGGCCAAACCTTTTGTTTTCGCGTGATTCACTGGTGTTTAGTTTGATGGTGTTTATGCCATGGAATATCTCGTCGAGCCGGGTCGAGAGCCGTCCTGCCGCCTCGCGCGCGGAATGAGACCGGCGCCGAACGTAGCGTTGCAATGCCAACACCGGACCAAGCAACAGCGGCGCCCCGGCAACCACGATAAGAGTCCAAACCCAATCGACGGATATAGCAACCGCCAAAAGCGCGATCAGGCTTACAACGTCGCGACCGAACACTGACAAGACAGCAGACCAAGTGTTGCTGACCAAAGTCGTGTCGCCGCGAACCCGCTCGATTAGTGTGCCTGGCGGGTTTTCCTGAAAGTAACGACTATCAAGCGTCAACAGGTGTGCGACCATATCTTTTTGCATACCAGTGACAATTCTCAGGCCGGTGCCCTGCATTAATACGCGATGCCCAAATGCTGAAATCGCCCGAACGACAAAAATTCCGCCAACCGCGGCGGCTACCCATCCCACTGCTCCGCGATCGCCCGCGATAAACACCCGATCGAACATCGGCTGCACAATGTAGCTAAGCGCGCCGAGCATCGAACCTTCGAGCGCCATAAGCAGAAATGCCAAGCCAATCCACACTTTTTGTTGGCGCAAATAGGTGGACCAGAGCCAGCCAATAAGTGGCCGGTCCGGTGGATTTTCTGGGGTCGATGGAGGTTGAGTCACGTGTGTTTATGCTTTGTGGCTTTGGCAATGACTATCGTCCCGCGCGGGCGCAGACAAGCAACAGGTGATTGACGGGGTATGCGCGGGCGAATACCTCGTCGAAGTGCAAATTGTGTCGTGGAGAGTAGAAGATGACACTTGGAAACGGACGTCACTATCTGGCCATACCGGGACCATCGGTGTCGCCTGATCGGGTGTTGCGCGCGATGCATCGCACGTCTCCGAATATTTATCACGGCGAGCTTACAGAGATGGTACCAGGCATCGTTCGAGATCTGAAGAATGTTGCCAAAACCAAAGCCCACGCCGCGATCTACATCGCGAACGGGCACGGGGTCTGGGAAGCCGCACTATGCAATGTTTTTTCACGTGGAGACCGCGTTCTGGTTCTGGCCACTGGAACTTTCGCGCTTGGCTGGGCCGAGATTGCCGAGGGAGTTGGCGTGGAAGTCGAAACACTGGATTTCGGGAACCGCGACGCAATCGAGATGGGGCGGGTCGAAGAAGTTTTGGCGGCTGACAAATTCCATAGGATTAAGGCCGTCATGACGGTACAAGTCGACACATCGACAAGTGTTCGGAATGATATTGCAGCACTAAGGTCGGCGATAGATCGCGCCGGACACCCAGCACTTTTGATGATCGACTGCATTGCGTGTCTTGGTTGTGATGCTTTCGAGATGGACGCCTGGGGCGTCGACGTCATGGTGACCGGATCGCAAAAAGGGCTAATGACGCCGCCCGGTCTGGGGTTTGTATTCTTTAACGACAAGGCCGATCGTGCCAGGAATGCCGCGAACTGCGTCACACGCTATTGGGACTGGCGGACGCGGATCGAACCAGAGGTATTCTATCAGTATTTCTGCGGCACTGCGCCGACGCTGCATCTTTATGGTCTACGCGAAGCCCTGGATATGATCGCCGAAGAAGGCCTGAATGCAATTTGGCGTCGCCACGAAGTTCTGGCTCGCGCAGTGTGGGCGGCGTTCGAGCGGTGGGGCGAAGCGGGGCCTCTGGAGTTAAACGTTAGTGATCCATCGCAGCGCAGTCATGCGGTGACATCGATTAGAGTCGGAAGTGCAAATGGCACCGAACTGCGCAATTGGTGTGAAGAAAAAGCCGGCCTCACGCTTGGAATTGGGTTGGGAATGGCGCCGCAAGATGCACCGGAGTGGCATCACTTCTTCCGTGTTGGACACATGGGGCATGTGAATACCCATATGATTCTAGGCGCATTGGCAACGATCGAAGCCGGGCTAAGAGCAGTTAAGATCGAACACGCGCCCGGCGGAGTTGATGCGGCAGCGGAAATTATCGCCTCGGCAGCCTAGCTGCTGCGCCGCCTTCCCGATCCGACGGCCATAAGTCGGTCCGCAACCCAGCTGACGACGCCGGCCACGATAAGACCCCAGATTGCCCATATTGCGAAAAGCACCATGAATACGATCACGCCAAACGTCGCCAGAAAGGCGTTTGTATAATCCTCGACGGGTGTCGGGTGGCTTGGGCGCTCGGAACGCATGGCAACAAACTAACGCCTTGGTATGACAAAACCAATAATTAGCGCAACAAATCACCGTTACGGCGATATTTAGCGCGACCGAGCCACTTCGAGTGCCCCTGGCAGCGCTTCGGCAAATCTGTCGAGATCGGGTTCCCGCCCGCAACTTACGCGTATGCAGCGATTTCCGGGCTCGGCAAACGGCATGCGCACGAATATGTCGCGGGCCACCAGTTCTTCCAAAACGGCCTTGGCAAATGCGCCATTACGTCCGCAGTCAATTGTCACAAAATTTGTCGCGGAGGGAAGTGGTACAAGGCCGTTGGCGCTGGCGATTGAGGCGATCCGGTCACGCGATGCAGCAACCGTTGCCTTAACTTCGGTTAGATAATCCTGATCAGCCAGTGCGGTGAGGGCTCCAACTTGCGCAATGCGATTCATGCCAAAGTGATTTCGCACTTTTTCGAACGCGCGGATATTTCCGCGGTGCCCGAACGCATAGCCAACGCGGGCACCGGCCATGCCGTATCCTTTTGAAAACGTGCGCATTCGGATCACTTGTTCGTTCGACGTGTCAATCGCCGGTGCAGTGCCACCGGGGGCAAATTCGATATAGGCTTCGTCGAGAACCAAAAGGCATTCTTTGGGCAAGCGAGCAATCAGATCGTCGATTATGTTGGCCTGGTGGTGGCTGGCCATCGGATTATCCGGGTTGGCAATGTAGATGAGCTTGGCGTTTAAATCCGTTGCTGCTTTCAACAGCGCTTCGGGGTCTTCCCTGTCATCGCGAAAGGGCACTGTCATAAGTGAGCCGCCATAGCCAATGACATGATAGTTGAAGGTGGGATAAGCGCCATCTGATGTGACCACGGTATCACCGTGGGTCACAAAAAGGCGTACGAGATAGCCCAAAAGGCTGTCGATACCTTCGCCGACGACGACCTCGTCTATGGATATTCCAAGATGACGCGCAAGTGCCGCGCGCAAGTCGTAGCTTTCGGGATCGGCATACATCCAGACGTCACTGGCCGCCTCCTCCATTGCGGCGATGGCGCGGGGAGACGGCCCAAAGACGCTTTCATTGGCACCCAGTCGGGCGGCAAACCCCTTGCCGCGGGCGCGTTCCGCGGCTTCCGGTCCGACAAATGGGACGGTGGATGGCAGACTTTCGGCAAGTGGTGTCAGGCGTGATTTACTCATGATCCGATCAACACCGAAACCACGGTGACCTTCAAGGCATTGAAAAATACGGTCCTCGACACTACCTGAGAATCGTTCGCAAGAAGAGAATTGTCGGAATGCCCAAACTAAATCGTCGCATGTTCATCGCCAGCGTTGCTGCCGCGGGTGCAGCACGCACAATTCCCATCGCTATTAGCCGCCCGCCAGCGCGGCGGATTCTAACGCTGGTTTACGATAAATCGCTTGGAATGATGCGGGCGATTGATCGTTTGGTGCGCTAGCAGGGTTCCAATCAATTTTGGAAGTCAGGCGATTTCAGCGAGCCGATCGAGTGCAGTATTCAGACGCGCAAGTTCGTCGTCTTTCTGTGCCATTTGCTCCCGCGATTCCTCGACAACATCTTCAGGCGCACTTTCGATGAACTTGGGATTTGCGAGACGTCCTTTTAGACCGCTCAAATCTTTTTCAAGTTTGCCAATTGATTTTTCAAGGCGCGATTTTTCTGCCGTTACATCGACCAGGCCTTCAAGCGGTAGCGCGAATGTTCCGCCGTCGACAGCAATTGTTGCAGCTCCTTTGGGGGCCGAGTCGACCTTGGTCAGCGTTTCAATTCCAGCTTCGCGGTCGCGCAGGATAATCTTTTCGTTTCTGGTCCAGGCGCCTTCGCCGGCTTCATCCAGCGAGACCTGCAAGAGTTGTGCCTTCAGGCTTTTGGGAACGTTCATTTCACCGCGGATCGAGCGGACTTTTTCGATCAGATCACGAACCCAACGCATTTCGGCAACCGCATCGTCATCGACGAGTTCAGTGCCGTATGTTGGCCAGTCGGCATGGATCAGCATTTTCTCGCGGCTGGCGGACAGGCCCCAAAGTTCTTCAGTGATGAACGGCATGATCGGGTGCAGGAGGATCAACATTTGATCCAGAGCCCATCCCATCACGGCGCGGGTTTCTTCGGCTGCGTCGGTTTCAAATAGCGGTTTTGAGAATTCGAGATACCAGTCGCAGTAGGTGTAGGTGAAGGCGTAAAGAGTGTTCGCGGCGTCATTGAAGCGGAAGGCGGTCAGCGCCTCGTCGACCGCGGCGCGGGTTTTGGCAACCTCGCCGACAATCCACTTGTTGGCCGTTGCACTGAGCGGGTCGCCCGGTGTCCAACGGGCTTGACCGAAGACGCCGTTCATTTCAGCAAAGCGGGAAGCGTTCCAAAGCTTGGTGCCAAAATTGCGATAACCCGCGATCCGTTGGTTCGAAAGCCCCAGATCCCGGCCCATGGCGGCCATGGATGTGACTGTAAAGCGAACCGCGTCTGCTCCAAATTCATCAATGAGTTCAAGCGGATCGAGCACGTTACCGAGGGATTTCGACATCTTCTTGCCCTTCTCGTCGCGCACCAGCGCGTGGACATAGACGGTGTCGAACGGCCGTTCGCCGACAGTTGCATATTGCATCATCATCATCCGGGCGACCCAGAAGAAGATGATGTCGAAACCGGTGATCAGGACCGAGGTGGGGAAGTATTTTTTCAGCTCCTCCGTCTCTTCAGGCCAGCCAAGCGTTCCGATGGGCCAAAGGCCAGAGGAGAACCAAGTGTCGAGGACATCGGGGTCGCGGTACAGCCCGATTTCAAGGGTTTCGGCGCTGTGTTCTAGTTGATGATCTTTAGCCGCATCGGGGCCCGTGACCTCGGTGAATCCAACTCCTGCTCCCTCCGGCAGCAATTCGGAATAATGCTTCTGCGCAAGTGTGGATGCTTCTTCGAAGGTAGGAGCGCAGAAAGCGATATCCGTACCCTCACCGAACTTGGACACGCGCTTTTCCCAAGGGATACTTAAGAATTTTCCGTGGTTGGCGGAAATGTCCGGTCCATACCAAACCGGAATCTGATGCCCCCACCAGAGCTGGCGGGAGATGCACCAAGGTTCGATGTTTTCCAGCCAGTTGAAGTACACCTTCTTGTGCTGTTCCGGCAGGATCTCGGTGGTGCCTTCTCGCACCCCGTCCAATGCCGCACCGACAATCTTGCCGGTATCGACGAACCACTGGTCGGTGAGCATCGGCTCAATGATGACTTTCGAGCGGTCGCCGTATGGGGCCATGATCTTCTTGTTCTCGACCAGTGGCACTTCACCTGGATCGAGGCAGACATTGCCATCGCTGTCTTCCGGGTCGCCGGGGATCATCACGGCGAGGCCTTCTTCGGTGATCTGGCTGACAACGAGTTTTCGCGCCTCAAACCGATCCAGCCCACGTAGATTGTCTGGAACGAGATTTACAGTGTCGGCTTCTGCCTCTCCCAATTCTCGCTCGCCTTTGGCCACTGACATCGCGATGTCAGCCATTTCAGCGTAGGGCGCACCGTCGTCACGCATCGCGCCTTTGGTATCCATCAGGCGATACATCGGAATGCCGCCGCGCTTGGCGACCATGTTGTCGTTAAAGTC
>JBPCWO010000343.1:0-7765 GCA_051009475.1 Boseongicola sp.
CGCCCAATCATTTGGCTCAGATCATGCTCAAGGATGTCCGACAGCGGCGCATTGGACGTACCGGTTTCCGGTAAACCCGACAATTCGACCCAAGGCTCTCCCAGTGGTTCGTTATCTTCAATGATCAATGTCACCAGGACATGCCCGTTTATCGCCATCCGGATGCGGTTTCGCACGACGCCGTCGAAGGCTCCTATTTGAACTGAGCCATCAAGATAGGTCCGCCCGGCTTCGATGTGCTCGACAACTTTTGGCTCGTTACCCGTCAGATCTACCATTGACCCGTTTGTCGCCAGAACGCTTGAAATTCCGTTGGAAGCAGCAAGCCTCGTGTGCTCACGCAAATGGCGGTGTTCACCGTGCATCGGAATAACCATTTGCGGTTTCAATAGCTCGTGAACCGTATCCAAATCGGGGCGGTTGGCATGGCCCGAGACATGATAAAAACCGGAGTCCTCGTCCGCTACATCGACGCCTTTCTCTGAAAACGCGTTGATGACCCGGTTTACGCCTTTTTCATTTCCGGGAATTGTCTTGGATGAAAACAGGAACAAATCACCCTCAGCCAACTCCAGCCCAAGGTATTTGCCGCGGCTCAATGCGGCCGAGGCTGCGCGCCGTTCTCCTTGGCTGCCGGTGACCAGCAACATAAGGCTGTCACGCGGGATGTCCTCCGCCTCTTCCGGGGACACTGTCTTTGGAAAGTCGGTCAGAACGCCAGTCACGACGCTGGCCTCAACCATTCGCCGCATAGCGCGGCCAAGAAGGCAAATCGACCGGCCTGCGTCACGCCCCGCTTCGGCCAGTGTTTTCACACGCGCCACGTTCGACGCAAATGTCGTAGCCACGACCATGCCCGATGCGCCTTCCACAAGCTTTCGGATTTCTGGCCCTACCTGCAATTCGCTGCGCCCGGGATTTGGCGAAAAAACATTGGTAGAATCGCACGCAAGCACTTTCACACCTTCAGCGCCAATTGCGCCCCAAAGCTTGAGGTCCCAAGCCTCTCCGACCAACGGCGTCGGGTCGAGCTTGAAGTCGCCGGTGTGAACGATGCGTCCGGCCGGAGTATCGATAACAAGGCCCGAGCTTTCCGGGATCGAATGGCTAATCGGGACAAAACCCACCTTGAATGGTCCAGCCTTGATGGCATCGGGCCAAGCATTCGCGACGGCTACTTTTTCTTCGCCGTGACCCGCCTCGTTCATTTTGCGTTTAGCGTGATGCGCGGTGAAATTGCGCGCATAAATTGGTCCACGCAGCTTTCTCCAAAGATGACCGATAGCACCGATATGATCCTCATGCGCATGCGTGATGAATATGCCTTCGATGCGATCAGCGCGTTCTTCTAGCCAAGAGATGTCGGCAAAAATCATATCGATACCGGGCGACGATTCCATGTCGGGAAAAGTTACTCCAAGATCGACCACGATCAGACGTTCTTTTCCTTTAGGCCCAAAGCCATAGACGTAGGCGTTCATCCCAATCTCGCCTGCACCGCCGAGCGGCAAATAGATCAACCGGTCGCTCATTTATTATTCCTTGTTGTAGGCGTTGATCACGGTCAACCCATGCATCGTCAAGTCGTCATCGATCAAATCAAATAGCGTATCGCCTTGATTGAAAAGCGGCGCCAGCCCGCCTGTGCCGATCACTTTCATTGGTCGCTCGTATTCGCCCTTGATCCGGTCGCAAATGCCGCGAACAAGTCCGACATAGCCCCAAAAAATTCCTGACTGCATGCAATCCACAGTGTTTGTCCCAATCGTTTTCTGCGGCTTCGTCACATCAACGTGCGGCAATGCAGCGGCGGCCAAATGAAGAGCTTCTAAAGATGTGTTCACACCCGGCGCAATCACACCGCCGACATACGCTCCGTCCTTGGCCACAACATCGAACGTCGTCGCTGTTCCATAGTCCACGACGATCAGGTCGCCGCCATAGCGGTCAAAGGCGGCCGCAGTGTTTACTAACCTGTCTGGTCCGACGATCGTACCTTCATCCACTCTGGGGACAACCGGTAGCAGGCAATCAGGCTTACCGACCACCAGCGGCCTGACGCTGAAATATCTGTCGGTGAATACCCTAAGATTGAAAACCACACGCGGCACAGTCGAAGAGATTATGATCTCATCAATCTCCATCGGGATTCCGCGATATTCCATCAATTGCGACAGCCAGACGTAGTATTGATCCCACGTCCGCTGATGCTCAGTCGAAGTTCGGAACGTCGCCAGAAACTCCGAACCGTCCCAAACGGCAAAAACAGTGTTTGTATTGCCGCAATCGATGCACAGCAGCATTTGCGCGGCCTCCTCTAGAAGTAAACGTCTGCGGCTGGAATATTGGTCCGGCCATTTGGCGTAGTCAGTACCAATTGGCCCGTTTCGTCCACCGTCTCGAATGTTCCTGTAATTTCGTCGCGCGCGGTTCGTGCAGTAATTGTTTCACCCAAACGCGCCGCACGCCGCAGCCATTTCTCGCGAACCGGTGCAAATCCGAGCTCGGCAAAAATGCGTTCTTCAGTGGCCATATTCGACGCAAGTAGCGAAAGAAACTCATCCGTATCAGTAGGTTCACCACCCTCACCCACAAGGCTAACAGGCCGAAAGTCAGAATCCTCAGTAAGTCCCGGCACCGATTCAATGTTAACTCCGATGCCAATAGAAAGCCATTCGACCTGATCACCCCGACCTGAGCTTTCCAGTAGGATACCAGCCACTTTTCCGCCATTCAAAAGCACGTCGTTTGGCCACTTCAGGTCAAGTCGACTGCGGTCAACCTTCATCGCCAGGGCCTCAAACAAAGCGTTCGCGGCCATAAATGACCTTAGCGCCGCCTGGGCCGCGCTGCATCGTGGTTTCATCACCAGTGTGGCAGCGAAATTTCCAGGCGGTTCAATCCAACTCCGGCCGCGACGACCGCGCGCTGCGGTCTGTTGCCGTGCCATGATCCAAGTTGGCTGGTCCAACGATGGTCCCAATCGCGCAGCTTCGGCCATCGTGCTGTCAATCTCGTCAAGAATGACCCGGCCTGTTTCATCAGGCCACGGAAGAAGTCCATCAGTTGACAAGCGCTGCCGCCGCCGCTTCCGCAATTCCTTCAACGCCAAACAAATTGACGACACCAAAAACCATGGCCGCCGCACTGGCGATCAGGAAGGCTGACAATATTCGCGACCCACCGATGTCGAGTTCGCTCTCCTCTGCCCCGAAATACATCAGGTAAACGATCCGCAGATAATAGAACGCTCCGATCACACTCGCGATCACACCCGCAATCGCCAGCCAAGCTAGGCCGGCCTCTACCGCGGCCAGCAAAACATAGTACTTGCCGAAGAAACCAACCAGCGGCGGCACACCCGCGAGGCTAAACAGAAGCACCAGCATCGCCAGAGCTTTTGTTGGGTCACGCTGTGAATACATCGACAACGAAGATATCGTCACTACTGGTGCGCCATCCTTCTCCATTGCCAGGATGAACGCGAACGTGCCGACATTCATCGTCACGTAGATCGCCATGTAGACCAGCATCGCCTGGACGCCAAACACCGTCCCGGATGCCAGCCCCATAAGCGCAAACCCCATGTGCGCAATCGAAGAATAGGCCATCAGGCGCTTGATGTTTGTCTGTCCAATGGCTGCAATCGCACCCAGGAACATCGAAAGCAGCGACAAAAACGCCAGTATTTGCTGCCAATCCCCCACGATTCCGCCAAATGCGTCGTGTACAACACGCGCAAAAAGGCCCATCGCCGCAACTTTCGGCGCGGTCGCAAAAAAGGCTGTGATCGGTGTGGGTGATCCTTCATAGACATCCGGTGTCCACATGTGGAACGGCGCCGCGCTGACTTTGAATGCCAAACCGGCGGCAATGAAGCTCAAGCCAAGCAAAAGTCCGACAGAAGTCTCGATTTCCACCGCAGCGATTATCCCTGCGAAAAGCGTCGTGCCGGTAAATCCGTAAACCAGTGAAGACCCATAAAGCAAAAGACCGGAAGACAACGCGCCTAGGACAAAATACTTCAACCCTGCTTCAGTTGATTTTACGCTGTCCCGACGCAGCGCTGCGACCACGTAAAGCGCCAGCGACTGCAACTCCAGACCCATATAAAGTGCGATCAAGTCGCCTGCCGATACCATCATCATCATGCCAACGACGGCCAATGTGATCAGAAGCGGATACTCGAAACGCAGCAGCCCCCGCCGCAACATGTAGCTTTCGCTCATCACCAGTATCGCAGCCGCGGACAAAAGGATCGTGACCTTGGCGAAACGTGCAAAACCATCGTCCACGAACATGCCGCCGAATGCGACACCGCGCCCTCCGCCTTGCAACCCAATCCAGGCTGCGACGGCTACAAACAGTGACGCTGTCGCCAAAAGCACCATCGACGCAAGCTTGTCTTTGCCGCCATAGGCGCCAACTAGCAACGCGCCCATCGCGAAGATCGAGAGAATTATTTCCGGAAGAATAAGAGACAGATCGCCGGGATTCATCAGTTGCCCCCTCCGTTCGAAGCGACTTGCGCATGGGTCGCGTAATCGGCGACAGCGGTCTGATATTCACCCAGCAAGGCTGACACTGAAGGGCCGATGATATCGGTGACAAGGCTTGGGTAAACACCAAGCAAAATGGTCATGAAGACAAGCGGCGCAAATACCGCGCGCTCCCGTTGGGTCATATCGGTGATTGACTTCAGGCTTTCTTTGATCAGATCACCCATGACCACGCGACGATAAAGCCACAGCGCATAGGCCGCAGATAGGATGACACCTGTTGCCGCGACTGACGCCACCCAAGTGTTGGCTTGGAACATGCCGACTAGCGTCAGGAATTCGCCAACAAAGCCAGAAGTGCCCGGAAGCCCGACATTCGCCATTGTAAACAACATGAAAATCGCCGCGTAAGCCGGCATTCGGTTCACCAGTCCGCCATAGGCGTCGATTTCGCGGGTGTGCATCCGGTCATAGATGACACCGACGCAAAGGAATAAGGCGCCAGAGATAAAGCCATGCGACAGCATTTGAAAAATGGCGCCGTCCAGGCCCTGCTGATTTGCTGCGAATATCCCAGCAGTCACAAAACCCATGTGAGCCACGGACGAATAGGCAATCAGTTTCTTCATGTCCTCCTGCATCAACGCGACGAGCGACGTATAAACGATCGCAATCGCGCTGAGCCAAAGCACGAAGTTTGCCAAAAGGTCCGACGCCACAGGGAACATTGGTAAGCTGAACCGCAGGAAACCGTAACCGCCCATCTTCAACAGGACCGCAGCCAGCACGACAGACCCTGCAGTTGGCGCCTGCACGTGTGCATCCGGAAGCCATGTGTGCACAGGCCACATCGGCATTTTGACGGCGAACGACGCGAAAAACGCAATCCACAGCAACGTCTGCAATCCGCCGACGATCTGGAACCCAAGGATATTTAACGTCTCTGACCCGAAGTTATGCTGCAAAAGCGACGGAATGTCTGTTGTGCCCGCATCCACATACATTGCGATCATCGCAACCAGCATCAGCACGGAACCGAGGAACGTGTAGAGGAAAAACTTGAACGCGGCGTAGATGCGCTCTTTTCCGCCCCAGATGCCGATAATCAGGAACATCGGGATCAGGCCGCCCTCGAAGAACAAATAGAACAACACCAGGTCCAGCGCCGTGAACACCCCCAGCATCAGCGTTTCCAACGCCAAAAATGCGATCATGTACTCTTTCACTCGATGCTCTACATCCCAGCACGCAAGAATTGTGATCGGCATAAGGAACGTTGTCAGCATAACGAACAGAATCGAAATCCCATCGACGCCCATCTTGTAATTCAGGCCAAGTATCCACTCGGTCTCTTCGACCATCTGAAATCCCGGATTTGACGGGTCGAACTGGGCCAGCATCAAAAGCGACGCAAGAAATGACACGCTGGTCGCCAACAGCGCGAGATACTTTGCGCTCTTTTGTGCGGCTTCATCCTCTCCGCGCAGGAATATCGCCAGAATTGCTGCGCCGATAAGCGGGATAAAAACAACGATCGACAGTAGGCTACCTTCTAACATTACTCAGCCCCCCCGGTCAGCGTCACCCAGGTGATCAACACCGCGATCCCAAGCACCATCGCAAAGGCATAAGTAAAGATGTATCCCGACTGCGCGAGGCCCGCGAGGCGCGTAAAGAAAGGCACCACGCCCATCGCAACGCCGTTAAGAAAACCGTCGATTACGCCCAGGTCGCCACGGCGCCAAAGGAACCGCCCGATCGCTTTTGCCGGTTCTACAAAAACAGCGTCGTAAATCTCATCAAAGTACCATTTGTTCAGAAGGAACCGATAAAGTGGTGCCTGACTGGCAGCCAATCGGCCGGGCACGTCGGGTCGCATCATGTACATGAAATACGCCGTGAAAAAACCGATCAGCATCGCGATGAATGGGCTAACCTTGACCCACGTCGGTGCATGGTGCGCGTCGTCCAGAACGTGATTGTCGGCGGCCATGAAAATCGCGCCCTGCCCAGGAACCTGTCCTTCGCCGTGTTCTTGTGCCTCGCTATGTTCATCACCGTGGCTTTCTTCGCTGGTCTCTTCACCTGCTGCATGGGCCGCGCCAAGCATCAGAACCTGGGCGTGTTCCTCACCTTTCGAGATGCCAAAGAATTCCTCGACCGCGTGATGATCACCGAAGAACGGTTTATACCAGATCATGCCGGCGAATATCGCACCCAACGCCAGCACTCCTAACGGAGCGATCATCGTCATCGGACTTTCATGCGCATGTTCATGGGTATCCAGGTCGCCACGTGGCTCACCAAAGAAAGTCATGAACATTAGCCGCCAAGAATAAAAACTGGTGAACAATGCCGCTACAACCAGTGCCCAGAACGCAAATGTCGCCGCGCTGGTTCCTCCCGCAAACGCACTTTCAATCACCGCATCTTTTGAAAGAAATCCGGCAAATCCAATCGTCGTTAACGGAATACCGACACCGGTAATCGCCAGCGTTCCGATCATCATTGCCCAGAATGTGTAGGGCAGCTTGTGGCGCAAACCACCATAATTCCGCATGTCCTGCTCGTGATGCATTCCGGTGATCACCGATCCGGCACCAAGAAACAGCATCGCTTTGAAGAACGCGTGCGTGAACAAGTGGAACATCGCAACCGAATAGACGCCAACGCCTGCGGCCACGAACATATAGCCCAGCTGCGAACAGGTCGAATAGGCGATCACGCGTTTGATGTCGTTTTGAACTAGGCCCACGGTCGCCGCGAAGAACGCGGTAACCGCGCCAATCACAACGATAAAGCTTTGGGTCCAGTCTGCAAATTCCATCAGCGGTGACATCCGACAGACCAGGAACACACCCGCCGTCACCATGGTTGCAGCATGGATCAGCGCCGAGACCGGCGTCGGGCCTTCCATGGCGTCCGGAAGCCAGGTGTGAAGAACAAACTGCGCCGATTTGCCCATCGCGCCGATGAAAAGCAGGAAGCAGATTAACTCGACAGCATTCCATGATGTCCAAAGAAATGTCAGCTCAGTTTCCGCAAGCTCCGGTGCGGCAGCGAAGACGTCGTCAAAATTGATCGAGTCGACCAGGAAAAAGATCGCGAATATGCCCAAGGCAAACCCAAAGTCGCCAATCCGATTGACAATGAACGCCTTGATCGCGGCGGCATTCGCGCTGGGTTTGCGGAAATAGAATCCAATCAGCAAGTATGAGGCAAGGCCTACACCTTCCCAACCAAAGAACATTTGCACCAGGTTGTCT
>JBPCWO010000344.1:0-3920 GCA_051009475.1 Boseongicola sp.
GCTTTGTCCGCAGAGCAGTCATTCAAACCGACCTCTGGTGCCGCTCTGCAGCGAACGGCAGCTTCGTCCGCAGAGCAGTCATTCAACCGGTCATACGGCGCTGCCCGCAGCGAACGACTGTTTCGAGCCCGAAGCGGACGGCCATCCCTTTTCTTTTGTTGAGGCATTTAGGGAAGGCGGGTCGAACGGTTTTGATGATTTGCACTCCAAGCCGTCGTTCAAGCGGACCGTCAACCAGAGTAACCCTGTAAACGACGGCGCGTCGCAGTGTATTGTTGTGACAACGTTGTTTCCGCAGAGGTGATTCTCATGTCCGGCGACGCCTTAAACGTCGAGTTTTCGGGTTCGATCCCCGAGGCTTACGACCGCTACCTTGGACCGCTTCTCTTCGAATGGTCGGCGCAGGACATGGCGGCGCGGGTTGCCGCCTTTTCACCACGCCGTGTGCTAGAGGTTGCCGCCGGCACAGGTATTCTTACCCGCCATCTCGCCGCCAATCTCGACGGCGCGGAAATCGTCGCAACTGATCTCAATGAGGCCATGCTCGACTACGCGGCTAAGGTGAACGGCCCGCTTCCAAGGGTGACCTACAGTCAGGCAGACGCGCTGGACCTGAATTTCGAGGAAAGCGGATTCGACGCAGTTGTGTGCCAGTTCGGGATTATGTTCTTTCCCGACAAGGCGAAAGGCATGGCGGAGATGACACGGATGCTGCGCCCGGGCGGTATGCTGGCCCTGAATGTATGGGACGATTTTATTGCCAACCCGGCGGTAGCGGTCGTGGACAGGGTTATCAAAAGCCGTTTTGTCTCTAATCCACCCCGCTTCCTCGAAGCGCCATTCAGCATGAGTGACGAGGCGGAAGTCAGCGCGCTTTTCGAGACCGAGGGACTGGTCGATGTCGCCTCCAGCCGTGTGACCAGATCGCAAACGGCGGAGCATATGGACGTCGCTCGGGGGTTTGTAACTGGCAATCCGACGATCAACGAACTCCGGAGTCGCGCCGACGTTGATCCGGATGAGGTCGTGCGCGAGGCGGCTGATGCTCTGGAGGCCGAATTTGGCCCGTCACCGGCATCGATGCCATTTGCTCAAATCGTCTATTCCGGCGTGAAGCCACCCTGATCATTGCCTGCCGAAGCATCGCCGAGTGGGTATGGGACCAGATTGGTAGAACGGCATCTTCGTCCGCGGAGCGGTCGTTCAACCGGTCAATGCGCGCCGCGACGCAGCGAGCGGCTGCTTTGAGCCCGGAGCGGACGTTCATCAGGCCGATGGGCGCTGCCGTGCAGCGAACGACTGCTTCGAGCCCAGAGCAGACTTGCACCTGACATTCGCCTCGCCCCTGCAGCATTTCCGTCAGACTCAAAGACGGTCCGCCTGCGCCGCCGTGCAGCGGTAGAAGCGGACATTCGTGCTCGCCGCAGCGAGCCTTGCAGCTGTTATAACCGTAATGCGGACATTCCAGACCCTCGTTTGGTCGGCATCAACTGGTGTGAACGGCCCAGACCGGACTTTGGAAATGCCCAAAGCGAATGTCTGGTTCCAGTCGACCCTACTCTTCGAGGTAAGCGTCTATGGTCGCTTCTACGCCATCCTTCCAGATTTGCCTCAGCCACTTTTCGAAAGCATCGGCAAATCGCGGCTCTGCGACGAGGTTTCCGTAGAACTGGCGCATTTCCAGCCAGGCGCGTGGATTGGATTTTGCCTTTAATGCAGTTACCTGCAGCTCTTCCCAGAACGGATCGTTCGGCTGGATCGGGCTGCCGTCCTCCCTGGTTCCCTCGCACATCCGCGCCCAAGCGGCCTCGACGAGGGCTAGACCATTAACCGGCGTATCAGTCTTCAAACCGTCGAGAACAGATGGAAGAACGAACCCTGGGTGGCGTGATGAACCGTCAAAGGCAACCCGGCGTGTTGTGTCGAAAACCGCTGAATTCGAAAAGCGTCGGTCGACCAAATCCACATAGGCTTCAGACGTCATCCCCGGCACCGGTTTCACATGCGGCACGATTTCTTCAAGCTCAACTTTGCGGAACATCGCGTGGATGGCGCGGTTCTCCATGACTTGCGAAATGGATTCAATTCCGAGTAACTCGCCGGCATTGGCGAGCACCTGATGGCCCGCATTCAGGATGCGAATTTTTTGTGCTTCGAAACCGTGCACGTTGTCCGAAAATTCAACGCCGACGTCTTCCCAGTTTGGACGTCCGGCGCAAAAATCGTCCTGGATGACCCATTGACGAAAATTTTCGTGAATCACCGGTGCGGCGTCATCGATTTCAAATTCGTTCGCCAGCGCCAGCTCCGCCGGACCAGTTGACGGCACAATGCAATCGACCATCGAATTTGGGAATGAACAGGATTTGTCAATCCAATCAGCAAGGTCTGGGTCACTGAGGCGGGCGAGCCCGACCAATGTTTGTCGTAAGACTGCGCCGTTGCTCTGCAGGTTGTCGCAGCTGAGCCCAGTAAAGGGTCCGATGCCTCGGTCGTGTCGAAGCTTCAGCGACCGCACAATCGCGCCAAACGCCGTCCTTGGAGCGCCGGGGTTTTCCGCATCATGCACAACGTCAGGGTGATTTTCATCGAAGAGCTTAGTGGCAGGGTCAATAAAGTAACCGCCTTCAGTTACAGTCAGCGACACGATACGTATTTCGGCTTGCGCCAAACGTTCAATTAGCGCTTGGTTATCTTCCTCAACGGGAATGTAATCGATCATCGGGCCGATGACTTGAGCTGAATTTCCGGCTGGGTCGAGCTCGATCAGGGTCGTCAGATAGTCCTGTTCCGCCAGTTTTTTCCGTTGAGCTTCGTCGTACGGTCGCACGCCAGCACCGATGATTGCCCAGTCATGAGCTTTGCCGGATTGCATCAGATGGTGCTGGTACCAAGCCTGATGCGCGCGGTGAAAATTGCCGACACCGATGTGAACAATTCCCGGTTTCAGGCGCGAACGATCGTACATTGGACGCGAGACGGCCGCAGGCAAATCTGACAGTCTGTCGTTGCGGAGTTTCACTTTGGCCAAATCCTGCACATGATTTTCCATCAGCTCATCCAGTTTCCGCCATCGACGTTGTATGTCTGGGCAACTATGTAGTCGGCCTCGGGTGTCGCCAGAAACACGGCCATTCCGGCGAGGTCCTTCGCGGTTCCCATGCGCCCGAAGGGCACGGCCTCTCCCACTTCTCTTTTTTTCTGGCCTTGAGGCTTGTTTTCATACTTGGAGAAAAAAGCATCGACCCCGTCCCAATGTTCGCCGTCGACTACTCCGGGCGCGATCGCGTTCACGTTGATCCCGTGTTCAATCAGGTTGAGCCCTGCCGACTGCGTCAAGCTGATAACTGCAGCCTTGGTTGCGCAGTAAACGCTCACGAGCGCCTCGCCACGTCGGCCGGCCTGGCTAGCCATGTTAATGATTTTACCGCCGCCGCCGCGCGCAATCATGTGCCGGGCCACAGCCTGCAATGTGAACAATGTACCGTTTACATTGACGTCAAATACGCGCTGAGTGTTCGAGCGGTCAATTTCGACGATTGGAGCCGCCGTAAACAATGCCGCGTTGTTGATCAGGATGTCGATCTGCCCAAACGCATCTATGATTTCGGATACCGCCCGGTCGATGCTGTCTTGCTGTGTTACGTCCAATTCGACTGCCATTGCAGCGTCACCAATCTGTTGAGCAGACTCGTGTGCGCGCTCGATATCGATGTCGGCAATCGCGACCCGCGCGCCCTCGCGAACATAAGCCTCGGCAAAGGCAAGACCGATGCCACGCGCGGCGCCCGTGATCAGGGCTGTCTTTCCCTCGAGCCTATTCATGTGAATCGCAGACCCTCGGCATCGAATTTATGAATTTGGTCGACCCTCGGCGTTAGGTGAAGTTTGTCGCTATGTCGGAAACTGACTTCTCCCGG
>JBPCWO010000345.1:0-2843 GCA_051009475.1 Boseongicola sp.
CCTTCCAATGATCCGCTTTGTGGTCGTTTTTGTGGCGTTGCTTTCAGCAACCTCGCCTGCGCTGGCCCTGTCCTGCGCGCGGCCCAACGCCGTACATCTCTATCAAATGGCGCGCGACGCCGAAGAACAGTACTATATTGTGCGTGGGCGGATCGACTTGACTGGTCCAGTTTCAGAACCTTCGCCAGGAAACGACACACCGGCACGGACCAAGGCGCGGATCAGCGGAACTGCGTTGAACAACCACAGCTTCGGTACAAGTTTTGATCAAGAGATTACGATCGAGGCGCATTGCCTGGCTTCATGGTGCGGCAGCGCGGAGGGATTGACGGGTGAAGTATTTGCCGCGTTACAGATTAAAAACGATGAGCTGACGCTTCGCGTTGGCCCTTGCGGTGGTGATATTGCTCAGTGGGACCGGATCGGAGAGCAGCAGATCCTGGAATGCCATCGCTCTGGGCTTTGCGCCGCAACGCGCTAATTTCAGATAGACATTGCAAGGGTTCGGCTGATTTCCGTAAGCGACCGTCCCGATTGAGCGCGCCATTCATTGAAAGCCTGCTGCACAGATCGCATGCCGGACTTTGAGGTAGGGGCCTTGTCGATAATGCCTTCAGCCATCAGCCGTGCGATTACGTCAGTTGATAGTAGAAATCCGTCCGCACCGGAAAATCGCAAAAAATACTGTGCCGTGGCCCCGCCCAGACGGTTGCCGCGCTTTTTCAAGAAATCCAATAGACCGATATAGTCTTCCGGCTGCCACTCGCTGACAATTTTGGCGATTCCGCCGTCTGAACGTAGTTCCTGTAAGAAAACAGCATTATCGCGAACTGCCTGGATTTTCGCTCCGTTTCGCACAATGCGCGTGTCTTGCAGTAACTCGTCGAGCCAATCCTCGTTCATCATCGCACAGCGATCGACATTAAATCGGTGGAACGCGGTTTCAAAGCCATCCCATTTTGCTTCAATGACTTTCCAGTTGAACCCTGCATTGAAAATGCAGCGGGTCATCATCGAAAGCCAACGGTCTTCGGGAAGCGCTTTCAGTTTTGCTTTCGAAGTCGGCTTTCCAATTTTTGCGATCAGCGCCTTATCCCCGCCGTGGCGATCCGCGGCAATCGCATGTATTTCTTCGAATGATCTCAATTGAATTTGAACCTCCGGCGAAAACTGCTTCTGGCGCTTGGCGAAACCATAGCGTCAATCATATCGTATGGATTATTCGAACCAAGTAACGACAATCGCATCCTATTGTGAGATGCACCCGCCTGCGCGCCGCTTGATATTTGTGCAGTCACCTTCGGTCGCGCTTTCTCTAATTGTGGCCTGGCTGCCGGCAACGGCGCCACCGGCAGACCCAACCGACGTGCGGTCTTGGCGCAGCTGTCGCCGTTGGGCGGCTTGGTCTACCGAGGTGGTTGTCGTTGTCGTGGATGTCACCCGTTTTCGACTGTTGGTGCTCGAGTCGTCGTTGGTTGATTGTTGGGCTGAATTGTTCAGAACACTTCTCAGGCTTTGTTGGCTTGTCCCAACCGTAGTAGTAGGATCCTGAGCGAAACTACCGGTTGCCGTTGCGGTTGTTCCGGTGTTGTCGGTTCCTTCGATCGAGGTCCTACTTCTTTCATTACTCAATCTTTGTTGCTGCCGGAGACTAATCTCACTTGTTTCCGCGCTGCCCGAGCCATTGCCGGGCAATACAACTGGGGTTCTCCGTTCCTGCACAGCATCCGAGGACCGGGTAACCGAACCTCCACCATCGTTAAGAATGAGCGGGACCAATCCCGAAGCGACAGCAGCGGCCCCTGGGTCAATATGGCCACGCAAACGGGCTCTCTGAGCACCTGTTAGAACACCGGTCACCGGCCATCCGTTGTCAGATTGGAAGGCACGGACAGCCGCGCGCGTTTTGTTGCCATCAATGCCATCGGCGGGACCGGGAGAATAGCCATTTCGCTTCAACGCCGCCTGGTCTCTGCGTATTTCATCGCGGGAATTCGCTGAGTTTAGTTGTTTCGCAGACGCGGCTTCTTGTGGTGTCCCTTGTATGATTGCCTTATTCGCTAACGTCTTGGCTAGTTCCTTAAAAATATCTGCGCTATGGCCTTTGTCTGGAATAGCAACGCTTGCGCTAAGAAATATCAGACCGATTGTGGCTGCGAGTTTCCCGTTCTCCATTCCGCCCACCCTGGTTTTTCGACTCGAAGTGCGGACGATTATAACACAAGCGCTGGTCTCTGCTCTGGGCGGTGCTTTCCGAAGGTTCTTCGAAAGTGCCAATGAGCCTTTCTGGGAGGGACTTTTTCCAGAGGCGTCGCAGGGGGACAGTCGGCAACTGGGCTCATGGCACTCTAACAAAAATCGACCGGTGGTTTATCGGATTTGCAACAATCCGCCACCGGCCGATGGGCTAAAAATGTATTTGTTACACACTCGCGATTTCATTTTTGCAGCCGTCGATAGCGCTGGTCAATTGCCTAAGCGTGCAAGGCGTGAACGCTTCGTGAATTTCCGCGAGGTTAATGTGAAAGCAGGAAATTGTCCGCACTAGAAAAAAGAACAAAACGTGAATATTATGGTTCGATGATCTGCAAGTCGTTCTGTTCTCATCGCCTGGTGGTCGAGTTGCGTGGGGCACAGCCCCCCACACCTGCCTGGCAATTTTTGCCACGAAGGCAAGGTGGTATATGAGTTTCTCCGAGCTCGATATCACGTCGAACTTTACGTTCCTGACCGGTGCAAGCCATGCCGAAGAGTATGTTGACCGGGCCGCGCTCTTGGGGCTTTCGGCGATTGCGATTGCCGACGAAAACTCGGTCGCGGGCATCGTGCGGGCGCATACCCGG
>JBPCWO010000346.1:0-13916 GCA_051009475.1 Boseongicola sp.
GGATCTAATTTTTCCCAAGCGCGGTTCAGGGCAATTGGATCAGCGGATTGCACGTCAAACATTTCAAGAACGCGATGAAGGTTTTCCAGATGAAGATCGTCTAGCGCAACGTAACCCCTATTGCCCACACGGATGCGTTCCATCGCGGGCTGGTATTCGCCGCGCCAGGCATGGGCAAACGCAATGGCGTCAACATCCGGCAAGGCCGTCGCCACTTCGCGAGCAATGGATGTCCGCCAGTCGACGCAAGTGCCGAAAACATCGAATATCAGTGCGTGCGTTGCCACTAGGCGCCTTTACCGGAGGATCGACTTTCCTGCATAGATCGCTGTTTCTTCTAGCAATTCCTCGATCCTGATCAGCTGGTTGTACTTCGCTAACCGGTCCGATCTTGCAAGGGAGCCTGTTTTGATTTGTCCGCAATTGGTCGCGACGGCCAGATCCGCGATGGTTGCGTCTTCGGTTTCGCCCGAGCGATGCGACATCACCGCGGTCATTCGAGCCTTGTGCGCCATGTCAACGGCCTGCAGTGTTTCAGAAAGCGTGCCAATCTGGTTGACTTTCACAAGTAGGGAGTTGCCAGCATTATCGGAGATACCGCGCGACAGACGATCGGGATTGGTCACAAAGAGGTCGTCGCCAACTAGTTGCACCTTGTCACCCAACTCGGACGTGAGCGTTATCCAGCCATCCCAATCATCTTCGGCGCACCCATCTTCAATCGAAAGGATTGGATAGTCGGCGATTAGTTCGCCCAAATACGCAACATTTTCGTCGGAATTTAGGGATTTCCCTTCACCTGTAAACTCGTAATTGCCATTTTTAAAGTATTCGGTCGAAGCGCAATCCAGCGCCAGCATGATGTCGTCGCCGGGTGAGTACCCGGTATTTTCGATGGCCTTTAGAATGAAGTCCAATGCATCGCGGGTCGAAGAAAGATCTGGAGCGAATCCGCCCTCGTCACCAATGCCCGTCGACAAGCCGGCGTTCGAAAGCTCTTTCTTCAATGTGTGGAAGATTTCAGATCCCATGCGCACAGCGTCGCGGATACTCGCCGCAGAAACAGGCATGATCATGAATTCCTGAATGTCGATTGGGTTGTCGGCGTGCTCGCCGCCGTTGATGATATTCATCATTGGAACCGGCAGCACGCGCGCTGAAGTGCCGCCGACATAACGATATAGCGGCTGCGCAGTGAAGTCGGCAGCTGCCTTTGCCGTTGCAAGAGAGACGCCTAGGATAGCATTGGCGCCGAGCCGACCTTTGTTAGTCGTTCCATCGAGTTCAATCATCGCGCCGTCGATGGCTTCCTGTTCGGTCGCATCGCACCCGGCAAGCGCTTCGGCAATTTCACCGTTCACTGCAGCAACGGCATCGAGCACGCCCTTGCCGTGATAGCGGTTTTTGTCACCGTCGCGTTTCTCGACTGCCTCGTGGGCACCTGTCGATGCACCAGAAGGAACCGCCGCACGACCCATTGTTCCGTCGTCCAACATGACGTCGACTTCAACGGTAGGGTTGCCGCGGCTGTCGAGGATTTCGCGGGCGTGGATGTCGATGATTGTGCTCATTTGATCCTGAGAAATTGGTTAGACTTGTGGGCTCTATAGCAGGGGCGACAACAGGAGGAAACGCGGCAATTGTGATCGCTAACGGTATGCCATGACTATTCTCGCGCCAAAGCCCGTTCGCGCCAAAATGCGTAGATCCCTGAGCCAACGATCAACGCGGTTCCGGCCCAGGTCATTGCATCAGGGCCTTCGCCGAGCAGCAGGATCGCAATGGCCAGTGCAAAAACCATTCGAGTATATCGAAATGGCGCAATCGCTGAGATTTCCCCAATCCGTAAAGCGGCAGTTATGAGGACAATCGCAACGGCGACGGACGCTGAGCAACCGAACACCCAGATCCAGGCGAGACCCTCGATCGAGCGCCAAGCTCCGTCGACCGGCATGATTGCAAGCCCAAGCAGGCTTAGGACAAAAAGCGCCCAAAACGAGACAAAAGGAGTCGAGATTTCATTCGGCAGCAAGCGTGTTCCGAGGTCTCGCGCGGTCAGACCTGCAATCCCAAGAAGCGCCCAAAGCACGTTTGGATCAAAAGCCTCGGCGCCGGGCCGAATAATCATAATAACGCCGACGAACCCCAATCCGATAGCGGTCCAGCGCCTTAGGCCCACACGTTCGCGCAGAAATATGGCCGCGGCAATTGTTACCGCCAGTGGTTGCGCCTGAAGCATCGCGGAAGCGGTTGCCAGGGGCACAAGTGATAACGCCATTACATAACCGAGTGAGCCCAGGACTTCTCCTGATGTGCGGATCAAGACAGCGCGGTTCCGAAGATTGGTAGAAAATATCCGCTCGCCGTTTCTTCTGAGCTTGTACAGGAACGGGATGAGACCTAGCGCACAGGTGATGGCTAGGATCTGACCTGTTGGCAATGTCTCAGCCGCGCGATTAATGAAGGCGTCGCTGACGGCAAATGCAGCCATGGCAGCCGTCATCAGAATGATCGCGCGGGTGTTAGCCATCGTCACTTTCGCTTGGAATATTTGGCCTCGGTATCAGGCGCGGAATCGAATGGAAATGGTGCCATTCATCGTGGACGTTCTGCCGTGCGTCTGCTATCCCTAGTAGGATGCACGCCCCAGACCCCAATATAAGCCAATCTCCGCCAAAAATTCGCCAATTGGATGAGGCAGCCGTTAATCGGATTGCTGCGGGCGAGGTCGTGGAACGGCCGGCATCCGCAGTAAAGGAATTGATTGAAAATGCGATCGATGCCGGGGCCAGTCGGATTGATGTGACGGTTGCAGAAGGCGGCAAGCGGCTGATCCGGGTTGTGGACAACGGATGCGGTATTCCAGCCGAAGATCTGCCTCTTGCCTTAAGTCGGCACGCAACGTCAAAAATCGACGGAAGCGATTTGCTGAATATCCACACTTTTGGATTTCGCGGCGAAGCATTGCCGTCTCTGGGCGCGGTCGGGCGGCTGAAAATCACATCGCGCGTTGTAGGGGCGGAAACATACTCGGTGGAGATTCAGGGTGGCCATCTTGGCAAACTCCGACCAACCAGCGGTCAGCAGGGAACCGTAGTAGAATTGCGGGATCTTTTCTTTGCGACGCCCGCGCGGCTTAAGTTTCTTCGCACCGACCGGGCTGAAATGCAGGCGGTGACCGACGTAGTCAAACGGTTGGCGATGGCTGAACCCTATGTTCGATTCGACCTGACTGAGGCGACGGAAAAACCACGCCAGATTTTGTCTTTCGCGACTGAAACCGGCGATCCAATGGACGCGTTGGCGGGTCGACTAAGGGCCGTTCTGGGCAGGGACTTTTCGGAAAATGCGCTGGCGATCGACGCCGAACGTGAAGGGCTACACCTTTCGGGCTACGCGGCATTGCCGACGTACTCACGCGGGTCAGCGGTTCAGCAGTACTTATTCGTTAACGGGCGCCCCGTACGCGACAAACTTCTGATCGGAGCGCTTCGTGCGGCATACTTGGACTTCCTGAGCCGGGACCGTCATCCGGCGGCCGTGCTCTTTGTCGACTGTGATCCGCAATTCGTTGACGTCAATGTACATCCGGCGAAGTCCGAAGTTCGTTTTCGTGATCCAGGCGTTGCGCGCGGTCTAATTGTATCGGGCCTGCGCCATGCACTGGCTGAAGCAGGGCACCGGGCTTCGACGACAGTTTCTGGCGAAACTCTGGGCGCATTTGCGGTGCCCGTTGAAGAGCCACGTATCTATCAGATGGATCGCCCATCTACGCACCAACAGAGTCAGCATTCGGGATTTTCGGATGCTGCCACGCCATTCGCAGCCGCCTCGGCGCGCGTTGAGGAACAGACAGAGGAGCCTTCAAGCGACTACCCGTTGGGCGCTGCTCGAGCGCAAGTGCATGAAAACTACATCGTGGCACAGACACCGGACGGAATCGTGCTCGTTGACCAACATGCAGCCCACGAACGATTGGTATACGAGCGTTTGAAACGGCAACTCGCAGAGTCCGGCATTGCGTCGCAGGCACTTCTGGTTCCACAAATTGTCGAGTTGGGAAACGATGCCGCATACCTGCTTGAATCGGTGGACGATCTTGCGGCGCTGGGATTTGTGATCGAATCCTTTGGATCAGGCGCAATTGCAGTTCGTGAAACGCCTGCGATCTTTGGTCAAATCGATGCCGAGATACTAATCCGCGACATTTTGGACGAACTGCACGACATCGGTAGTAGCAAAACACTTGGCGGTCGCATCGACGCAATTCTTAGTCGAGTAGCATGCCACGGTTCGGTGCGATCCGGGCGTCGAATGAGTGCTGATGAAATGAACGCGCTTCTTCGGGAAATGGAGGCGACGCCGCATTCCGGCCAATGCAATCACGGGCGGCCAACCTATGTCGAACTGAAATTGAAAGACATTGAGCGGTTGTTTGGACGGACATGATCCGGATTGGCGATACCGAGATTTTCTTCGACGACCCTATGGTTGTCGCTGCCCTGATCGCGGCGGCATTGTTATTAGTAGTGCTAATTCTTCTTGTGATGGCCGTTCGGCGAGCGGGGCGGTCGGCGGCTCTAATGTCACCACTTGCGCATGATATGCAGGCGATCGGGCAGCGCGTGCAAAGTCTTTCCGACGGCCAACAGCAGCTTGCGGGTGGCCTTACCCATGTCAGTGAAGCGCAGGCAGCGAGTCAGGCGAATATGCTGAAGTTGATGGAGCAACGACTTGCAGATGTTTCGATGAAAATGAACGAGAACCTTCAGGGTTCGGCTACCAAAACGGCTCGGTCGCTTGGTGAACTGCAGCAAAGGTTGCAAACTATCGACAAAGCTCAGGCGAATATCGAGAAACTGTCGGGAGATGTCCTGACATTGCAGGACATTTTGTCGAACAAACAGACGCGCGGTGCGTTTGGCGAGATACAACTCAACGATATCGTCACAAAGGCTTTGCCGTCCGACAGTTATTCGTTGCAGGCCACGCTATCTAACGGCAAGCGCGCGGACTGTTTGATCCACCTGCCGAACCCGCCGGGTCCAATAGTCATTGACTCGAAGTTTCCGCTTGAAGCCTATGAAATGCTTCGAAATGCTTCGTCCGACCGTGAAGTGCAGGAAGCGGCCCGGGCGCTAAGAACATCCGTTCGAACGCACATAAAGGCGATCTCGGAGCGGTACATTCTTGAAGGGGAGACTGCGGACGGCGCATTGATGTTTTTGCCATCCGAGGCGGTTTACGCGGAATTGCATGCAAATTTTCCGGCTCTGGTGCGCGAAGGCTTTGCGGCCCGGGTTTGGATTGTATCGCCGACAACTTGCATGGCAACGCTGAACACAATGCGCGCAATCCTGAAGGATGCACGCATGAGAGAGCAGGCCGGGGCAATACGGCGCGAGATCGGGTTGCTTTTCGCGGATGTTGAAAGGCTTTCCTCGCGGGTCGAAAGCCTGGACCGCCATTTTGGCCAGGCCACGAAGGATATCTCTGAGATCAAAATCAGCGCCGACAAGGCAGGTCGGCGCGCAAAGCGTCTTGATAACTTTGATTTTGAAGAGCTTCCAGCCGAAGGTGGTGGGGAATTAGTTCGGTTAACCACTAAGGACTGAGAGTGCACCAAATCGGCGGAATTCGGCGCGTAAATACTTTGCCACAATTCAATCGTAGTTTCCTCAAGATTGAAGGATAGCGGAAACAAGATCGCGAATATGCGGCAGCACTCGAGCAGGCAATTCATGCTGAACAAGGTTATTCTTGCAGGAATTATTCTATTTGCAGTTTCTGCTTGCGGCGGCGTGGCCATCGCACCTTCGCGTCCCGGGAATCCTCAATTTTTCATCGGCTCGGAAACTGCGGAAGCCGCTGCCAATGGGCTTGAGTTTTCTGATGGTACGCAAACGGTTGCAGATGTTGAAACACGCGATATTCAAGTCAAGTTCGCTCGTTTTGTTCGCGATCCGACAACTGGTGAGGCACGCATCGTTCTAAGCGATGAAATGGTTACACTCCCGGTCACGTTCACTGAATATAATGACCGCGATATTGTCATGACTCTTGACGGGGAAACGCTGACATTTGTCGATGGTGAGGCGACACTTTCGAGCGGGCAAAGTCTGTGGAGTTACATGAATTACAAAATGGCCCACTCGGGCACCGGTGCCGTCTATTCCTATGGGCAATATAACGAGGCAATCGACGATCCGTTCGACATGGAGGGGTTCTTTGCGTTCGGATTTGAAACCGACCCGAACGAAATTGCCGCGCTCTCAGGTACAGCAACTTACACCGGCAGCTATTTCGGCTATGTCCAAACATTCGATTTAGGCGGTTCGTTGACTGCAAGCGAACTGCGAACAATTGGGGCGATCAATTTGGAATCGGATTTCTCGCAGGCGAATGTTTCTGGTCGCCTGACAGGTTGGATCGATCCCGCCAGCGACAATACGGAATACGAACTGATATTTCTTGGTGCGCCAATTGTCGGGAACGGCTTCGTTGGGTCGGCAGACATCACATGTCCCGCTGGAGCAAGTTGCACTTCAGAAACCTATGTTGGAGGTGCCTTTTTCGGGCAAAACGGTGCGGAAATCAGCGGGGTTGTCGGGATCGACGAAACAGTGGTGGAACCGGGAGACAATGAGGGATACCAGATTGTCGGCGCCGCTGGATTCTCATCTGCGAAGGATGAGTGACTTCTGGCAGTTGCACCAAGGTGCCAAACAATGGCCGACGGGAATCCAGTGGCAAAGATTGTGCCACTGGCGTTATTCAATAATGGTGCCTTACGACAGCGCAACTTGAAGGTTTTCGTCGATCTTCTCCAAAAACCCGGTTGTGGTTAGCCACTTTTGATTTGGCCCGACAAGGAGCGCGAGGTCTTTAGTCATGTCGCCGGATTCGACCGTGTCCACGATGACTTTCTCGAGCGTTTCCGCAAAGTTTTTCAGTTGCTCGTTGTCGTCCAGTTTTGCCCGGTGTTTGAGCCCACCGGTCCACGCGAAAATAGACGCTATTGAGTTTGTCGACGTCTGTTCGCCCTTCTGGTGCTGTCTATAGTGGCGGGTCACAGTGCCGTGCGCGGCTTCGGCTTCGACGATCTTGCCATCTGGTGTCATCAACTGTGAAGTCATCAAGCCAAGCGAACCAAAGCCCTGTGCGACAGTATCCGACTGCACATCGCCATCGTAGTTTTTACAGGCCCAGACGTAGCCTCCCGACCATTTGAGTGACGCCGCGACCATGTCGTCGATTAGCCGGTGCTCGTACCAGATTTTTTTGGCCTCAAATTTTTCTTTAAATTCAGTCTCGTAGACTTCCTGAAAGATATCCTTGAACCTGCCGTCATAAAATTTGAGGATCGTGTTCTTCGTAGAAAGATACACCGGCCAGCCCAAGTTCAGTCCATAGTTCAGCGACGCACGGGCGAAATCGTAAATTGACTTGTCGAGATTATACATGCCCATCGCAATGCCCGATCCGGGCGCTTCAAATACCTCGCGTTCAATCTCGGTGCCGTCTTCACCTACGAATTTCATTGTCAGTTTGCCTGGCCCAGGAAACAGAAAATCTGTTGCGCGATACTGGTCGCCGAATGCGTGGCGGCCGACAACGATAGGTTGGGTCCAGCCGGGAACCAGCCGGGGCACGTTCTGGCAAATAATTGGTTGGCGGAAAATGACGCCGCCGAGGATATTTCTGATCGTCCCGTTCGGGCTGCGCCACATCTTCTTAAGCCCGAACTCTTCAACGCGGTCCTCGTCAGGTGTGATTGTGGCGCATTTTACGCCGACACCGACTTCTTTGATCTTCTCGGCGGCGTCGATCGTAATCTGATCATCCGTGCGATCACGTTCTTCAATACCGAGGTCGTAGTAAAGCAAGTCGATGTCGAGATGTGGCAGGATCAGTTTGTCTTTGATGAACTGCCAGATGATCCTGGTCATTTCGTCGCCGTCAAGCTCGACAACGGGGTTTTCGACTTTGATTTTCGACATGTTCGGCGGCTCCTGCACGGATTGTTTGGCGTTGGCCGCCAATTACCTTACCGGTTCAGGAAAGAAAAGTCGGTATGCGAAAGTATACCAATGTGTCGCGTTTGGCCAATGTGTAGACGAGCAAGTTAGCCTGAGCTCTTTGATCAGATTGGGGAAGTCAGCAAAGCACTAAAGCAACTCGCCGTGAATAGCGAAGCGGCAACCGAGCCAACGTCAGTTTTCCTAGCAGTGATTAGACTTTATCGAGTTGTCTCGGTGAGGCGGCGTTCCACGTAATCGGTCACATTACCAATCATGATTTCCATGTTCGGGTCTTCAAAGAAATGTCCGGCACCTTCGATCTCGGTATGAGTGATCGTAATGCCTTTTTGCTCGTGGAGCTTTTCGACCAGCGTGTGAGTATCGCGCGGTGGAGCCACGCGGTCAGAAGTACCATTGATAATGAGCCCCGATGACGGGCACGGAGCCAAAAACGAAAAGTCATACATGTTGGCCGGTGGTGACACGCTGATAAAACCGGTGATCTCTGGGCGACGCATCAACAGCTGCATGCCAATCCATGCACCAAATGAGAAACCAGCAACCCAGCAATGTTTGGAGTTTTGGTTCATCGACTGCAAATAATCGAGGGCAGAAGCAGCATCGGAAAGTTCCCCGATGCCTTGATCATATTCGCCCTGGCTGCGGCCCACACCACGAAAATTAAATCGAAGCACTGTGAAGCCCATATTGAAAAAGGCATAATGCAGATTGTAGACGACGCGATTATTCATCGTGCCGCCAAATTGCGGATGCGGATGCAAGATGATCGCGATCGGCGAATCTTTTACTTTCTGGGGGTGATAGCGGCCTTCCAGACGACCTTCTGGTCCGGGAAATATTACTTCGGGCATGTGTTCCCTTATTCCTTTTGTAGCCGCCCGAATTCTTGACGAATTTGGTCAGGGTCTTTAGAAACATTCTAATTCGGGGTGAGTGGCCCCGTGCGGACCCGGCTGAGGTAAGCCGCACGGTGCGAAAGGTCAACATAATAGGAAAGGGCTCGAGAGCTAATGAAGCTCAGCACCAAAGGCCGCTATGCTATGGTTGCTCTTACCGACCTTGCGACCGCGCCCAAGGGTGCGTTGTTATCACTCGGCGAAATTTCCAAACGCCAGGATATCTCGCTCCCATATCTTGAGCAGCTATTCGTGAAACTGAGGCGATCAGGTCTTGTGGAATCTGTTCGCGGTCCAGGAGGCGGCTATCGTCTGGCCAAGCCGCCCGCAAAAATACGTGTCAGCGAGATCTTAGGCGCCGTCGATGAAACTGTATCAGCGCTCCATACTGGCGCCGGCGCGTCAGGCGGGCTATCGGGGTCAAAAGCTCAGTCACTGACAAACCGTCTGTGGGAGGGGCTTTCGGCGCACGTTTACGTTTTTCTGCATCAGACGAGGTTGAGCGACATCGTTGAAAACGACTTGGCGCCTTGTCCCGCAGTCCCGGCCCTTTTTGAGATTGTGGACGAGGCATGAAATCAAATCGTGTCTACCTTGACTGGAATGCAACGGCACCGCTTAGGCCGGAGGCGCGCGATGCAATGATTTCAGCTCTGGATGTGTCTGGAAATCCGTCTTCGGTCCATGCTGAAGGTCGGACCGCGCGTGGTCTAGTGGAGCGCGCACGCGGGCAGGTTGCGTCACTTGTGGGTTGCAAGGCATCAGAAGTCGTCTTCACGTCGGGCGCGACAGAAGGTGCGAGTGTTCTGCGAAGTCCGTCTCCGGCATACGCGGTTTGCGTGCAGGACACCGCACATGATTGCCTTTGGGCACATTTTGATCTGACAGGGGCCGACCCGCATCGCGAAGGCCCGGGGCATACTCTTGCGATGGGTCTGGCAAATGCGGAAACAGGTGTAATCACGCCACCGCCCGAAAAAGTCGATGGTGCATGGGTTTATGGCACAATTCAATGCCACGCGCTTTTTTTGGACATTACCCAGGCGATTGGGAAAATCCCGTTCAGCTTTCATTGGTCCGACGCGCAATTGGCGATCTTGACGGCGCACAAATTTGGCGGCCCAAAGGGAATCGGTGCGCTGATAGTTCGCGATGGCCTAGATATTGATCCGATCCAGGAGGGTGGAGGCCAGGAACTGGGCCGCCGATCCGGAACTGAAAATGTGGCTGCGATCGCGGGATTCGGCGCAGCGTGTGCGGCAGCCGAGCGTGATTTGAACAATAACGTTTGGGCTCGGGTTGAAAAACTTAGAAATATTCTAGAAAAGGTTCTGGTGGCTGGCGAAAAAGAGACTATTTTTGTCGGGAAAGATAAAGCTCGCCTTCCGAACACGTCCTGTTTCGTTTTGCCGGGCTGGAAGGGGGAAACTCAGGTGATGCAGATGGATCTGGCTGGGTTTGCCGTTTCCGCCGGTTCGGCGTGTTCCTCGGGCAAGGTCAAAGTGCCGCGTGTATTGCGGGCAATGGGTCGGAGCGACCGAGAGGCGGAATGTGCTCTTAGGGTATCTTTGGGTCCAACCACTGCGGAAGACGACGTGCTGCGATTTGCAGAAACGTGGCTGGAGACTGCGAAAAAGGCCCGCCATCGTGCAGCTTGACAAAGGATTATCATGACAGTGTTGGACACACCGCAGGTAAAAGAAGGCGTCGACAAGGAAACGGTCGATGCTGTCCGCACGCTTTCCGGCAAGTACAAGTACGGCTGGGAAACCGAAATCGAGATGGACTATGCGCCGAAAGGTCTTTCGGAGGAAATAGTCCGGTTGATATCGGAGAAGAACGACGAACCGAGCTGGATGACTGACTGGCGGCTGGAAGCTTACCGGCGCTGGTTGAAAATGGATGAACCTGAGTGGGCGATGGTCGATTATCCGAAGATCGACTACCAAGAGCAGTACTATTACGCCAAACCCAAAAGCATGGATGTAAAGCCGAAGTCGCTTGAGGAAGTAGATCCTAAACTTTTGGAAACATATGAAAAACTTGGCATACCTCTAAAAGAACAAATGATCCTGGCCGGCGTTGAAGGTGCGGAAAGCGCGCCAATTGAAGGGCGCAAGGTCGCCGTCGATGCTGTTTTTGATTCAGTCAGTGTTGGGACGACTTTTCAAGCCGAGCTTGGAAAAGCCGGAGTAATTTTTTGTTCGATGTCCGAGGCGATCAAGAACCATCCGGATCTGGTGAAAAAGTATTTAGGTTCGGTCGTGCCTCAGTCGGACAATTATTTTGCGACGTTGAATTCGGCTGTCTTTTCCGACGGGTCCTTCGTTTATGTGCCCAAGGGCGTGCGATGCCCGATGGAGCTCAGCACATATTTCCGGATAAATGCGGAGAACACTGGCCAATTTGAGCGCACTTTGATCATCGCTGATGAAGGTGCATTTGTTTCGTATCTAGAAGGCTGCACCGCACCCCAGCGGGATACGAACCAGTTGCACGCTGCCGTCGTCGAACTGGTTGCATTGGATGACTCTGAAATCAAGTATTCGACGGTTCAGAATTGGTATCCGGGCGACGAGAACGGAAAGGGCGGCATCTATAATTTCGTGACGAAGCGAGCCGATTGCAGGGGTGACCGCTCGAAGGTCATGTGGACTCAAGTTGAAACCGGCTCTGCTGTCACCTGGAAGTATCCCTCATGCATTCTTCGCGGCGCCGAAAGCCAGGGCGAGTTTTATTCGATCGCGATCACCAACAATATGCAGCAGGCTGACACCGGGACGAAGATGGTTCATCTGGGCCGGAACACAAAATCAAGGATCGTTTCAAAAGGCATTAGTGCGGGCAAGGCACAGAACACCTATCGCGGTTTAGTTTCGATGCATCCGCGTGCCAAGGATTCGCGGAACTATACCCAGTGCGACTCGTTGTTGATTGGCGACAAATGTGGCGCTCATACGGTGCCGTATATCGAAGTCAAAAATAATTCGAGCCGTGTCGAACATGAAGCCACAACATCAAAAGTCGACGACGACCAAATGTTTTACTGCCGCCAACGCGGAATGAATGAAGAAGAGGCGGTAGCACTTGTGGTGAATGGGTTCTGCAAGGAAGTTCTCCAGGCGCTGCCAATGGAATTTGCTATGGAAGCGCAACAGCTTGTGGCGATTTCTCTTGAAGGTTCGGTGGGATAGACTGTGGTTAACCCTGCAACGAAATACGGGCTTGTCGTCTTTGCCGCAATTTTTTTCGTAGGCTGGTCTACCGGCATGGGCGGCTCGTTTTGGCCGAATCTTGTTTTTAGCCTTTTGATGGGCCTACTGGCTGGCACACTTTTCCTTCTCGTACAGAAATATGCCGGACGATCAGGCGCGCCTTCGAACGACGGAAAATAGAAATGCTTCGCAAAATATTTATGACCGCCATCTTGACTGGCTTGTTTTGCAGTGGCTTCGCAATCACGCTGGATTTTTTGACTGACATGCTAGAACGCACAAACATTATCCTGGCCAGTTTCGCATCCGGGTTTTTTGGAAGTCTATTTGCACAAACCGTTCTTGGCCGCTGGATTGAAAGCCGTAAACAAGCCGCGCAAGGTGGTGAGCAATGATTGTCACAACTACACCGTCTGTCGAGGGCCACAAAATCAAGAACTATCGCGGAGTGGTTGTCGGTGAGGCCATACTAGGAGCGAATATATTTCGCGATGTTTTTGCCCAGATAACAGACATTGTTGGTGGTCGATCCGGCGCCTATGAGAAATCGCTATCGGAAGCGAGATCAACCGCTCTCGCCGAGTTGGAAGATGAAGCAATTTCAATCGGCGGAAATGCCGTTGTTGGCGTGGATTTGGACTACGAGGTTATCAACAATATGCTGATGGTGTCGGCCAGTGGAACAGCCGTTGTGTTAGAGTGATATGGCACCGCAGATGAAATTCAATCATTGGCTGCAGAAACTGCAAATGAACGACCGAGGAAGTTTCCTTCTTGTTTATAGGCCGGCGATCTCTAATCGCTCGATTTTCTCCTTAACATTGCCCTTCTTTTGTCACGATCCACTGATTGTTTCTCGCGCAAGCAGTGTAGGGGAAGACAGGCATGTCTATCGGAGCGGCGCAGCGCCAATCGTTCGACGAACGTATCAAACGGATCGGCACCAGTGCACCCAATACCATGGGAGAAATTCACATTGGTCCGCGAGACGAGGAAGTTGCTCGAGGCGGAAAGATCACCAATACTGTTCGCCTGAAGAAAAAGAACAAAAAAGTTCGCATTGGCGAGGGATCGAACTTCGTCATGATCCCAGTTGCTCTAGTAATTGGCGCTCTGTCGGTTTTCGCTGGTCGCGCAGCCGCTTACCATTTCTTCGCCGATGGCGGCCTGCTGCCAATAACATTGCCAATGGCCGAGCTCGAGCCATATACAGCGTTCGCCCATTTGCTTATTGCGGCGCTTCTGGCGCTAATTTTTACATGGACATTTGGTCTTTCTGGCAAGTTGCGAAAACTTGCGGTGATTGCCGGTTTCACGGCGATGCTGATCGGAGAAGTCCACGTGATCGAGCAATTTCCAAATACATACGCCAATTTCTTCTCGAAAGCTTATGTAGTGGAAGCCTTGGGTCGCAACGCCTAACCACCTTAACCAATAGTCAAAGTCGTCGAAGGGCCCGCCAGATTGGCGGAGCCCATTTTCGTGCCTGAAAGGAAAACATGCTGCACATCAAGAATCTCCACGTGAAACTCGAGGATGAGGACAAACAGATCCTCAAAGGCGTGAACCTTGAGGTTCCTGCTGGCGAGGTCCATGCGATCATGGGCCCCAACGGTTCGGGCAAATCGACCCTTAGCTATGTACTGTCAGGTCGGGATGGCTATGAAGTTACCGAAGGCGCGGCGACGCTGGAAGACAGGGATATCCTTGAACTAGAGCCAGAGGAACGTGCCGCCTCGGGTCTTTTTCTGGCGTTCCAGTAC
>JBPCWO010000347.1:0-6962 GCA_051009475.1 Boseongicola sp.
TATCCGGTTGAAATGACGGCGCGCGGCGTCTCTGCGGCCTTGGCCACCGGCAATGCCTGCGTGGTCAAGTCGCCGGAACTGACGCCGTTGACCAATGGGTATTTTGCTCTTGCCGCCGAAGCCATCGGACTTCCCTCTGGGGCTGTGAACGTGATCTGCGGGCTGGGCCACGAGGCCGGTGCCGCGCTGGCCGCTCACCCGTATGCCCGCCAGATCGTCTTCACAGGCTCGGTAAAAACCGGAACTGCCATCGCCACGGCGGCGGCGCAAAACCATGTGCCTTGTGTGTTGGAACTTGGCGGCAAATCCGCCGCTATCGTGCACAATGATGCGGATCTGGACGCCTTCGAGAATGACATTCGCTGGGGCATATTCTTCAACGCCGGACAGGTTTGCTCGGCGATGAGCCGGGTGATCGTTCATGAAAGCCGCCGTGACGAATTGGTCGAACGCGCCGCAAGCATCGCCAGATCGCTTTCGGTTGGACCAGGCATCGAGCGGTCAGAATTTGGCGCAAATATGGGATCGATGGTCTCGGATGCGCAGCGCGACCGGGCCGGTCGCATGGTGCAGGAAGCCGCAGCACAGGGCGCGCGGGTAGTTACCGGAGGTCGAAAACTGAACCGGCCCGGCGCATTCCTTGAGCCGACGTTTCTGGATGGGGTTACGGCTGACCAAACGATCGCTCAGGAGGAAGTTTTTGGGCCAGTTCTTTCTGTTTTGTCTTTTTCCGACGACGACGACGCCATCCGGATTGCAAATTCCACTGACTATGGGCTGGTAGGTGGCGTATTTACCAAGGATCTTGACCGCGCGACTCGAGTTGCGCGCAAAATGCGGGCCGGCCAGATATTCGTGAATGAATGGTACGCCGGTGGCGTTGAAACGCCTTTCGGAGGTTTCGGCAAATCAGGATATGGCCGAGAAAAGGGTCGCGAGGCGCTGTGGAATTATGTGCAGACCAAGAATATTGCTATAAAACTCGGAGGATAAGATGAGCCTTTTCGATGAAGACCTGTTTCTGAAAGGCCTTGAGCAACGTAAGGCGACGTTGGGGGCGGAATACGTTGAGAACAATCTCGCAGCCGCAGATGATTTTACCCGCCCATTTCAGGAAGCAATGACCGCGTGGTGTTGGGGATTTGGCTGGGGCGATGACGTGATCGACGCCAAAACCCGGTCGATGATGAACCTGTCGATGATCGGTGCGTTAGGGAGGATGCATGAATGGGAAATTCATTGCCGAGGCGCGGTGACAAACGGTGTTTCGCCCGAAGAGATTCGCGCAATCATACATGTCGTTGGCATCTACTGTGGAGTACCTTTGGCGCTCGAATGCTTTCGAGTCGCGCGAAAAGTCCTGAGCGAAGCTGGTGAAATCCAGCCTTAAATATTTGTTATACCAGCATAAATCAATCGCAAGGAAATCAGGACAAGAACGACATCCAGCGCGCGCTTGAATAGGTGGTCGTTCATTTGGTCGAGTAGCAAGCGGCCTGCGTAAGTGCCAAGAAATCCGGCCAAAATCATCGCCAATACGACTGTTGCCCAAGGCCCAAACGCAAACCCCAGAAATCCAAACATCAGCACTTTCAGCGTATGTTGAAGTGTCATCAGCGCAGCGTGGGTTGCAACATGAGAGTGTCGAGGGAGGCCCAGTGATTTGGAAAAACTTGCGACGAACGTTCCGGTTGCGCCAAAGAACATCGTCAGAAAACTAGAAACCAAGCCAGCAATTGCTGGCCAGCGGCCAAGCCATCGTGGCGCTGTTGCAAATACTGTCCAGATCACGAACGCTCCGACACCAATCTGAACAATTGCCGGTGATAATTCGACTACAACGGTTCCGCCGAACGCAACGCCGGCGACACTCCCGACTGCAAATGCCGGAAATGCAGACCAACGAACGTGTTTGAAAAGAAGCCCCAAACGACCAGCATTCGAACCCAGCTGAATGACCCCATGAACGGGTATCAATGCAGCTGGTGGAATGAGCGACGCCATGACCGCCAAGAGTAGAGCCCCGCCGCCGATACCCATCGAAACCGTGATGAACGAGCCTGCAAAACTCGCACACAACAACGCAGCGAAGATCCAAGTCTCAATATCGGCTGGAATCAAAACTAATTCAGCCAACCGCGAAGCGCTCCAACTTGCCCCAGTCGAATTCGACGCCAATTCCAGGGTCGTCCGGGGCAATCGCACGGCCCGCTTCGATCACCAGCGGGCGCCTTGTGTATCGATCTATCGGAAAACTGTGCACTTCGAGCCAGCCCCCGTGTTTTTGCGCTGACACGAGGCTGACGTGAAGCTCCTGCATGCCGTGGCTGCAGACAGGAACATTGTGAACCTTTGCCAATTCTGATGCTTTCAGCCACCCGGTTATGCCAAGACAGTTTGACGCATCAGGTTGAATGAAACCCAAGTTCCCTTGGGACAACGCCATTTCAAATTCGTGGATTGTATGAAGGTTTTCGCCTTGAGCAGTGGGAATTCCACCGTCTTTGGCAACAAGAGCAAATCCCGCATAATCGTCCGGGATTATCGGCTCTTCGAACCAAAGCAGATTTTGATCAAGGACCGCTCGCGCCAGCGAAATCGCCTGGTCTCGTGTCATCGAATAATTCGCGTCGATCATGAAGGATCGATCGGGGCCGATATGTTCTCGCACAGCGCGAATTCGCGAGACATCCTCGGCCTCGGATGGCTGGCCGACCTTAATTTTGACGGCTTCGAGTCCTGCATCCAGATAACCGTCAATGTTCGCAAGCAATTTCGCAAGTGTGAATGCCAGATCAATGCCGCCGCCGTAGGCCAGACACGTGGTTCCGGCCCCGCCGACCATTTTCCAAAGCGGCATCTGTGCCGACCTGCACCGAAGATCCCACAACGCAATATCGACCGCTGAAATTGCAAACGAAAGTATTCCGCCCCGGCCGACGTAGTGCATATGCGTGTCCATCGCCTCGTTCAGGGCTTCGACATCCTCAGCATCTTTGCCTATCAGAAATGGTGCTAAGTCATGTGCGATCATTGCGTGTGTGGACTGACCGCCGCGACCACCGTTGTAAGTATAGCCGGTACCTCTTTGACCATCCTCCAGCGTGACTATGGAAGTTATTAGGTGAAAGTGGCTGTGGTCGCCATGCTTTGCGTCCACCAAAACTTCGTCCAACGGCACCTCGAAAAGCCGCGCCTCAACGTCCGTAATTTTAGTCATTGGCATTCCGGAACAGGTGTCAGAACCGTCCCATTCCCTAAATGTTGCAGCAAGTTGTCTACGGTCAGGTCACCCATAGCGGCGCGGGTCTCAACGGTTGCGCTGCCAACGTGAGGAAGAAGCACCACGTTTTTCAATTTTCGAAGACGTTCCGGAATGTGGGGTTCCGACTCGAACACATCTAGCCCCGCCCAACCAAGGCAACCATTCTCCAACGCCTCAATCATAGCCGCTTCGTCGACTACAGAGCCGCGACTGACGTTAATAAGCGTGCCATTCGGGCCAAGCGCGTTAAATACCTCTGTGTTGACCAGATGCCTCGTGGCACTCCCACCAGGGGTAATACAAATCAAAACATCAGAGCGCCGAGCCATGTCAACCAAATCACCAACATACTGATAAGAAACGTCTTTCGAACCTCGTGTGTGATACAGAACTTTCGGATTCCAAGGGGCGAGCTTTTTCGCGATTTCTTGCCCAATCCGGCCCATGCCAAGGAATCCGATTGTTCGGTTGTCTAGGGATCTGGTTAAGGGAGCATTCCCGTGGACCTCCCATTCCCCTGATCTCGCATGGGCTTCGTCGCGCAGAAATTCGCGAAAACAGGCAAGCATCAACAGAATTGCGGTCGATGCGACCTCGGCATTCAGAACATCAGGAGTGTGCGTCACTACAACTCCCCTCCGCGCGGCTTCGTTGGCATCGATTGCGTCGTATCCGACGCCATAGCACGAAATCATTTGCAACTTGGGTAAGCCAGCCATGATCGCTGGAGGCACGCCGTCGTGGCCATTGGTTAAAACATGGGTAATGGCATCACCATTCTCAGCGAGCCACTTCGAAAGATCGCCCATATCTGCGGCGCGATGAATGGTGAAAGCTTGTTGCGCCTTTTCTAACATCTCTTCCGTTGCATCACCGATCAGCAACAGATCAGGCATCCTGCCGCACTTTTTGCCGTTGGTGCCCGAGCCCTTCGATGCTTAGCTCCATCACATCGCCGACCTGCAGATAAACTGGCGGGTCCATGCCCATGCCAACACCCGGTGGCGTTCCGGTCGAGATTACGTCGCCTGGATGCAGCGTGAAGAGACTGCTCAGATGTTCGATGATTTCCGCCACGCTGAAGATCATGGTCGAGGTGTTCCCGGTCTGCATCCGATTGCCGTTGACATCCAAAGTCATAGGCAGGTTTTGCGGGTCGGCAATCTCGTCCCGGGTCACGAGCCACGGGCCCATCGGACCATATGTGTCGCAGCTTTTACCTTTGGTCCACTGGCCTGAGAGTTTGCCTTGGAAATGCCGCTCGGACACGTCGTTCACGATGCAGTAGCCCGCGACGTGGTCAAGCGCGTCTGCCTTTGAGACATATTTTGCGGTCTTGCCAATTACCACACCAAGTTCGACTTCCCAGTCGCTTCGGATCGACGTTCGCGGCATGACGACATCGTCGTTTGGGCCGACGATTGCGGAATTTGCCTTAAAAAACAGGATCGGGTGGTCAGGAATAGTGGCGCCAGTTTCGGCGGCATGGTCGGAGTAATTCAAGCCGATACAAAGAAATTTTCCAATCGAACCGACACAGGGGCCGATTCGGGGATTTCCGTCAACTATGGGTAGTTCGGCTGGATCAATCGCGCGCAGTCTATCAAGCGCCGCGTCAGACAATGTCTCACCAGTGACGTCAGCTAAGTGACCACTCAAGTCTCGCAAGGTGCCGCCATCCATCAACCCGGGTTTCTCGGCACCCGTTTCGCCGTATCTGACTAGTTTCATTGTTTCCTCGATTTCAGTGAAAATTCAGGCGACCGACCATCCGCCATCAATGACGTGGGGTTGCCCGGTCGTGAAAGCGCTTTCGTCAGAGCCAAGATATACGGCCAGTGCTGCGACTTCTTCGGCGGCACCAATACGGCCCATCGGCTGGCGGGCGATGAACTGCGCGCGCGCCGCCTCATAGCCGCCAACCTGTTCGCCAAGCGCATGCAAACGATCTTCGAGCGACGGGCTTTGCACCGTCCCAGGGCAGATGCAATTGCACCTGATATCTTGCGTCATATAGTCGGTCGCAACGGCCTTCGTCAGGCCGACGACCGCTGCTTTTGATGTGGTATACATAAAGCGGTTTGGCGCCCCGATGATCGACGACAGAACCGATGACATATTGATGATCGATCCACCGCCGCGCTCAATCATTCCGGGCAGCGCAGCACGTATCGTCCGAAACATCGAACGCACGTTCAAATCAAACGCAAACTCCCACTCGGCGTCCGTCGTGTCGAGTATCGTTCCGTGATGTACAATACCGGTGCAGTTGAAAAGCACATCGGGCGCTGCCCTTTCCACTCCTTCGCGCACGCTGTCGTCGTCGAGGGCGTCAAGTTTGAAGACTTCAATTCCTGCGTGATTCGCAGCTGACAATTCCGCCAAGGTGTCTTCGTTTACGTCGGTGGCAAAAACTTTGGCGCCTTCGGAAGCCATGGCGATTGCGCTCGCCCGCCCAATCCCCTGACCGGCCGCCGTCACAAGCGCTCGTTTTCCCATAAGTCGTTCACCTGCCACAGTATTCCTCCAAAATGTTTGGTGCCCAAATGAACTGGAAACTGGGCGATTTGGTCTCTCGAAAGGCTACTTAGCGAGTTCAATCTGGCACGACGCAATTTGTAACAGCCGTGCGGTGCATCGCCTTTCCGGTGCACTAATTGCGGATAGGCCTAGCTTTGGGTGCGGTCAAGAATGAGGTGCTGACGCGGTTTGCTGAAGTACAGGTTGCTCGGTCTCCAACGACAGATTTCTTTTTAGGTGGTCATAAATGGCTTTTTGACATCCTCCTACGTCGCGCGTGAGTGCGGCATCCAAAATTGCCTGGTGTTCTTTAATGATTGCCTTGAAATAATCGCTGCCAAAATCTCTCTCGAGATTGACCATTTGCTGGCGAAACTGAAAATAGATGTTTGCGTAGGTTTCCCGCAATATCGGCGAACCGCTGGCAGAGATCAGAGTGTCGTGAAATTCAAACTCAGCGTCGGACCAAAGTGTAACGTAAACTTCCTGAAAAGACTCGCGAACGATCTGTGTTTCGATATGGCGCAACTTGTGGTGCGCGGCGGTTAGTCGTGCTTCCCAAGGCAACCCCCCTTGCAGCATGGACAATCGGGCGCCCTCTTGTTCCAGGAGCAGGCGAAATTGAGTTACATCGTGTCGCCGCTCTCGCGATGTCATGCAGGCACGAAATCCGCGCTGCATTTCAAACTCAACCAGACCTACTTTTGCCAATCTCAAAAGGACGTCACGGATTGTATTTGCTGAGCAACCATATTCGCCTTGCAGTTCGGCAGGCTTAAGTTTTTGCCCCGGTTTTAGCGACGCTGTGACCAACTTGCGCAGCAAATCGTCGTATATATCGGGCGTTTCGACCCGCATTCGTAAATCCTCCTCAGATCGCTCGAACATAATCGAATATTTCGAATAAACAATGAAATTTCAAAATTCATCAAATTTTCAAATTTTTTATTTGGCAGATGGCCAGCCGATTGCTAGGTTGGCAGCGCAATATCCAAACGACGGCCAGAAGGTCGCACATTTTTGACTAGGGAGGACTAAATGAAGTTCATTAAACTTGCGGCGGCAGCCGCGGGAACTGTTGCAATTGCCGCGAGTTCGTCGGCCTACGCACAGCAAACCAATCTTCGCATCCAGACGCACTTCAGTCAGGAAACGCTGTCAGGTCAAATGGCGGGAG
>JBPCWO010000348.1:0-6130 GCA_051009475.1 Boseongicola sp.
CATATTGACTCATTGACGGCCGCCACGAGGGCCAACGGTGTCCAGTTGCCAAACCAGGCAAAAGCAAAGTGCATCGCAGAGCCGATCAGAACCATGCTAACCGCGCCAAGCGCCTCAACTCGAAGAAGACGTGTCAAACTTCGCTCTATGATTGGTCCTCCCTATTCACCTGGAAGTTGATACCCTTACTTAGTCCACACGAACATCAATGACACCTGCTCGTATATGGCAGTCAGATTGAAGGCGTCGTTACTCAGGCTCGCTGCACTCATTTCGAAACTAACGTGACCGAAGGGCGATGATAATGCCTGCCGAAGCAATGAAAGCGATGCCCAGCACCTGCCAGCCACCGATCGACTGGCCGAAAGCGATCCACGCGAAGAGTGGACCAAAGATCATCACCGAATACTCAAAAACCGAGACATAAGATGGCTCACCTAGCTGATAGGCTTTGATGATCATGAACACCCCACAAACTGACCCGATGGCCTGCAGCAGAATGAGTGGCAGGGCATCCCACATCGGCCAAACCCAGGGCCTGGTGAAAAACTGCACCTCTTCACCTGGTTGCCACATTGGGAAGATCATCAACGTGACGGTGCCCACGGCACCCAGAAAACCCAGCGTGACCCACATCCCGGCCAGCAACGCCACGGTGCTTTCACCGACGCATAGTCTGCGTGTGGCGATTGCGCCTAGTGCATAGAAGAACCCCGCGCAGATGGGAATCAATACGTTCAGGTCGAATTCCGAAGGATTCGGTTGCAGCACAAGAATGATCCCGATGAACCCGATTGCGACCGCAAGGATGCGCCAAATGCCAATTCGCTGTCCCATCACGCCTGCCGAGATCAGCAGAATGAAGATCGGTGAGGTGAAAAGCCCGGCCAGCGCCTGCGCAATCGGCATCATCGCCAGCGCCGAGAAATAAAACAGCATCGAGATGCCCACCAGCAGGCTGCGCAGCGCGACGGCCCAAAACCGGATCGGCATTAACCCGCCAAGCCCAAGTAACGGGAGAACAGCAACCATTGGCCAGGCAATCGAAGCCCGTATCAGGTGGAACTGCCACAGCCCGACATGGCGCGACAGCGGCGCAATGAAGTTGTCGATCACGCCAATGACGGCCATCGCGCAAATCATGAAAGCCGCCGCAAGTAGTGGACGGTCAGATGGCATCACAGACATGCCTTTCCCAATGGCGAGGGCTTGGGCCGCTCTCTGTCTTCATTGCGACACTGGCGCCGATCCAAGTGAGAAAATCAATGGGCTGGATGCAGGAACAATGCTGATTGCTTAATACGCCCTTCGATGCGGATACTGCGCTCAAAACCGACGACGGCTCTGGGCTCAAAGCCGTCATCCGCCCAAATCTCCCCAACGACAGCTCCGCGGACGAAGCCGCCATTCGCTGCAAGTGCACCAATAGATGGGCTTCCAATGTCTGCTCTGCGGACAAAGCCGACCTTCAGAATTCAACTTGCAGGGACCGCAGCCGGCCCATAGCAGTAATCCAAGTGGATGAATTGGCGGGGGAGGCTAGACGCACCAGTGTATTATCTGACACAACTGTTTGGTCTGTGAAGAAATCAAAAATCTCGTGAGAGCGCAGTGAATATCAGAGCGAAGATTTTGAAACGGGCTTTTTGGCTCACGGTGTTTGCGACCGTTGCCGTCTACATCACCATCGTCGCTTGGTCCGCGCCGACAGTCTCGGGGCATGCGGACGGGCTTCGGATGTTCGATCTGCGTCCAACAGGCTACGACTTTCAGGAGGCGCAAGATTTCCTCTCCGCACTAACTGACGAAGGCCGAATATTCTATCTGTCGATTCAACACAGGCTGGACATTGCTTACCCGGCCTTGCTCGCGATCACGACGATGTGGGCTTTTCTGTTACTTCTTCCACGCAACAAGCTGGCTCTGCTCGCGTTGCTGCTTCCAGTTTGCGCTATAGTTTTCGACTATCTGGAGAATCTTGCTGTCGCAGTGATGCTTCATAGTGGGACACAAAACCTGACTGCGGAGATGGTGAGCCGCGCGAGTAATTACTCCGTGCTCAAATCTGGGTTCACGACTGCTTCAATGAGCTTGCTTATGGTTCTTGTTTTGCTCCGAATTTACCGCCGGTGGTCCAAGAGGCATTCGGAAAAATCCTAGGGTCGAGGCCTGTTTAGGACCAAAGCGACTGACGACCGCTCCACCAGTATAGGAGACGTTGGCCATATGATACCCAAGGTCTGCTGTGCGGACAAAGCAGACATTCGTAACGGGTTTCTAATGGTCCGGAACTGCCGAGGGCAGACCTCTTCAATAGCTCCTCGGATTGTCCGTGTTGGAACGGCGTCATGTTACCGTGATATTCATACTGCCCAAGCTATCCGCCGCTATTTCCATCACATCGCCTTTCTCGATCGGTCCAACGCCGGCGGGGGTGCCCGACAAAATGACATCACCCGCGGCCAACTCAAAATAGTCCGAGAGATACGAAATCATCTCCGGCACCTTCCAGATCATTTGGTTCAAGTCGCCTTGCTGTCGGAGTTCACCATTTACCTTCAAAGTGATGTTGCCGGCATCCAGGTGGCCGGTTTCAGAAACGGCCCGCACCGGACCAACCGGTGCGGATCTTTCAAAGGCTTTGCCGATTTCCCAGGGACGGCCCATCTTTTTTTGCGCCCCCTGCAAATCGCGGCGCGTCATATCTAGCGACAGCGCGTAGCCGAATACATGATTGAGTGAGTTCTCAATTGGGATGTTGGTCCCGCCGGATTTCAACATCACGGCAACTTCGACCTCGTGATGCACGTCTGAGCTATGCGGTGGGTAAGGAAACTCGCCGGACGGGTCCAAGTTGTTGGGATTCTTCTGAAAGAAAAACGGCGGTTCACGGTCAGGATCGTGGCCCATTTCAACGGCGTGTGCGGCGTAGTTTCTGCCAATGCAATACACGCGACGAACCGGGAACAGGGCATCAGATCCCGCGATTGGAAGCGCAACAACTGGCGGCGTTTCGATAGCGTAATTGGGCATTTTTCCTCCGATGCCGAATGAGCGTTCGCGACCGTTTAGCAGTGGTTCACTTCAACGCGATCCTCAGATCAATCGCAACCAATTCGCGAAACTGATCCAAAAAGGTTGCATAAAAATCCGAATCTCGCCAAAAATAGACCAATGGCGCGAAATTGATCAACCAATTTTAGGCTAAAAAGTGCAAACGCATCAAAAACCTGTCGACTTCAGTGATCCGGTCGATGCTGTTCGATCTTTCATTCTGGACGGGGCCTATTCGCCGGGCGACCGACTTCCGCCAGAGCGCGAGCTTATCTTCAAATTAGGCATCAGCCGGACCACATTGCGTAAAGGGCTGGAGACCCTGGAGCGCGAAGGCGCGATTTGGCGGCACGTTGGCAAAGGCACATTCGTAGCGGCGCATGCCAACGCGGACGGGTCTGGTCGGATATCAGATTTGAGCCAGCAGGTCACACCAGTTCACATGATGCGTGCTCGGCTGTCGCTAGAGCCTGCCTTGGCGCGCGAAGCCGCCGTCAATGCCTCGGAAGATGCCGTCATCAGGGTCAAACTTGCGCGAGATCGGGCGGCGGCGGCATCAAGCTGGAGCGACTATGAAGCCCAGGACGACGCGTTTCATCGCGCGGTGGCCGAGTCCACTGGAAATGTTCTACTCTTGTCGCTGTTCGATCAGTTGAACCAGGTTCATCGCGCGGTAGCATGGAATTCTGTGGTTCGCACGACACCTCAACCGCCAAGCGAACACAACAGCTTTGCCGAGCACGACCGGATAACCGCTGCAATTGAAGCCCGTGACCCGGCTGCAGCACACGCGGCGATGCGGGAACATCTCGGGTCAGTTTCGGCACGATTGTTTGGGGAGCTTTAAGAAAAACGGCAAATCGGAGCGGACAATGAGCCAAAATGCCAAATGCTCCGGACCTTCGGGTATCTTACAGAAACAAATCTCTGGGAGGAGACAGATGAAAAAGCTCATTCGCAAATTGACCGCCCTTGTAGCGGCGGTTCCTCTGGTGCTTGGCCTTGCGCTCAGCACTGCCAACGCGGACAAAATTCGCATCGCACTGGCAGAAACACCGTCTGACGAACTTGCAGCGTTCTTTGTGGCACTTGATCGGGCAAAGGCGAACGGATTGGATTACGAGTGGACCGCGTTTTCAGACGAGGAACTGGCCATCCAGGCCGTTTTGAGCGGCCAGATGGATATCGGGTTTGGTACGCCTTATTCGGCGATGCAGCGATCCAAGGCCCCCATCCGCATCATCTTTCAACTTAGCAAATTGAAATTCTTTCCGGTTACCACCACGAAATACAACAAACTCGAAGACCTGAACGGCGAGCCGATTTTGTTGCATTCACGTGGCGGCGGCACCGATTCCATTGCCAATGTGATCGAGACGGCGATGAGTATCGAATTTGGCGAGCGGTCCTACGTGCCGGGCTCCTCAAACCGAGTCGCCGCTCTTCTGGGCGGACAGGCGGAAGCGACCATCATTGATTTGTCCAACAAGAACAAACTGATGCGCAGTGACGCCGCCGACGGTTTCAACGTGCTGGAAATGTTCGACGTAGAAGCCAGCGACGAAGCCCTATTTGGCAACCTGGATTGGATTCAAGACAATGCTGACGACGTTCAGATATTCGTCGATGCCCTGCTCAGCGTTTATAAAGATATGGCCGCCGACCCGACCGTGATCCGCAGTGAGACTGACCCGGATGGGCCGATTGGGCAGTTGCCAGCTGAAATCCTTGCCGAGCTGGATGGCTTTTACGCCGATGCGGTAGACGGTGGCCTTTATTCCGTCGATGGCGGTGGGCGGAAGGCGGCTATGGCTGATATGGAGTGGTATTCGTCAGCCGGCCAGTTGGACGGCGATGCTTCGAGCCTGAACATCGAGGATTTCTGGTACTTGGCTCCGCTTGATGCAGCGATGAACTAGCACGGTCCGCCACCAGCCTTATCAAGGTCGGTGGCGTCCATTTTGCAGGATTGGCAAAAATGAGAAACCGCGCCTTGATGCTCAAACTGCTGTCCGCCGCCGTATTGATCGGCGCATGGGAAATCTCGGGCCGAGTGCCGGTCAGCTATGCGTTTCCTACGTTTATTGAATCGATGGCGGCGTTGTTTCGAATGACATTGGATGGAACGATTTTTGCCGCTTACGCTGAAACGCTGAAACCGCTCATCGTAGGCATCGCCATCTCGGCAACTTTCGGCATCGCCATCGGCCTTTGGGTGGGTCTGAGCGACCGCTTCGACTGGTTGTTTTCGCCTATATTTATTGTGATGCAGGCGGCACCTCTTGCCGCATTGATCCCGCTTTTGGTCATGGCATATGGCATCGGGCTGACGTCAAAGGTCTTTGTTGTCTGCATCATGGCTATGCCTGTGATCGTGTTGAACACGTCAAGTGCTGTGCGAAACACACCCGTCTCCATGAAGGAAATGGCCCGCTCGTTTCAGGGTTCGGATCTGGATGTGATCCTGAAAATAATCATTCCCGCCGCGTCACCAGTGATTTTCGCTGGCCTGCGTCTGGGGATCTCCGCGGGCTTCATTGGCGCGATCTTGTCGGAGTTGAAAATCACGCCGACCGGTGTTGGCGATATTATCACCTACAGCCGTTCGATTGCCGATTACCCAAGCATGTATGCCGCGATCTTCTCGATCATCCTCTTGGCTGTGCTGTTCCTGAATTTACTAGAAAAGATCGAGCTTTATCTCTTCAAAGGAAACGACCGTGGTTATGTCTCAGACTAAAGACGTTTTTGGGCAAGCCGAAGCAACCCCGATCGACAATGCGGTCGTGGCGCGCAATATCTTTAAAAACTACGGCGAGGTTCAGGCGTTGGAAGACCTCAGCCTGGAGTTCCCGCGCGGCCAACTGACATCGCTTTTGGGGCCGTCGGGCTGCGGCAAGACCACGCTGCTGAAGATCATCGCTGGTTTGCTTGACCCGAGTTCAGGCGAAGTCGAGGTCAACGGGCAGGTCGTCACTGGCCCCGGCCCTGACCGCGCTTTCGTGTTTCAGGATTTTGCCTTGCTGCCGTGGGCGAGCGTCTTGCGCAATGTCTCCTTTGGGCTTGAGTTGCAGGG